>JAJYHY010000099.1 GCA_021784555.1 bacterium
GCCACCCGGGCTGATCAGCACGCCTGAGAACGCCGCACCGAGCTGCGTCTGCTGCCCTTTGTCCGTGCGCCCCTTGGGGCTGTTGCCGGTTGTTGGAGGCTGGAATGCGCCCAGGATCAAGCCGCCGTCACCGCCATCCGAGGAGGTGAGCCGAAACCATCCGCTCCACCACAGAGGTTGAGAGACGCTCGGGCTGCCCGTTAACAAGGCTTCAAATGCGCCGCCTCGGATCCCCTTGCTCCCATCGCAAAAGCCGGTGAGTTGGACGGCGGGCAGTTGGACAGCGGGCAGCGCGCTGGACAGTTGCGAGATCCCGGCGGAGATATGCCAACTCGCCAGGAATCGCTGCTCCAGCATGAAGCGTCGCAACTCGCGCAAACCCACGCCCGGAGTATTCTCCCATTGCTCTCCGCCATCGCCCACATCCATTTGCCTCTGAATGTAAGGGAGCAAATCCCCCAAACCGGTCTCATTTCCAAAGTCCTTTCCGAAGCTGTATCCAAAGATCTCTCCCAGCGTCACCACTCCATCGGCGTTGGCGTCCAGGTTGCTCAGAACGTTCCGCACCGTATCCGGCGAGCGCAACAGGCCGGTTAACTGGCCGGCGAAGCTCGAATCCTGGTCGGCCAGCAGGCCCGTCAGCACAGTGCCGGCCTGGACCGTGATGTTAGAGAGCATCAGGCGTCGCGCGGCGCCCGCGCCGGGGGTAGGCGCAAAAACAAGCTGGCCGTCCTGGTCAATGCTCCCGTCCACGCTTCCAGTTTTGCCTGGGGCCACCGGCGTTGCCAATATCCGGAAACCGGTCGGAGCGCCGCTCTGGCCGCCGCCCAGCAATGTGATTGTGAACATGTAACCGTCCTTTTGGTTATTGGGATAGGCGCTCGCGAGATCCAGACCACCTACATCACCTAGAGCGGCGGTGTAGCTGTCATCGTTATTGCCGTAGTACTGCTGCTCGGCCGCGGCGATCTGGCGCAGATCCTGTGCGCAGTTGGCCCGCGATGCCGCCTCGCGGACTTTCTGTACCGCCGGCAGCAACAGGCCGATAAGGACCGCAATAATTGCGATGACGACCAGCAGCTCAACCAGCGTGAAGCCGCCGGATGTTCCGGCTGCGCAAAGGCGGCTTGATTTCGACTGAACGGGCTGCGCATTCATCCTGGTCCCGTTCGAGGACCAATCGTTTTGACTTTGTATGGGTGTGATTTGCATGGGATAGCTCCCTTCACTGACTCGAATAATCTTGTATTGTTCATTTCCCGACCCGGACTGGCACGAAGCGGCCGCCCATCCGCCTTGTGGTGGCGCGGCTCTCGTGTCCCTTCCCTCCATGAGGACCTCCGGGCTTATATAGAAACTAACATCCCCTAATTGTCCGAAATGTCAAACGAGGCTCCTGGCGGGCCAGGCTGGCGAGGGGGGGTGTCCCGTTGCTCTGAGCGAACACGATTCCGCGGCTTCGCGGCTTGACGCTTCCGCGGTTTCTTGAGCCGCTCATCCGTGCTTCGTGCGTGTTTTGAAAATGTGGCACAGGCGAGCTAAATGGGCGATTCGTTGCGCCGCGTCGGGATGCGAACCAAAATACTGACCCAGCGCCCCGGCGTCCGGCTCGAGCCTGGCCACCGCCTGCATCAGGGCGATGGCGCCGGCGGGAGAGAACCCCGCCGCGACAGCCAGGCGGAGTCCGAGTTCATCGGCCTCAACTTCGCGGTCGCGCGAGTAGGCGCTGCGCAAGAGCGGCAACCCGCTTTGCCGCAGCCAGCCACCAAGCCGGCCGGAACGAGCGACGATGGTCGAGGCTGCTCGCAAGACCGCCTCGTTGACCATCCGGTCCCAGACATGCCTGCGGATGACATGCGCCATTTCGTGGCCGATAGCGAAAGCGACGCGATCCTCCTGCCGCTCGCACAACTCCAATAATGAACCGCTGATGAAAATAAAGCCGCCGGGCAAGGCCATCGCGTTGGGATGCGCGTCGGCGATAATCTCGCAGTGGAAGGTGCGCCGCTTGTCCTTTACGCACGCCGTGAGCCTCTGGCAGACGCCTTGAACCAAACCCTCAAGCTGTGGGTCGTTCACCACGTCGGCCACGCTCCGCAGTTCCGTGGCCATCGCCGTGCCCAGGGATTTTTCGGCATTCAGGGCCTCATCTTCGTCCCCGGTCAGGGAATCCCAAATCCACTTGGATTTGCGAATCGCGGGAACCGCCTTGTGGCCAAGCTTGCGCCCCACATTGAAAAAGAAACCGCTCATGCCAGAGGGTCTGAGTCCCGCCATGAGTCCCGCCATGAGTCCCGGTTGTTGCGCTGCGACAGCATGCCAAAAACCTAGCGCAACCGCCTCAAAATGGCTACCACTGAAAGTCTGACCACGGATGACGCGGACGACACGGATAGCAGGCCGAAGGGGCGGCGTCATGGGCGCCCCCTGTCGGGCATCACGCGTCCTGGGCGGGGGTTTTGCAGTAGCTGAGTATTTGCGGGTAAAGCTGAGGTCGGTGGGGTGGGGCGGGAGCTGGAGCCTTGAGCTTTCGGCAGTGAGAGGTGGCTTCTTCCCCATCCGCGTAATCCGTGTAATCCGTAGTCAGAGGAAGCGAACGATGAACCCAGTGATTCACATTCGAAGTCGCGCAAGTGGACGGTGTCTGGGCAAAACCCGCCGGTTCCAAACCTCACCCCTAATTATAGCTGCGCGCTGGCCAAAAAGGGCGTCTATTAAGTGCGACACGATGAAATCGATCCCTCCAGCAAGTCGCGAGTGGCCTCTGAGGCACGGCCATGGACAGAGCCGTTTGGTCCTTGCCTGGCCCTGGCGGAAGGGTTTAAATAAAGGCAATGAACTGAGAGAGGCATTATGATTATCTACACCGCCTGTCTGGCCCTGGGTCTGTTATTCACCCTCATTAGCGCTGTCGCCAGCCATTTCTTTGGCGGACACGAGATGGCGGGCCACGTCGATTTGGGCGGTCATGCCGGCACCGGCCTTGGCCATGGTGGAGTGCAGGGGATGTCGTTTCTGAGTCCCACGGTTCTGGCCTGCTTCGTAACCGCCTTTGGCGCCTGCGGCCTGATCCTGAGCCGAGTAGCAGCCACCTGGGGCGTCTGGATCACCGCGCCGATTTCGGCGGTGGCCGGCCTGGCGATGGCCTCGGTGGCGTTCGTCCTGTTCAATTTCATATTCAGCCATACGCAGGGCTCAAGCGAAGGCCACGTGGCGGCGCTCATCGGCCAGACCGCGTCGATTGTCACTCCCATTCCACGCAAAGGCGTGGGAGAAATCGCTTATGTCCAGGGCGGCGCCCGCTATACCGCCCCCGCGCGCGCCGAGAACGGTCTGGCGGTCCAGGCCGGCAAGGAGGTGCGGATTACCCGCATCGTCGGAACACAGTTTTTCGTGGACAGTGTCTATTAAGTCAACAACTCAGTTTAAAAGGAAAGGAACCGCATGTTAGCCCCAATCCTCATCGCAGAAATTACTACCCCAACGCTGGTCGTAGGCGTCGTAGCCGCGTGCCTGGTTGTCCTCTTCATGTTCATCGCCATCTGGGCCAGCCGCTACAACAAAGTTGGCCCCAACCAGGTCCTGGTCATCTCCGGGCGCAAACACCGCGTCATTGACCCGGACGGCAGCGTGCGGGAGATCGGCTTCCGCGTGGTCAAGGGAGGAGGCGTCTTCGTATGGCCCGTGGTTGAAAAGGTCGATGTCCTCTCGCTGGAGTTGCTCACCATCGACGTGCAGACACCCGAGGTCTATACGAGCAAAGGCGTGCCGGTCATCGTCGATGGCGTGGCCCAGATCAAGGTCAAGGGCGACGACATCTCGGTGGGAACCGCCGCCGAGCAATTCCTGAGCAAAGGCACCGACGAAATCAAGAACATCGCCACCCAAACCCTCGAAGGCCATTTGCGCGCCATCCTGGGCACCATGACCGTCGAGGACATCTACCAAAACCGCGATGCCTTCGCCTCCAAGGTCCAGGAAGTCGCCGCCGGTGACATGGCCAACATGGGCCTGGGTATCGTCAGCTTCACCATTCGCGACATCCGCGATAACCAGGGCTACCTTGACGCCCTGGGCAAACCGCGCACCGCCCAGGTCAAGCGCGACGCCGTCATCGCCCAGGCTGAAGCCGACCGGGACGCCACGATTCGCTCCGCCCAGGCCACTCAGGCCGGACAGGAAGCAAAGTTCGCCGCCGATACCAAGGTTGCCGAGGCCCAGCGCGATTATCAAACCAATCTCGCCCAATACCAGGCCGCCGTGAACCAGAAAAAGGCCGAAGCGGATCTGGCCTACGACTTGCAGAAGTTCAAGACCGGCCAGCTTGTCAAGGCCGAGGAGGTTCAGGTCACCATCGTCGAGAAACAAAAGCAGATCGAGCTGCAGCAACAGGAAATCCTGCGCAAACAACGCGAGTTGGAAGCCAACGTCCAAAAGCCCGCCGATGCCGAGCGCTACCGCGTCGAGACCCTGGCCAACGCCCGCAAATTCCAATTGGAGACGGAGGCCGCCGGTTCGGCCAGCGCCGCCAAGGCGACCGGATTTGCCAACGCCGAGGTGGCCCAGGCCACTGGCATCGCCGAGGCCGAGGCGCAAAAGGCCAAGGGCTTAGCCGAGGCGGCTATCATCGAGGCTCAAGGCAAGGCCACCGCCGAGTCGATGCGCGTCAAAGCCGAGTCGTTCAAGCAGTACAACGAGGCTGCGGTGGTCGAAATGATCATCCGCGTCCTGCCGGAGGTCGCGGGCAAGATCAGCGAGCCTCTCTCCAAGACCGACCGCATGGTGATCATCAACTCCGGCAATGGCACGGGAGGCGGGGCCAGTAAACTGACCGGGGATGTCACGCAGATCGTTGCGCAACTGCCACCCGTAATCGAGAGTCTGACCGGAATCAAGTTTGAAAAGTTGCTGGAGCAGGTGCCCTCGCTTAAACGGATGGCGAGCGTTGCCCCGGAAGTACCCGGCGAGAAAGCGCGCGTCGCCGCTGAAATATCAGGAGAAAAACTGAAATGAACATGCTCGGCCTCTTTGGTTTTGGCATTATGTTCGCCTTCCTCACGGCGCCTCTGGTCGCGTTGGCCTGCATCTTTTGGATTTGGATGCTCGTTCACGCCATTACCAACCCGGGCCTGGGAAGTGGAGAAAAGGTCGCCTGGGTCATTGTCATCATCTTTCTCCACTTCCTGGGCGCCCTCATCTACTTTTTCATCGGGCGCCCCAAGCGGTGGTCTTCATATTTGAGATAGGCACCGGGGTCAGTCCTCACTTTTTCCAGAGTAATGGAAGGCGAAGCGGCGAAAACAGATGCAGGACTGACCCCGACGCTGCTATGATGCGCCATGCGTCTCCTCGAAGCCATCATTGAGGCCAGTCACCGCGCGGTGGCCGGCGACTCCCAGGCCGGCATCCACCCGGCCGACTTCACGGAGGAACTGCCAATCGTGGCGCTCACCTGCATTGACCCCCGGCTCAATCCCCTGATGCCGGGGGTCCTGGGCGTACCGGAAGAGCACTTCGTCTGGTTGCGCAACGCCGGCAACATCATCACTGGCCCGCTGAGCAGCACCATGCGCTCCCTGGCCCTGGCCTGTGCCATTAAAAACGGCAAGGAGATAGCCATCATCGGCCACACCGATTGCCAGGCCGGCAAGATGACCACCCTGGGCCTCATCGACCGCCTCCGCGCCCTGGGCATCGAACGCTCCATGCTCCCCGACAACCTCAGTGAGTTTTTCGGCATGTTCGCCAGCGAGCGCCAGAACGTCATCAAAGGGGTCGATATTGCCCGCCGCAGCCCACTGATCGGTCCCAAGGTGCCCGTCCACGGATTGCTGGTGGATGTCCAAACCGGCGGGCTGGAGTGGCTCGTCAACGGCTACCAAGTCCTTGAGAGCATCGGCGACCGCTGGAAGGATATGGTCAAGCCCGCCAGCCCCGCCGGTGAACCCATCTCAGCCCGTTCCGACTTCAAAATCGGCGACGCCGCCCATGCCGCTTGGGTCTCTTCCGTGGCGGATGGCATCGCCGCCCGTTCCAACTTCAAAATTGGCGACGCCACCGCCGCCGGCGCCAAGATTGGCGAAGGCGTTACCAAGGCCGGAGACTGGATGTCTCAGGTGCCGCCTCGGGTGCGAGCCCAGCCCAAATCGGCCACCCCGACTGCCAAGCCGGCGACGCCCCCCAAGATACCTCTGCCGCCGCCGATCAAACCCTCGCTCCGGTTTGGCAAGGGCGGGAAATGGGAGCGACGTTAGCCCCTTGTCGGAGGAGAAAGGGAGACACGCTGCCGTGTGGCTGCCCAAGTGGCGTGCAGTCCTCTGCGCGCCGTACCCGCGTGTATCACTCTCTCTCAATTTCTTTTCTCTTTGAAAGATTTTTTTGCCCCGATTTTTTTGCCGGAAAGCTTTCCAATGTTTGGTTGCGGCTTTGCCGCGCTGGAAAATATTCGGGTTAGTACCTCCCCTGAAAGCGTGTTGCCCTCAATGGCGGTCGTGGCCGCCACGCCCTTGGCAAGATAGATATTGGGATACAAAAAAATCGCAAAAATCCGTAAAAGTACGGATTGACATGCCCCCCCCCCGAGCGCCCTATAGTCGGTGCGATGCTTCAGGGATGCACTAAGAAGACCTGCCGCTCAGAGCGGAAGTCCTCCTTCGGTGCGAGGTCGGAGCAGAGAAAAGCAATCATGCAGTTCTAGAAAGGAAAACAGATGAACAAGCTTTTTAGCAAAGGCGCGTTGGCTGCCGCAACAGCGGTCGTTTTGTTCGGGGCCGGCATCGTGCTGGGCGACACTAACGGGTCGGGCAGCGAGTGCTCGTGCAGTAGCACGCAGGATGGTGATCTAAGCATGGACGCCGGCTGCCCCGATGGTCAGACGTGCTCCGCCAGTTGTTTCGACGTGTCCACAGGCGAAGTTGAGTTCTTCCTCTATTGTTGCACGAGCACCACGTCGTGCAGCGAGACCACCATCACCGGTGAGGATGCCAACCACGGCTCCTGCACCGATTGGACCTGCTCTGGACCGTAACGGCGGAGGCGCATAGTGGCAGTGTCAGACCCGCTATGAAACGACTTTTCTACCTCGCGCTAGCGATATTCCCGATTGTTGCGCTCGTTTACTTCCTGTACCCCAGACCCACCAAGTTCGGTTCGTGGAAGCGGGCGAGGGATCTTGACGCCGCCAAGCTGGCAAGATGGACATCGGATGTGCGGGTGCCGACCGGGACCCCGGCCTTCGACTCCCTGGTGCGTGCGAAGGCGCGGGGGGCTGGGAAACTGACCCCGGAGCAACGCTCTAAACTGGTAGCGGTGATGCATGTCTGGTCCCTGGCCTACCGGGATGACTCGTTCCAAGACTTCCTCAAGCTCTGGAGGCCAGTGAGCATCCGCTGGCCGAAGGCCGCGCGCGAGTTCCGGGAGAAGCTGTTTGAGCAGCGGGGGATGTCCGGCGCGGGGCTCAACGACACCCAATTCCTTGAAAAGGTTTACACTGACTTCGCCAACGCGCTCGATTCGGTCGCGCGCGGCAGCCTCCAAGTCGTCGTGGAGCGGACGACGAGCTTCAAGTTCTATTCCGGGTTCCTTGCCTGCCCCTCCGACTGGTACAGGAGCGCCATCTACCTCAGTGAGGGGGCGCGTTCCCCCATCAGGTGTGCCAGCGAGCCAAGGGCGATCCTCGCACGTGACAAATCGCTCCTCTGCGCTCGGGTGGTCGGTGCGTACTTCACCCCGATGGACCCGCACGGACTAGCGCTGGTCGCAATCTACTATTACTGGGCACCGGTGCAGCGGGCGTGGTACCCCGTCGAAATGGGCCATGCCTACACCGCCCGCTTGGCGCCGTGGAGTGGCCGCGGGAAGGCGCCAAGCCTCTGGTTCTGAGATTGTTGATAATGAACGCGCAAGCGGCAAGCCCATCCAGCGTTGGCGGCGGTCGGCGCACGCTGCGGCACCTGGGTTGGGTCCCGAGCGCGGTAGCGGGTCTGCTGCTGTTTAGCGCCATCGAAAGAATCAACGCCTTCACGAGCCCGGTATTCGTCACGGGCATCAGCCCGAGCGTTGACGCCTGGTTCGGAATACTCCTCGTCGCCGCCGAGGCGGCCCTGGCCATGTCGCTTATTGTGGCAGACCGGGACCTCGCCATCCTGCGCACGACCTTCGCACTTTTCGTAGGATTTACGCTCTATGTCCTCATCAGCCATCTCGTCTGGCACAGGGCAAGCTGCGGCTGCCACGCCGGGGAGCAGTTTGTTCGATCGCGCCCGGGTCGGTTTCTGTTCTCCATCGTACGGAATCTCATCGTGCTTCTGCTGCTCGGCTTGTATATGAGGAAGATCGGCCCCGGGCGAAACCGCAGCCTGGACCAGCCGGGCGCGGGAACAGACGCGCTGGCCGCGCAGAGATTGGAGGAGGGCCATGCCGAGGCGAGCTAGGCGCGGTGGCACGGGAGGCCGTCCCGCAAGGCCCGACCCTGGCGCGCCATTCTTTGACGCGGGGCCGGTTCCAGGGGAGGCGGCGTGACCCTTCACATACTCGGCGTGCCGGGCAAGATGGGTGGGGCGGCGACGAAGATCCGCCACTTGATCCTCCTGCTGCGGAGCGTCGTTGACCTCAGAGTCGTTCTGAACTCACCGAGCTGGCTGAGGAATGGCGAGGTGACGTCGTTCCTGAAGCGGCTCGGCGTTCCCTACTGCGCTCAGCGCGACTGGAGGCCCGAACCCGGCGGGGTTGCGCTGGCCATCTGTGAGCCGCACTTCTTTTCCTCCGGGATGGCCGCCCGCGTGAAGCGAGCGGGGCAGAAGCTTGTCTGGTCGAACGAGATGATGTGGCTGTTCAAGGGAGAGGCCGAGGCGGTCAAGGCCGGGCTGATCGACAAGGCCCTCTTCGTCTCCGACTTCCAGGCGGCGGTTTTCGCCGAAGTCTATCGCGGCATCCCATCTGCCATTCCCGGGAACTACGTTGCCCCGGAGGATTTTGAGTTCAGGGAGCGGCACAATCCCGTCTTTACCATCGGCCGGCTCTCACGCCCGGACCCGGACAAGTACCCCGAGGACTTCCCCGTTTTCTACGAGGAACTGGGGCTCAAAGACGTCCGCTACCGGGTGATGGCGTGGGACGACAAGCTGAGGCGCAAGTACCATTGGCATCGGTTTGGCCCCGCGTGGGAACTTTTGGGACCGCAGAAGCAGGATACGGAGAAATTCTTGCACACGCTCGACCTGTTCGTCTATCCGCTCGGCCACCGGTTCAAGGAATCTTGGGGGCGCTCGACCGTCGAGGCAATGCTGACCGGTTGCGTGCCCTCGGTGCCGGCCGGGCATCAGTTCCATAACCTCATGGTCAACGGGGAGAGCGGGTTCATCTGTCGCTCCTTCTCGGAATACCGCGACGTTGTTCAAGAACTGCATGAGAACCATCCTCTGCGGCAAAGGCTCGCCCGCCAATGCGCCGAACACGCGCGGGCGAAGATTTGCAACCCCGACGAGCACCGGAAGGTCTGGATAGAGGCGCTGGCGGTATGAGGCAGACGAACGCAACTTGCTGCTACTGGTCCGTCGCGACGGGGCCCTACGTGGATATGATGGAGCGGTGCCTCGCCTCGGCGCGGCGGAGCGGCGTGGCCGAGGAGTTCCATGTCCTGAGCGACCGGCTAATCGAGGGATGCCGATGCTATGATGCGCACCGGGTCGAGAGGGCGGACGGCCTGTTCAAGCTTATCTACCTGAAGGCGGGGATGTGGAAGCTCCTCTTTGATTACTTCGTCTGGATCGATGCGGACACCTGGTTCGCCCGCAATCCCGGCAACGTCCTCGGCTGCCTCGGCAGGTCTCCGATTCACGTTCCGCTCACGACGAGCCTGTCGGCGCTGGCCGACCCAAAGCCGATGCCAGGGAGCGTCAGGACGCTGGTTGCGCCACCTCAGGCGGCAGCGCCCGGCTCGGTCTCGTCCCAAACCGCTGGCCTGCCGCCAGCGGCGGACCACTGCCCGGCCGGCGGTCCGACCGAGGCGCGGTGCCGGCCGACGACGGCCGATTACGCCGCATTAATGGTGGCGGCGGGCGTTTATAATCCCGTGTACCTTTCCGGCAGCTCATTCTGGGTGGTCCGGCGAGACGCCATCGACCGCGTAGTCGAACTCGCAACGCACTTCCGAGCCTTCGCGGCACAGCGCGGCTACGCCGCTGACGTTTCGGCTTGCCTGGGCTACGCCATGCAGATGCTCTGCGCCAATCCCGAGGCGCACCGAGTGCGGGCCTGGCCGAACTTGTGGGCAAGCGACGAGCAGGGCCGCTTCCGCGGGGAGGCGCCGGAGAGAGGACCGTGGACGCTCGAGGATAGGCTGACCGGCGAGGCGCTGAGCGTCGATCCGTCTATCGTTCATCTGCACTGCAGTCTCGGCCGAGAGCGGGGAGAAAAGGGCCCTGCGGCAGCGGACGGCCCGGTCTCCGCGCCCGTCCAAGGGGCGGAGGTTGAATATGCCGCGGGCTAGGCGCCATCCGGTTGGTGGCTTCACGCTGGTTGAGCTGCTGGTGGTGATCGCCACCATCGGCATTCTGGCCGCGTTGCTACTCCCTGCCCTGGCGCGGGCAAAGCAGGAGGCCAAGCGGATAGCCTGCGTGAGCAATTTGCGACAGCTCGGGACCGCCCTTCAGATGTACGCGCATGACGACTCGCGCCAGAGCCTGTCCGCCAAGGTCGATAGCGAGGACCAGGACCTCAACTGGCTCAACAAGGGATACCTCAACGACCCCAGGCTTTTCATGTGCCCAAGCACCGAAAACTACATCCGGACCAATCTCGCCGTTAATCGCTTTACCAAGGCGACCGGCTTTGAGGACTTAATCCACTTGGCCGCCAATCGAGGTGCTGTGCCGGGCTCGAGCTACCAGGGCTTCGGCTTCACCGGGGTGAACGTCGATACCTGGGAGGAGATCCCCGTGCCCGGAGGCCTGAAGAAAATCAACGGCATTCGCAAGAACCTGAACAACATTCTCACCTACCGTCACTACCACAACGCGTTCGGGCTGAAAGGCGTTGCTCCCGGCCCGTGCCGGTTCTGGATCATCATCGACCAGACAATCCCCGGCACGCTATACTATCCCGACGCGCAAGATAACCACGGAGCGGCGGGAGCGCATGTGGGTTTCTGCGACGGCCATGTCGAGTGGGTCAGAAGGCGGAACTACGTTTTCAGCTATGAACTGTCCCAGGATGAGGACCGAACCGAAATCGCTCTCCCATGGTAGAAGACGGAACAGGTGGCGGGATGGGGCCGCGGCCGGACGGGGCCCACGGGTCGAACGTGAGAACGGACCTGGCAGGCGCCGGGGATGCGGGGCTGGTGGCTGGGGATCGCAGAACTCAACGCCGGGTAACCGCTGAACCCCGCCGTCCCGCCACCGCTCTGGTTGTGGCCCTGTTGCTCTACAAGGCGGCGGTCCTCGGCGTCCCTCTCTTTTACGCACGGCTCTCGCCAAACTCGTTTAGCGTTGCCGGCTTCATGGCGAACTTCCATCGCCACCAAAAGCCCGGGTTCGCGGAGCGGTTCAGCACCTGGGACGGGGAGCACTACCTCTTTTTGAGCCAGTATGGCTATTTGCCAGGTTCCCCTTCTGACGCCTTCTACCCTCTGTGGCCGGCCATCATCCGGACGGGCACACTCCTAACAGGCGGGCACCCGCTGATCGCGGCCCTCCTATTGTCCAACCTGCTGTCACTGGCCGGCTTCGTGGCCCTTCACCGTTTGGTGGCGGCGACGCAGGGGACGCAGACAGCCGATTGCGCCCTTGCCCTGCTCATTGCGTACCCCGGCTCACTGTTCTTCCAGTTTGCCTACTCCGAGTCGCTCTTTCTCCTGCTCATCGTCCTGTTCTTCATCGGCCTATTTGGTGAGAACTACCGCCTGGTGGCGGTGATCGGCTTTTTCCTCCCGCTGACGCGGGCCACGGGCGTCTTTTGCGTACTCCCTCTGGCCTCGCACCTGTGGGAGAAGGAGGGGGCGCGACATAAGAGCGGGGGCGACGCTTCCTTGGGCCGGGTGGTCCTCTCACTCGCCCGCAACGGGGCCATACCCGCGCTTTTGGCGCCAATGCTCGGATACGCAGCCTACTTTGGGGTTATGGCCGCTACCGCGGGCAATCCGTTCGCGGGCTTTGCAGCCCAGAAGCATTACCTCAACCAGCCCTCTATCGCGAATATCGTTAATGTGCCGGGATTCGTCGCCTCCTTCTTCCACGTCGGCTTGCACCACGGCATGGCCGACTCGCCGATTGACCGGGCATTCTTCGTGGTGTTCGTTATCTCACTGCCCTGGCTGTGGCGGCTGAACAAGCCCTACTTTCTCTACGCCCTCGGCAGCGGGCTGGCGCCGGCCATGTCCAACTTTCTTTTCCTACACGCGCCTGCTGACCCTCTGCTTCCCGCCGTTCGTCCTGCTGGCGGAGAGACTAAAGGCGCCGGAACGGCGGCCGTGGCTTTGGTACGCCGTGCTGCTGATGGGAGCCATACAGGCGAGTTTCCTCGTTTGGCACGTGAACTTCCGCTGGGCTGGGTAGGGCGGCGAATACGGCGCCGGGCCTGGCTGGTACCCGAAAAACGGGCTGAGAGGGTCCGTCGCCCCCTTTTCATTGGATCAGCTTGAGTTTATTGACCGGTTGGTCGGGGTGCGCGGGATTCGGCGTTACGGTGCCATGGCGGCAGTCCACCAAGAGGTCCAGAGTCTCCAGCACTGTCTGACCGATCAGGACTTCGTCTCCAAGGACAAATGCCTCCTCTTCGGCGTCACGCGCCAGGATCTCGAAGAGGACACCACTGACCACCGCGACTTCCTCCTTGCGCCCATCGGCGTACTCGACCGTACGCGACCGCCGGGGCGTCAGCCCCAAACGTCGTACCACGTTAGGTGGCAGCACGCAACGGACTGCCCCCGTATCGACTAATCCCCTTACGGTAACCGTCCTCACCCGGTCGGGCTTGAGCTTGCCCTTTTCGGCCTTCTCCCAGTCGAACAGGTTCGTCAGCTTCACTTCGATTCGCGCTTCACCCATGGGTTCGGACTCTTTCGGCTCGGTTTTCACTTCACCTAAGCATGGCCCAAGAAGGAGCGATGTCGAGCGCCTTCGCTTGGCGAGCCGGACTACCGGGCCTCAGACCAGCTAATGCATTGGGTTCGTGCGTCCGGGCCGCCCCCTGTCTCGGCGCCGTGAGAAGCTCGCCAGCAACATCCGCATCGGCAGCAAACGACGCTTGAACGGGTCCAGCACCAACCCCAGGCCCTCGAGCGTCGTGGCGCCGAGCAACGGCTCGTCATCCGTCTCGCCGAAGATCACCGGCGCAGCGCCTCCCTGGCCGTGCAGTTCGAAATAGGCGTCAGGGCTCTATTTCGCCCGCGCGGAACGTGGTCCAAGGCTCGGAAGGCCGGCTCTTGAGAATGCCTTGCATCCAGTCAAATTGAGGATGCGCCTTCAGGTATTTCTTCGCGTCGAAAGCCATGCCGCAGGCCGAGCCCCAGCGCGCCTCAAAACTCATTCTTCGCGCCATTGCCGCATCCACAACCTTGCCATCTACCGTGCCGGCACAGGCAAACGGCACGCCCGGCCAATCCCCCGCCGGATCATTAGAAAGCTCGAAATGGCCGCATAAGGTCCTTCCGTCCGGCTCGATCTTGTTCAGGTACGTGTCGTAGTGGTCTGCTTCAAACCGCTCGGCGCGTTTCAGGTCGATGGCGCCGGCGTATTGCTTCATGAGCTCATGCCAGCGCACGCGCCGGGCGACCCCGGACTTGCGGATGTCCGTCTCCGCCTCCGAGGTCTCGAAGCGCAAGAGTTTGAGGTCCACGGCTATATTGGAACCGGTGAAATAGCCGTTGCGTTTCTTTTCGAAGCCGACCTCTTTGAGACCGAGCTCCAGCCGGGCGATTTCCTTGGTGTTGATGTCGCCCAACAACCAGGCGTTGGCGTAACCGCCGTTGTTGCCGCGCCGCATGATCCGGCACCACTGGTCAATCGAATCGGCATCCTGGGTTGCACGGCGCATTCGGACAAATTCCGGAATCCCGTTGGTATCAAAGCCCTCAAACCCGCCAATGGTCGTCTCAGCGCCCACCAGGCCGGCGTCGGTAATGAAGAAGTCCGTCCCGCTGTGAATCCAGCCGGGCTGGGTTTGCCAGAGGATGCGATGCCCGTGCGTGGGCACAATGTCCGCGATGACGTTCGGGAAGGCGCTCTCGTAGTCCATCATCGTGTTGTGTCCCAGGACCACGTTGCCGCTGCGCGTCATGTTGCCGGTGGCGATGAAGGCGCTGCACGATTCCTTGACCGCCGGGGGCGGAGCGTCCTTGATCCGCTTCAATTGGGTTGGCCACCAATACCCGGAGAGCTCGATGATGCCGTTGTAGGCAATCAAATCGCCGCGCGTGATCGGCAGGCCCGCCGCATGTAGTCCATCGGCCATCCCGTCCAATTCCGCCAAGTCTTCCTTGTCGATATGGGGAACAAACATGTTGGTGGCCTGCTGTACCAGCCAGGACCAGCTCATCGCTGTCTGGTAATGCCACGCGACGCGCGTGACTCGCAGGCCCTCGGCGATTTCCGGCGCCAACAGGTAGCCGTGCTGGAAACCGCGCTCCCTGGGAACGCCCTCGATATGCAGGTAAATCCAGCCGTCGCGCTCGAAACGGTGGGCCTTGGCCAGGTATTGTTGCTCTTGAGGAGTGAGAGTCGTTGCGCCCGCCCGCAGACAAAGCAGGATCGACAGCGACAGGCCGCAGGCTGCCAGCTTTGGAGTTGAAGTCATATTGCCGCGATCTATACGACATTCCACCCATGAGCGCCAGTCTTCAAACGCTACAGGCGGCGATATGGGTCCCTCGACGATAATCTTCAAGATTGGAGCCAGTTCTCGGATTCGAACCGAGGACCGACGGTTTACAAAACCGTTGCTCTACCACTGAGCTAAACTGGCCCAAGTTGCCTGCCGTCCCAACAATTATTATGCGCTAATCCAGGGCGGCGGCAAGCAGTTTCGCCCCTCGCTCAAGACCCAAGGCGCATCCCGCCAGGACCCCCAATTCCTGGCCAATCCGAAACCCGAAATTCGAAATTCGAAATCCAAAAGCGGCAATGACCAAAACCCGAGAACCCGACGTGTTTTGAACATTTCGCCTTGCCGCATTTGAGATTGTTTCGGATCCCGAGTTTCGGATCCCGAGTTTATCCAGCGGGGTGTGGGCGGATCCTTCGGGCCCGCCAAATCACGGCTGGGCCAGGCGGCTGAAAAAGCCGGCGCCGATAAAAACCCCGGCTCAGCCCGGTGTGTACGGCGCCGGCTCGACCGGGAGTGAGATTCGGACGATTCCAACCCGGGGCTGGCTGGCGGCAGGGGAGACAATCTCCATCTTGCCGCGGTGGGTCTCGATGATCTTCCGGCTCACGGTCAACCCCAAGCCCAGGCCAACCGTGCGGGTGGTGAAAAATGGGTTGAAGGCCTTCTGCGCCGCTTCCGAGCTGAAGCCCGCGCCATTATCCTGCACCTCTATCTCCAGCGCGCCCACCCCGGAGCCATTGGACTCTGCTCGCAGCCGGATGCCGACCTTCGGCGCCTCGGGGTTTGCCTGCAGGGCGTTGAGCATGACCTCGGACAAGGCGTGTTTGAGGGCCTCCCTATCGCCGGTCACAATCGCCGGCTGGCAGCCATTCTCGAAGCTCAACTCGGCGCTCTTTGCGGGCTGGTGTTTGCAGGCCTCCACGTAGGCTTCTTGGACAACAGGGGCCAACGGGAAGGCATCTTGGTCTGGGAGCGTGTCACGGGCCAGAAACCGGATCTGCTGGATCAGCCGGTTGGCGCGCTTGAGACCGTCGCCCCAATCATGGGCCAGCGTCTTTAGGAATTCCAGGTCGATCGTTCCTTTGGGAAGAGTCTCCTCGAACATCTGCTGATGCACCGAGAGCGGCACCATGGCGTTGCCCAATTCATGGGTCAGGCGCTCGGCCATCGCCTTAAGCTGCCGCAGTCCGGCAGCCTCCAGTTCGAGCCGGTGTAACTGTTCGCTCTGGGTCAGGTCCTCGGCCATGAGCAAAGCCGAGGCCGGCAGCCCGCCCGTTTGCTGCCTCTGGAAGGGAACGATGTTGACATTATAGACAGAGCCGGGCGAGCTCTCCGGCATGTACCTGAACTGTGAGATGGCCGAGCCGGTCTTGAGCACCTGGTAGATCTTGGCCCCGAGTACCGCGGGAAGGTCACTGAATTCCATCTCCGCCCCGCGCCTCTCCGCCCGGCCGAAATATCTTCGGGCCATCTTATTGGCATGAAGGATGGCCAGGTCGCGGCCCACCACGACGCAGGCGCTGTTCAACTCGCGCAGGATGCCCGCCATCATTTCGTGATTGCTCGCCAACTGGTCATGGAGCCAGATATTCTTGATGGCCAACCCCAATTGCTCCAGCAAATGGAAAATAAGCTGCAGTTCCGAGTTCATGAGCGGTTCCCCCGTGACCCGCCCATCGAAGACCGCCACCCCTACCACCGATTCCCGATCCAGGATTGGCACCGCCACCTGCGCTCCCAGCAGCTCGAATTCCTTCTGCGTTTCCAGGTCGTTGCGCGTCTCGTCGCTGAACCGCCGCAAGATCCGGCCTTGGCGGAAGAGATGTCCGCCGATGCCCGCCTCGAACGACAGCTCGAAATGATGCAGCAGGCCGCTCGACAGCCCTACCGAGCACGCCGCCCGCAATTGCCGGTGGTCCTCCAGCCCGGATGCCGCCCCGGACGGCGCCAGGGGGGCAGGCAGGAAAATGGCGGCCCGGTTGATGCTCAGAATCTCGCGCAGCAACAAGAGGAATTGCTTCAGCATCCCCTCCGCATCGAGCGAATGCGTGAGAATGCTGGAGAAATTCCGCAAAATGCCCAGAGGCTGGCCGGCCCCCGCGGCCGCAGCCAGCCCGGCTTCGGGCAATTTGCCAGCCTCGGACGGCGAGAGCGGCGAGGGGAACGGCGCCGGACGCGCGGCAGGCGTGAGCCATAACCGCTCCAGGAGCGCCGAAAGCATCCGCGCTCGCACCGGCTTATTGAGCACGTGCGTGGCCCCCTGCAAATAAGCCTCCTCCTCCCATTCCCATTCCTTGGCGCCGGCATAGATTATCACCGGGCACTTGGGAGCGCGCCGGCGCAGTTTCTCCAACGCCCATAGGCCCTGGACATTGCTCAACTCCACGTCCAGCACACACACGTCCGCCAACCCGTGAACCAACAGCGGTTCCGCCTCCTCCAAGCTCGCACGGTGGATGACGCGGTACTGTTCGGGATTGAGACCTGCGCGCACGGCTTCCGCCAGGTCCGGGTGTTGAGCCAGCACCAGCAGAGTCTTCATGGCACAAAAGGGTTGTTGGGGGCCGCTGCCACAAGAATTAGATAATCCATAGATCGGGTTCCGAGGTCAACTCATTCTTGGCCCACTTTCTTATCATGTTCGCTCGCCGCATACAATGGTGAGAACTACCGATTTTGAGCCCGGTGCTTTTACGGAGCTTCTCCCAGGGGCTTCTCCGGGACCTAAAGCGCAACAAATGCCGAGGGCGGGTGTTTATATTTCCGCACGCTTAGTTGAAGAGTTTTGTGTCCAGGATTGAGCAAATATTGGCGGGCATGGCAGCGACCTCGGTCTTGTGCGCGACCGTTTCGGCGGTTGGCGCAAGCTCGCCGGCCGATGCCTACGCACGGATTGCGCAGCGAAACCTCTTTATGCTCCGTCAGCCGCCGTCGCCTGCGCTACCGCCGAAGACCAAGCCCGCCCTCCCCAAGATATTCCTGACCGGCATCACCACTATCCTTGGCCGCAGGCAGGCGCTCCTAAAGATCCCCGCGCATTCACCAACGTCCGGTGAAAAGCCCTCCAGCGACCAATTCTTCCTCCTGGGCGAGGGACAGCGCCAGGGCGAACTAAGCGTCCTTAGAATTCATGAAAAGGCCGGCAGCGTTGAGGTACGCTACGGCAGCGGGGTCCTGAAACTGACTTTCGAGGCAAATGGGGTCAAGGAGGTGGGGACGGCGAGGGGCGGCCCTGGCGCCGTGGGGGCGGCCAGGCGGGGACCCGGTTTGTTAAGAGGCAGGAGCAGCGGGTTTGCCCCGCCCTTTCACCGAGAGGGCGGGGCTTGGGCTGGCGCCAGGCGTCAAGCCAGGTTAAATCCCCGACCTGGCACGGCTGGCAGACCCTTAACGGCTGAAGAAGAGGCGGCCCTGATTGAAGTGCAGAGGCGCTTGAGACCGAACGACCCCCAAACGGCGCTGCTGCCTCCCACCGGGCTTTGACCCGATAGCATCTCACCCGGACCCCGGGTCCCTGGCGAATCCAAAACGGCTTCAATTTCGCCGCCCCGGCTCTCTCGTCCACATTTTCTTGCCACCATTTTTTTGCCGTAACGTCTTTTTTCGTTCTGGCTTTGCCGGGTTAGGATTTCGAGCTTCGGACTTCGAGTTTATCCCGACTGGTGTTCTGCCCGGTTTCACGCTACCTTGAGGCAGATGGAAGGAGAAAGGTAATGAAAAAACTATGTCGAATGCAAGGTCCGCCAGATCTATGAACCGGGCGACCACGCCCTGATCGTGGGCGAGGTCGTTCACGCGGACGTGAGAGAGAAGGGTGAGCCGCTCATGTGCGCGGACCTCAACTGGCGCTATGGCGGATAGGGACCTGGCGCCTCACCCCGCGCTTGAGAGCCGGCTGGTGTTCGTCCATTGTATGCGGATGCAACTCGGCGGTCTGACACTCGCCTCAAACCTGTTTCTCTCGCCGCTGGCGGGGTACACCAACCTGCCTTTCCGCCTCGTGGTGCGGGAGGTGGGAGGCCTGGGCCTTGCCACCACGGACCTTGTCAATGCCCGTTCCCTGCTCGAGCGGCGCGGCAAGGCCCTCAAGCTCATCGAGACCCGACCGGCGGATTGTCCGCTGGCCGTCCAGCTTTTCGGCGCCAAGGCTGAAGAGATGCGCGATGCGGCGGCATATCTCGAATCGCTGGGAATCGCCGCCATCGACATCAACATGGGTTGCCCAGTCCGCAAGGTCTGCCGGGTGGGTGGAGGCTCGGCCATGATGACCGAGCTGGAGAAGACCGCGCGCCTGGTCCGCGGGATGGTCCAGGCCGTCAAGATTCCAATTTCGGCCAAGATGCGCCTGGGATGGGACGACGAAAACATCACCGCCCCCGACCTCGCCAGCGCCCTGGAGGACGCCGGCGCCGCGGCCGTCTTCGTTCACGGACGGACCCGTGAACAAGGCTTTTCTGGCAGCGTGAACCTCGAAGGCATCCGCCGGGTGGTGGCTGCCGTAAAGACCATTCCCGTTATCGGAAACGGCGATGTCACCACGCCTCAAGCGGCAAAAGTGATGTTCGAGCGGACCGGTTGCGCAGGAGTGAGCATCGGGCGCGGCGCATTCTACAATCCCTGGATTTTCCAGCACATTCGGCTCTACCTCGAAAACGGGACGCCTCCTCCGGAACCCGCTTTCGCGGAGAGAATCCACGTTATGAGCCGGCACCTCGACCTCATGATCGAAGTTTTCGGCGAGGAACACGGCTGCCGGATGTTCCGAAAGGTGGCGCCGTGGTACTCAAAACGCTTCGGCCCCGCCAACGAGTTTAACAAGAACGCTGTGCGCATCCAGTCCAAGGCCGAATTCCAGGATGTGCTCGCCCATTACGTGCGCTGGCGCGAGCAGTTCCTCGGCGAGGACGGCAACCTCAAGCCCCGGTTCCAGCCCACCCCGATGGCGCCCTCATTCCTGGTGGAACCTGGAGCCGCCTCCCGCACCGCAATCCCTGTCCCCAAAGGGCCGGTGGAGGTGTGGTAGCGAAGATCTCACGGCATTCGCTCGTCGGAAAAGCGGGCAACCCATAGTCCGGTGCATCTGTCATCGACACCAAGTCCTGGCCCACCGTAGGACGCCGCTCCTGCCACGCCAGCTCCGCCTTCAATATCCTGGTGTGATGTATCACCTCATGAGCCTCGGCGGCCGCCGCCAGAAAATCTTCCTCGACGACGTGGACCGGCACGGTCTCATTAAAACTCTGGCGGAAGCGTGGTCCTATCCGTGGAGCAGTTGCAGCGTGTCACGGGCAAAAGAGCCGCCGCAAGCTCCGGCCAATTTTAAAACAGGCTCTCAGAGCTTTGCGGCGCGGTTGGTGCCCGGGCAGCGAGGGTTTCCGGCACCAGATGTTGTTGCGGATGGAGGGCGAATTGGGTTGAGCATCATGCGGTGGGGACGTCCAAGGCGGCGAACACAAAACTGCACAAAGACATGCCCGGTAAATCGGTGAACAATGCGCCGCGGAGGCCCCTGGGCATCTGAGACAATGCGCACCCACGAAGAACGTGAACCGATCTACGGGGCTGACTTATGTGTTTAGGTTAAAGGCATAAATATTCGCTTCTTGGCCTTTTCTGAGGATTTTGGGCCATCACCCTCCCTAACCTGTCCCCTCAAGGCGGCAGCAGCCTCCGCAGAATCGGCTGAAACGCCACGTGTGTCTTAGCCACCTTGATAATCTCCTTCACAATGGCCATGTCCATCGGGTCATGCGGCCTCGCGCTTCCGCTCGCGACGTGCGCGTTTATCCCATCCACGTGTGTCTTGAACGCGTCGCCAAAATTCACGTCGCTATCCTTGTAGATGTAGCGGTGCTGCCCCGATCTGAGCGTGAAAGAATACTTCCCGTGCGAAGACTCGGTCAGGTTAATGACAACGCAGTCCCCACCGTTGGCAGCCGGATCAGAAATCAGAATCCAGAGGTGGTCAATTCCTCCAGTTGGGCACCAGACGAACGTGTCTCCCAGGTTCACCCTTGTCAGCCCCTTTGCAGCGCTGCTTTCGCGCTTTGAACCGAGTCAATCTCGCGGCCGACGCGCTCCGCCTCGTCCTCATCTTCAACGACCTGCCCCAGGACGTCCTCGACAGAAATCGGCAGCGAGCCTTTCCCGGTCCCCTCCGGGTTTTTCCACTCAGGCCACTGCGCGTGCAGGATATCCGCGATCAAACCATGTCGCTCGATCAACTGTGCAATGAGCGCGGCACCCTTCTCCAGAGCCTCCCGCTCCCGGTCCGACAAATACTCGTAGTCCGGCTCAGCCAGCAGCCGTATGCAGTTGTTCTCCCGCGCCGAAAAATGTCGGGACCACTTCACCATGTCCGAGTTGGTCCCCATCACCTCGCCTTTGATCAGATCGTACGTCCGGGCCAGGATAATCCCCTTCCTCATCGAGCAGAAGCTGTCCCCAGTAATCGGCCGGTGCCAGGAACCCAGTGCCTCGCGCTCCGCCGCGTACAGGGTCTTCAGCAGCTCGAAGACGAAAATCCTTCCCCCATTCTTCTTCCGCGCCACATAGGCCGCTGCCGCGACGGCCTTGTCAATGTCAAAAATGAATTTCGTCATCATTTAGCGGCAGTTGAATTTCTTTTCTACTTGTAGTACGATACCGCCCTTCCCGGCGTCTGTAAATCCACGATTTTTGCTGCTCGCACCGCAATTATCACGCCAACTTCCGCAAGACTCCCACTCTAAAGCATCGCGGAAGTCATCCCCAGGTTCACCGACCAGCAGGTCCAGGTCCGCGTGGACAAACTCGCCAACGCCGTCGCCCACGGGGGCTTTGCCTTTGACAGTTGCGAAGGGCGAGCCTGTCACCGCTGCATGCCTCGCAGGCTGCGCATTCAATACCCCGGCGCGATGTATCACGTGATGAGCCGAGGCGACGGGGGCGGGCTCATTTACCGGGACGATGTTGACAGGCATAATTTCAAGACTTTGGCCGAGGCAAAGCTGGCCATTGCTCCACGGCTGCGGCGCGAGACCAACCTCTGGCTTAACGCCATCGCCGCCAGACTATGCCCTGGAACTTCCAAATCCGCCAACGGCAAGCTGCGCGAGTTTATGAAAGGCGGAGGTCAACACGACCCTCCTGGCCATTCTCAAGACACCTTTAAGCTGGAAGCCCATGAAGCGCAGAACGAACCGAAGTACGGTTTGCCCCCTCCCACGTAGTGCAGACCTTTGGCATGCTTCCGTTGATTTCCAATGGTTTACAACGCGGGATATCCCCGAATCCGCGAAGTTGGGTTACGGCCGAGGACGGCGCAATCATTGTGCGCAGGTCTGTTCCCGTCCCGCCTGAGGGCCTGCTGCAGATTTTGCGTGAGGTCTAAGGTTGGACCCTCAAACCTGTAGCGGCGGCGACGTGGAGAATATCAAAGCTGCGGGTGCCGATGATAGCTGACTGGCGCTGACTGAATCGCATGCCGAGGCGAAAAGCAACTGGCCAACTTACCGCCGTTTTTACGAGCCGGCCGCTCTGGAGATCGTTTTGCAGGTTCGCCAAAGCCGCGCGGGCTTCCGCAGCGGAAAGCAAGCCGCGAAAGATCCCAAGTTGAAACGCATTCCGCACCTCAAGCGCGTGCAAGGCAGTAAAGAGGAGAGCCGCTCCGGTCTGGGCCAACCACGCCTTGGTCCGCGTGGTGTTGCTGTCCAGGACATAGCAGGAAACCAGAAAACTGCTGTCGGCGTAGTAGCCCATCCCGGTCAGAGCGCCGCGCCCTCGCGTTCCAGCAGGACGAGATTCGGCAACGGGCGGTCTCCGAAGATGCGCCTGGCCCGCGCTTCGACATCCGGCCACTTCACCCGCTCGCGGTTTCCCTTGCCAGGGCTTTCCGCCTCCGTATCCAGGGACAGGACCGCCAGAATGAATTCCTGGCGCTGCCCAGCCGGCATGGCCTTAACGTGCTCAAGAAGTTCGGACATGCTCATGCCGATAAACTACCCGCTCTCCATATCAAACACAAGAAGTCGGTAGCACACTCAGGAAAAGGGGTTGCCCCTTTTCCACGCACAGGGAAAACAAATCTGTCCCATCCGTCCCATTCGGACCATCCCCACGCGGGCGGGGAAAACCCCTCTGTGCCCTCCGTGCCTCTGTGGTTGACCGGACCATCCCCAGGGGCGGAGAAAGCAAATCCGTCCCATGCGTCCCATCTGAACCCGCTGCGCGCGCGCATGCTCAAAACCGGCGGGCGGAGGAGACTGACCCCGAGGCGCGGCTGGCGCCTGGGCAGCGAGAGTTTCCGGCGCCAGATGTTGTCGCGGATGGAGGGCGAATTGGGTCAGCATCATGCGCTGGAGACATCCAAGGCGGCGAACACAAAACTGCACAAAGACATGCCCGGTAAATCGGTGAACAATGCGCCGCGGAGGCCCCTGGGCATTTGAGACAATGCGAACCCACGAAAAACATGAACCGATCTATGGGCCGCCCCCTTTTCCACGCACAGGGAAAACAAATCTGTCTCATCCGTCCCATGCGTCCCATCCGTCCCATTCGGACCATCCCCACGTGGGCGGGGAAAACCCCTCTGTGCCCTCCGTGCCCCTGTGGTTGACCGGACCATCCCCAGGGGTGGACAGAGCAAATCCGTCCCATGCGTCCCATGCGTCCCATCTGAACCCGGTGTGCGCGCGCATGCCCAAAACCGCCGGGCGGAGAAGGCTGACCCCGAGCCGGCGCGCTCCGAGTCCCGACCTGTCGGGATAAGGAGCGAGCCAACGAAGGCCACGGGCAAAAGAGCCACCGCAAGCCCCGGCCAATTTTAAAACAGGCACTCAGAGCTTTGCCGCGCGGCTGGTGCCTGTGCAGCGAGAGTTTCCGGCGCCAGAGGTTGTTGCGGATGGAGGGCAAATTGGGTGAGCATCATGCGCTGGAGACATCCAAGGCGGCGAACACAAAACCGCACAAACATACGCGCCGTGAATCGGCAAACAATGCGGCGCGGAGGCGCCTGGGCATCTGAGACAATGCGAACCCACGAGCAACATGAACCGATCTATGGGCCGCCCCCTTTCCACGCACGGGAAAAACAAATCTGTCCCATGCGTCCCATGCGTCCCATTCGGACCCTCCCCACGTGGGCGGGGAAAACCCCTCTGTGCGCTCCGTGCCTCTGTGGTTGACCGGACCATCCCCACGCGGGTGTAGAAAGCAAATCCGTCCCATGCGTCCCACGCGTCCCATCTGAACCCGGTGCGCGCGCATGCCCAAAACCGCCGTGCGCAAAAGACTGACCCCGAGGCGGCGCGCTCCCAGTCCCGACCTGTCGGGATAAAGAAGGAGCCAACGAAGGCCACGGGCAAAAGAGCCACCGCAAGCCCCGGCCAATTCTAAAGCAGGCTCTCAAAGCTTTGCGGCGCGGCTGGTGCCTGGCCAGCGAGAGTTTCCGACGCCAGACATTGTTGCGGATGGAGGGCGAATTGGGTGAGCATCATGCGGTGGGGAAATCCAAGGCGGCGAACACAAAACTGCACAAACATACGCGCGGTGAATCGGCAAACAATGCGGCGCCGAGACGCTCGGGCATCTGAGACAATGCGAACCCACGAACAACATGACCGATCTATGGGCTGCCCCCTCTTCCGCGCACGGGGAAAACAAATCTGTCCCATGCGTCCCATCCGTCCCATTCGGACCATCCCCATGCAGGCGCGGAAAACCCCTCTGTGCGCTCCGTGCCTCTGTGGTTGACCGGACCATCCCCACGCGAGTGGAGAAAGCAAATCCGTCCCATGCGTCCCATCCGTCTCATTCGGACCATCCTCACGTGGGCGGGGAAAACCCCTCTGTGCCCTCCGTGCCTCTGTGGTTGACCGGACCATCCCCCGGGTGGAAAAAGCAAATCCGTCCCATGCGTCCCATCCGTCTCATTCGGACCATCCTCACGTGGGCGGGGAAAACCCCTCTGTGCGCTCCGTGCCTCTGTGGTTGACCGGACCATCCCCACGCGGGCGGAGAAAGCAAATCTGTCCCATCCGTCCCATGCGTCCCATCTGAACCCGGTGCGCGCGCATGCTCAAAACCGGCGGGCGGAGGAGACCGACCCCGAGCCGGCCCGCTCCGAGTCCCGACCTGTCGGGATAAGGAGCGAGCGAACGAAGGC
>JAJYHY010000483.1 GCA_021784555.1 bacterium
TGTTGCGGTTGCCCGACGATATGGAAGCCCGGTTTCATGAGCAATTATGCGAATTTGAGAGGAAGAGAAGTATGCCATACGTGACGAGCGCGGAGCGGTTTGGAATCCGGAAAGGCCTGCAACAAGGTATTGAGAAAGGCCTCCAACAAGGCATCGAGAAGGGCCTCCAACAAGGCATTGAGAAGGGGCAGGTGATAGCCGGCCGAGAGGCTGTGCTGGAGCTGCTGGAGGTGCGGTTTGGGTCGGTGCCGGAGGGGGTCCGGGAGCGGGTCAACGCGGAACGGAATCTGGAGCGTCTGCGACGCTGGCATCGGTTGGCGGCGACCTGTCCGACGCTAAAAGACCTCCCGGTGGCGTGAAGGCCAGAAGGAGGGAAGGGTGGCGGTTTGCCGGACCGGCTTTTCGATGTCTCGACAGATCGCGACGGTCTCTCAGCACGACGATCACGGAGAACTCGCTTTGATCACGACCAGCTTGGGTTCAGGCGCCATCGAATCGGCCTGCCGCCAATACCAGTGCCGATTCAAGCCCACCGGCCAGTTCCGGACTCTCACCGGAGATCAAGCCCTGATGTGCCTGGAAACCCTCAACAACCGCTGGCACGAATTCCACCCTCAGGCCAAGTCCCCAAACACCTTAAACTGATGCCGTGCCAACCCAGTTCCCCGCGCCAACCAAAATGTCAAAGCCTCAACCAGCGCTACCCCCTCCAAACATTGTGAGATGCGCACCCGGCTCTGCCGAGCCTGGGTTTCCTCTTGCGCGGCCAGAGCCGAATACCTACACTGGACGTGGCGGAATTGAGGAAGGCACGAGGTGATGCAGGCGGCGTTAGGTTTGTTCAATATTGGTGGAGGGGAGATCGTGCTGGCCTTGGCTACCCTCCTCATTGTGCTCATGGTCGGTGCCGTATTCCTGGGCCTCATCTTCGCCATTGTGCGCGGGGCGCGCAAGCCGGGCAACACCCCGCCGAGAGGAACGCCGCCGGCTCCGAGCCACCGCCCGGACATTCAGCGTGGCGATTAAAACGGCGGCCGGCATTCTTCATCAGGCATCGGGCATTGGCCATTGCAAATGGCGGAATGATCAATGCCTGACGGCCGATGCTCAATGTGACTGTGCTCTGTTACTCGATACCGTGTAAGCAGGTCAAGCCCGATGCCGTTCACAGGAACAAACGGTCTGAGGCCCTGCTTCGTTAGACACATATCCTATGCATAAGACGACCCTCGAAAAACCATTATCCCTGCTAGTCTGTTGCCTCTGCTTCACTGCTATCCGCCGCGCAGAGGGTCTTCCCGCCCCGTTGCGTCTCAACTCCGGATGGCAATTGCAGGTGGCCGGCCAGGTTTCAGGTTCGGGCGAGCAGATTTCCAAGGCGGATTACCAACCGGCGGGCTGGTATCGGGCGAGGGTGCCGGGAACGATCCTGACCTCGCTGGTCGATGATCAGATTTTTCCGGAACCGCTCTACGGAGAGAACAATCGGCCTGACAACATCCCCGACTCGCTGTGCCGGAGCTCGTATTGGTATCGAACTACCTTCACGCCGCCGCGCTCCTTCTCCGGCAAACAGTTGTGGCTGAAGTTTTATGGGATCAACTACCTGGCCGATGTCTGGGTCAATGGCCGTGAAGTTGGGACGATCAAGGGTGCTTTTATCCGCGGCATCTTCAATGTAACCTCCCTGGCTCACGTCGGCCGGCCGAACGCCTTGGCAGTCCGCGTCTTTCCCGAGCCGCATCCAGGCAAGACGCACGAAAAGACCATCGCCGCCGGAACCGGGCGCAACGGGGGCGTGACCGGTCTGGACGGCCCCACCTTCCTCTGCACGATTGGCTGGGACTGGATTCCCACCATCCGCGACCGCGACAGCGGCATCTGGCAGGATGTGACCCTTTCGGCCACCGGGCCCGTGGTCCTGGAAGACCCTTATGTCACGTCGAAACTTCCGCTGCCGCGCACCGACAGCGCGGACGTCACCGTCCAGACAACGGTCCGCAACGTGACCGAGGCGCCGCAATCAGCGATTGTCGCTGGCGGCTTCGACTCTGTCACCATGAGCCGGGAAGTTTCCCTCGGGCCGAACGAAACCAGGACGGTCACCTTCTCGCCCGATAATACTCCGCCCCTGCGCATCGATCATCCCCGCCTATGGTGGCCCAACGGCTACGGACCGCAAAACCTGCACAAACTGCGCCTGACCGCCTCGGTTGATGGGGCGCTTTCCGACCGCCGCGAGGCCAATTTCGGCATTCGAGAAATTACCTACAGCCTTCCCGGTTCGGATAACCTGGCCCTTTCGGTCAATGGCGTGCCGGTTATGGCCAAAGGCGGCGATTGGGGCATCGACGAGGCGATGAAGCGCATCAGTCCCGCCCGCCTGGATGCCATGGTCCACATGCACCAGATCGCCCACTACACCATGATCCGCAACTGGGTCGGCCAAAGCACCAGCGAATACCTCTATGATGCTTGCGACAAATACGGCATCCTCCTCTGGGATGAATTCTTCGAACCGCACCCCTTGGACGGCCCGATTCCCCAAGATGTGCCCCTCTATCTTGCCAATGTGAAGGACAAGATCCTCCGGTTCCGCAATCATCCCTCCATCGCCCTCTGGTGCGCGCGCAACGAGGGCAATCCACCTCCGAAGATTGGCGAGGGTATCCAGAAGCTGATCAACGAGTTTGATCCCGTCCGGCTTTACCAGCCCAGTTCAACTTCCGGGCGCGGGGTCAATTCCGGCGGCCCGTATCATTGGCGCACCCCGCGCGAGTTCTATTCCTATTCGGCCGCCTTCAAGACTGAGATCGGCTCCATCTCCGTTCCCACCCTGGAAGCCATTCACCATCTAATGCCCCGCAAGGACTGGGAGACCATCAACGACGATTGGGCCGAACACGATTTCTGCGCCGGGGCGCAGGCCGGCGATCAGTATCCCTTCATCATCAGCAGCCGCTACGGACCTCCGGCCAACCTGGCCGATTTCGTCCGGAAGGCGCAGCTTGCCAATTACGAATGTTTTCGGGCCATGTATGAAGGGCGCTTCGCCAAGCTCTTCAAGCCCGAAACCGGGGTGATTACCTGGATGAGCAGTCCCGCCCAACCGAGCTTCGTCTGGCAGCTCTACAGCCACGACCTGGAGCCCAATGCCGCGCTCTATGCCACACGCCTGGCTTGCGAACAGATTCACATCCAGATGAACCAGAACAACTGGCACGTCATGGTCATCAACAACACGCCTCGCCCCCTCCATGACGTGCTCGCCAAGGCAACGGTCTATGATATGGATGGCACACCGCGATGGACCAAGAGCCAAACCGTAACGGCCAAAGCCAGCGCCGCAACCGAGGCGGGAACCGTCGAGTTCGCGCCTGGCCTTTCTCCGGTGCATTTCGTCAAACTGGAGCTTTTCAACGCGGAACACCGGCTCCTGTCCCAAAACTTCTATTGGCGCGCCGCCAAGGACGATCCGGACAATTTTATCCCGCTGCTGCGCATGCCCTCGGTGGCGCTGGATGTCCACGCCAGACGCCGCCGCGTTCCTCGCCAATGCGTGCTGGAGGTCACGGTCAGCAATCCGACCAAGACCGTTGCCCTGCTGGCCCATTTCCAACTGCGCCGGTGCCATTCAGGCCGGCGCGTCCTGCCGGTCTTTTACAGCGACAATTACATTTCGCTGCTGCCGGGCGAGACCAGGCATTTCACCGTGGAAGCCGCGAGGAAGGACCTCGCGGGGGAAGCGCCCATGCTAACGGTCGATGGCTGGAACGTCACGGTGCAGCCCAGCGGCGTGGGCGCCGGCGGAATCGCCGTGATGCCCAACACCGAGGCCCAGGTCTCCGCCCAGCAAGCTGCCCAAGCCAACACTGGCCCGCGCGTGGTCGCGAGCATCAACTGCGGAGGCGACCCTTACGGCGTCTTCCAGTTTGGCAGCGCGCCGGTGGACGTATTTGAACGCGATTTCGATTTCCACGGCGGCAGCGTCGCTCATTCCGGCGAGGCGATTGACAACACCGGGGTGCCGAACGCCGCCCCCGTTGCCATTTACAGCACCGAGCGGTGGGGCCCATGCACTTACACTATCCCGGTGAACAAGGGTTCTTACACCGTCCGGCTGCATTTCGCCGAAACGAAATTCGGGTCCGGTGAACGCAAGTTCAACGTCGCTATCAACGGTCGGCGCGTATTGAGCAATTTCGATATTGCCGCGGAGGCCGGCAAGGACAAGGCTCTGGTCAAGGACTTCCCATCCATACACTCCGATAAACAGGCCAATGTCGTCATCTCCTTCACCCGCGGCTCGGCCGGTCAACCAAAGATTTGCGCTATCCAGGTGCTGAAGGATTGAGGCGCCGGACCGTCGAAACACGCGCAGACACAGGGTCAGACCCGCACAGTTCCGAACCCATGGACCATGCTAGCGAACCGGCGCTCAGACGAGTTGTTCGTGGCAGCGGCAATTGAGAATTGTGAATTGAGTTCGGCTTCGAAAGGCCCTCGGGAGGCCGGTTCGATCCCGTAGTCGCGGCGGAGTTGCCCAGCCATAATCGCTCTGACAATTCCTATGGCGTCATAGTGGCTTCCGTCTTGGCCTCAATTTTCGATTTCAAATTCTTAATTCTCAATTCTCAATTAATCTCCACGGATCCGATGCAACCATTACGAAACTTGACCTGTTAACCAGAAGTCTTCAGAGCCGAGGATTCTAGTAGCACCGCGTGCTATTGGGCCGCACCGACATCCTGGCTGGTCGCGGGGCGGAGATCATCGACGGCCTTCTCGGCCTGGATCTGATTGTGCTCCAGTTTAATCGGGCCGGCCTGGGGCTCGATGCGGATGCCAACGGTTTGCTTCCGGGCGGCGCCGGAGCGGGTATCTCGAATCACGTTGTTCTCGAAGAGGAGGTCGCCGGTTTGGCCTTGGACGTCGATCCCCGCCGCGTCGTGGCCCTGGCCGTTGTTTTCGATGACATTGTTCTCCAGACGATTGCGGTTGCCCGCCATGGGCGCCGTCTCGTTCCGGAAATAGACA
>JAJYHY010000484.1 GCA_021784555.1 bacterium
CAACGGTGCCCGAAGCCAAGGTGAAAGTAGTCACGCGCAAGAAAATCAACAAGGTGCGCAAGAGCCGCGTAAAATAAGGCTCAAATCCACTTTTTACCCCCGAAAAGTCATGGAAGTTCCGTTGGAACCCGCCATCGGCCAAGCCGCAGAAGAACAGTCGGCCCGGAGGGCTCGCCCTTCGGGCCCCGTTCGGTTGCTGAGCGGTCCTCACCTTCTGATCAGCCGAAAGAACCGGGCCGAATTGGTTTGGCTCAGGAGGACGGTCAAAGCACTATTCATCAAGGTTCTGGACACAGTTACCGGAGACCACGCAGGAGCGGAGAGCAGGTCATTGGCGCACTCGAGCGTGTAAGCTGAGTACCAGGGCGACCAAGACAACCTGAGCTGGGAGTTCTGGCTGCCGCACGAGAGCTTCGGGGGAGCCATGGAGGCAGAGAGGGCAAGGTCGAAACTGGCATAGGCGCCCGAACCGCTGGCGAGATGAATTTCCACTGCCAACAGGTTTGCGCCTGCCCTCAGGGTGCGGAGCGGGACGGAGCCTTGGTCGGTCAGGCTCGCCCCCGTTGACGAGATGCGGCGCAAGGCCGGAGTAGTGTTCGAGATGACGCCGCCGGGCATGTTGCTGCGGAAAACTTCCTGGCCGTTCAGATACACGACGGCGCCATCCTCCCGCGTGAGATGCAACGTGAGCGAACGGTAAAGGCTGGGGTCCGGCACCTCGAACCACTTGCGGAAGTACGTTGTAATGTGGTGGGCGCCGCTTGGGCCGCTGCGGATGGTAGTGTTCTCGTTGCCGTGGCCGAAGCCGAACTCGGCCTGGCCGAGGTGCCAGCCGAGGTCGTAGAAATTCGTTGCCGACCAGTTTCCGTCGGGATCGGACCCGTCATCCAGGTAACGCCAGGTGCCGGCGGTCGCCGTCAGGAGAGCGCCATCCGCGACCGGCTGGCGGCGCAAGTCACTACGCATGAGGACAACGGTATAGGGATTCCAGGTCGAAAGGTCGAAATAGATGCGGGTGCTGCCGTCGCTTCCTTCCGCGAAGTCTTTGAAAAGATACGGTCCGTACTCGCCTCCCCAGTCATTCTGCCGTCCGGGATCGTAGTTCTGATCGCATTGCTCAAACTGCCAGCTCGTGTGCAAGAAATGGCAGTAACCATGGTCCACCCACGGGTCGAAGAGCAATTGGGCGTCGGACCATGGTCCCCAGGGAGCGGGCGCCGTGCGGAACACGATGCCGCGCGGGTAACTGCTATTGTAGAGGAGCAGCCATCGGCGGAGAAAAGCGTTGTACATGGCTGAAAGCTCTCCGACAACCGGATGGTCAAAAAGCGCCACAGCGTTGGTTTCCGCCGTGCTCCACACCGGAACGCCGGACGCGCTGAGTTCCGCGAAGAACCTCAGGCCCGCAGGCGAGTCGATTCCCGCAGCCGGTTGAAAGGCCAGGCGCACGTCGCTGCCGCGATAGTCGCCTGAGCCGAACAGATATAGGCCGTCGCCCGAGGCCTGCGGCGAACCCGGCCAGTCCTCGGCCGGCGCCTTGACCACGCTGACGTTGATGAAGTACCTGGCGGAAAGGGTATAAAGCAGCTTGAAGGTCTGCCCATCGTCGTACGACACGGCCAAGACGCAACGGCCCATCGTCTTCTCGGTTGAATGATCCGTGGTGTGGAAAAGATACATTGCGCCGGAGAGGCTCACGCCCTCAGTGGGGACCTCAAAGCTGCTCTGGGTAATCCCCGGCACGGTGATCGGTTGCCATAGGCCCGGCGAACTGGTCAAGAAGGTCAGCGACAAACCGCTCGCCAGAGATTGGTTAGTCGAAAAGGCAATGGCGTCACGGTCGCCCGTCCGACCGCCCTGGGTGTCTCCGAACAGCAGCCAGGTCTTGCCGTCGTGCGTGAAGGGAACGCCCAGGTCCGTGCCATTAAGGTGGTACCGGGTCTCGGTCAGGTTGAGTGTCGGGATGCCGAGGTCGTGGTCGAAGTCGCCGGTGAGTTGAGAGATCTTTTTCGTCGAACCCGCCAGATAGCTGATTTCCGGCGGTGTGGTCACGCTAACGGAGGTCATGGCCACGTTGGCCAAAGCGGGATCGACCTCGACGAGGCCACACAATGGGATGTTGAAGAGGTTCGTGATGGTCGGGTCGGCGTCATTCCATCGCGACGCATTCGCATCCAGGGGAGACCAGATCATGACCGTTCGCTCGACGCCGCCCGAGTTACTAGGTTCGACCGGAGACCGGTTGCTAAAGCTCACCGGCGCGCCGTCAATCCAAACAAATTCGGCCTGGCGTTGCAGCCGGGTCGGGGAATTGGTTGCGTTGTTGGCGTCGTAGAGGCCGATCCAGAGATTTCGGGCCGTGTTGCCGGAATTGCTAAAATGAGCGCAAACCCAAGTTTGTTCCGCTGCGTCATTGATTGTCGCGAGGTGCCCCCCAAGCAGCCGAGCCGTCGCTTCGGCGTCCGTCCACGTCGAGGGCGCCAGCAAATAATAGAGGTGCCCGCTTGCCGAGTTTGTCAACGGTCCGGCCGGCACGGGCACACTCGCCGAAACGTAGCCGGGGGGCAAGTGCAGCAGGAGGCAGGCGGTCACCAGCAGGCCGCGCCAGCGGGCGGCGACGCGGGAGAGACGGCGCGCGGCTTCGGAATTCGAGTTGCCGGGGGTCGAAAAGGAGTTTGAAATTCGAGATTTTGTTGTCATTTGGATGCGAACGGAGAGGGGCCGGCAGACGATCGCTTCCGCCAGCCCCCTCAGCAACTTCCACCCTACGGCTTGTGCAGTCGGAAGAAGGCGGCACCTCCCGGGGTGCCAAGCGATACAAACAGAAACGTTCCGGCATCGACTGGCGGCTGGTTCACCGGCGTCCACTTGAGAGCGGGCCCGGAAAGGGCGGGGGTGGATTCGAGTACCCAGCCGTCGGCGGTCTTGGGCCACTCAATTTCCACCAGGCCGGAGCTCTGAAGGACAGACAGCGTGGGAGTGCCGGGCGTTTGGACAATGGCCGCCACACTCCAAAACCCGCTCTGGAGCGAGAAGTTGCCGCCGCTCATCGCGCTGGCGGCCGGTTGGCCGACCGTCCCGCTGAGCGAGTAGGCGCCGCCGGTGCTCGTGCCACCGCCGGCGCCGACGGTTTGCCAATCGATGGAGTATTGGGCGAACAAGGCCGCCGGGAACAGCATGGCGGCGGCGACAAGCAGAGACCGCCAGTTTCCCCCCCGCGCATGCCATGGGCGTTGATGGGGAGGTTGGCAGGCGTGGGCCGACGATCCCACATCTGAGATTTGAGATCTCAAAGCGCTTCCGGGCCTGGCGCCTTCCGAACCGGGACCTCCGCAGGTTGCAGTCCGAGGACCGGGTAGCGTTTGGGATTTCGGATTTCGGCCTTCTTTCGGCCTTCGGAGTTCGAACTTCGGACTTTTCATGGCTCCTCCGTATTACTTGGCCAAGAGTTTCTGGAGCAGGGCGTCCATGCGTGACACGCGCGCTTGCAGGCGGGCGTTGCTGGCGTTCATGCCCGACATCCGCTCTTGCAGGCGCGCGTTCTGGGCCTTCAGGGACTCAATCTCGGCCTGTTGCTCCTTGACGCCCTCGTTGAGGATGGCGGTGAGCTTCTCGTAAGCGACGGCTTTGTAGCCATTGGCATCAGTGCGGACCGCTTCCGGCACGACCTTTTCCACGTCCTGGGCCACGAAACCGAGCTGGGCGCCCTTGTCAAAGTTCATGTTGGGGAACTGCTTGCGCCGCCATTCGTAGGTCACGCCTTGGAGGTGGTCGATCTTGTCCAGGGCATCGGTGACCGGATGAATGTCCTTTTTCCAGCGGACATCGGAGCCGGACCAGCCGCCCGTGCTATAGGCGCTGCCCGCGACATAGAGCTTGTAGCCGGCGGTGCTGCTGGTCCCAATGGCAACGCCGGTCTTGTAAACCACGTGCAAGGCGTGCTGGCCCACATCGACGTCACCTCCGTGCCAGGAGAGGTACATCGGCTTAAACGTCGTCGGCGAGCCCTTGCATTCGATGTCCGTGCCGTCGAAGGTTAGGTAAGACCCGGAAGTCGGCCCGATATTCACCAAGCCGTCATGCAGGTCATTCACGAACGCGCTGCCGCTGACCTGGAGCGCGGCGCCTGGGATCTGCGTGCCGATGCCCACGTTGCCGTCGGCGAACCACGAGAGCGCCAGACTCTGAACTCCCCCTGATACCGAGCCGAGAGCGCCGCCCCCGTTACCGAAGAGGACCGGACCGTTCACATTTGCGCCGGCGAAGGTGTTGCCAGTCCCGAACCAGCCCAGCCCATGATTGAGGTCGCCGCGGAGGAAGAGGGTGTTGTCGTTGAGGAAGAATTCCTTGGAGGAGTCCTCCGTCAGGGCGCCGGTGATTTTACCGAGGGAGGCCGTGTCGCCGGCGAGCTGGGCCGAGGTAACGGAGTTGTTGGCCACGGTCGGCGCCGGCAGGCCGGTGAGACCGGCGCCATTGCCGACGAAGGCGGTGGCGCTGACGGTGCCATGCACGTCCAGGGCGGTCGTTGGGGCGCTCGTGCCGATGCCCACGGAGCCGGAGTCGAAGAAAGTGTTGCCGTTCCCGGCAATGCTGACGCCAACACCGCCAAGCGGGTTGGCGAGCGTCATCCAACCGCCATTGTTCTGAAACAGGTGGCCAACGACAACCCCGCTGCTGTTGCGCCACGCAACCCCGCCGTCCCCCATAACCTCCAGCGGGAATGAGGAGGGGGTCGTCCCAATACCCAATCTGCCACCGCTCAGGACAACGGCGCCCCCGGTGATCTTACCCAGCGAGGCGGTGTCGGCGGCGAGTTGGGTCGCAGTGACGGAATTAGCGGTAAGCGTGCCGGCCGGCCCCTGCGGGCCAACCAATGGCGTTCCGGTTCCCCACGCGATCACTAGCGGAAGTTTACAAGTTATTGAGTAGTGGCGTTGATGCATCGGTGGAGCGATACTAATATCCGATCGCCAACCTTGCACCTGCCCTGGTTTTACCGGCCTTCCCTTCG
>JAJYHY010000485.1:0-4694 GCA_021784555.1 bacterium
ACTGACTCCGACGCCGTTTCGCAGCAATTCTCATTTTGGCGCTTGCTCAGGCGCGGGGGCTGGAGGCTGGCGATGGGACGGCCCGGGGAGCGAAGCTTTGGAGGGCCTGTGGAACGGGGTGCGCGGCGGCCCAGGCCCGGAAGCTGTGGGGCGGAGTCTCTACGGTCGCGACGACGTTGGTTCCGCCCTGGCCTTGCAAGGGCTTGCTCGACCACTTCGATGGGGTCACCCATATATTCTTGCACTCTTGATTCCTTGGCCGATTGTTGCCGGCACGCCCTCGGATGCCGCAAATCCCCCTTTCATGGCCCGGTGCAAGAGCGCGTTTGCGGTGTTGCGGGCCCCCAAGTGGACATGCGCGGTTATGGCCTTGATAGTAAGGGTGGTCTCCCGGCGCAGCCGCACCGCGATGGCCAGTTCGCCCGGGTCGTTCCTGGCTCGGCAAACCAAGTCCTCCGCGCTCGTCCAGCAAAGGGTCGGCGCGCAGCCAACGCGCAGGATGCTCGCGGGCGGCGGCAGCACGGCTCATGATGCGATAGACGGCCCGGGGGACGTTAACCAGGAGGCAAATTCCAGCAGGGCTTTAAGGACTTTCGGCGCCGCGCCGCCCCATTGCTCAACCAATCGGTTCAGACGAACCGGGTCCAGTCGAAAATCGTAACCGTGCCGGAAGAGATGGCGGAAACTCCGGAGGTCGTTGAGAGAATCTCGTAGCGCCTCGGGAAGCACGGCGGGGCGCACGCCGGGAATCTCAAGAAACATTTTAAGCAGGAGTTCGCGATGCCATCGACTGGGGTCCACCACGTGGTTCTCGAACGTGCGCGAGATTTGGTCGAAGCTGTTCTCCAGAGCGGAATAGATGTTGTGCAACCGGTAGCCAACACCGGCGGTTTGAGAATCACCCGCATCTGCCGGGAGGGATTCAAGTGCATCAGTCAATCGCTCTACCACCGCAATGTCCTTGCGAATGAGCGCAGCCAAAGCCGCGCGAGCCGCTGATTCAGGTCCCTTCATAGAGCAGAATTCCGCTTCCCCTGATTTGGTCGCGCAGCGTTTCGTCCGCGTCTTCCCAGCGAACGAGGTCCGCCGGAAACGGGACCACAGCGTCAACGCGCGAGAGCGCCCGATAATGCGCTGTCGCAGGCAGCCCTTCGACGGCAAAGTCTATGTCGGAGCGAAAATCAGGCACCCGGCCTTTGGCCAGGGAACCGAAGAGCCATACGCGACGGATCGAAGGCCACTCAGCCAGCGCGCGCAGCACCGCCTCGACATCCGAGCGGACAAATTCCGCCACCCCTGCCATCCTATCTTGTTCCGAATTCATCCCCAACCAACCTAACCCAGCCGGCCAGGGATGAGAATCACAAACTTCCAAGCAACCCCATCGTCGATGCGTCAATCCATATTTTGCACTCTTCGTTCATCGGCCGATTGACCCCTTTAGCCTCATTCAACTCCCGCCGCAGCGCCTTCGGTTCCTCCGCGGTGCTCTTCAGGCCCTTCATGACGCCCCGCGGAGTGTTCCGGGGATATTGTTCTCACTGCGGCTCAGTAGAGGGCAGGCTCCGGCGTCACGCCAATCCTTCCGGGCTTGGCGCGACTACAACCTCTTCGCGCGATAGAAGCGGCGGTCGCCCCTTTGTGATCTGGTGTCCTCGAACTCGAACACGCCAGGTGAGTTGGTTATCCCTCCGATTACCTCCCAGTTCAGGAAGTCCTCGGTTGCCTGAAACTGAAGACTGACACCTCTGGGTGTTTCCATGACAAACCGCGTAATCCCATCCTCTGAGCGCCGGGTGTACTCCGGGCAAAACCTTAGGTCCGGCCCAATCGTCTGGACAATTGTTCCCCCATCGCCTACTGCAACGAACGTCCCGTTCCCATAAGCGACGCCCCAGAGTCTCTGGCGCACGGGGCTCAGCCTTTGCTGCCAGGACTGTCCGTTCATGGAGGTGAGGATACTCCCGGGATTTCCCACCGCCACGAACTGCCCTTCTCCGTAGGTGACGTCGCCGAGTAGTATGAAAGGGGGAATCCGATGAGCAGTCCAGGCGACGGCATCGGGCGAGGTGATCACCGTAGCGCCTGCCAGGCCCATTGCCATACGCGATGCTGGTGAGCGCCACCGGTTGAAGGAGGTCAACACTCCACCAGCTTGTGCCGTCAAAAGAGGAAAGAATCGGCCCGCCAACAACGCCCACGAAACGGCCAGCGAGAAACGCCAACTCCTTGACCCTCTGCGGATACCGCTGAGTCCAATGCAGACCATCGGACGAGCTGCTGATGTCGCTAGACTCCGTGGCCACGAAGACACCATTCCCAAACGCAATCCGGCGAAAGAGATTCGTCGGGGTCAGATGGCCCAGCCAAAACTGCCCATCAGAGGAAGTCAGGATCGTGCCGCGGTCCCCAAGGGCGACAAAGTGGTTGTTCCCGTAAGCAACATCGGTCAGATTGTCGGCGGTCGGCAACGGATTTCGGAGGCGCCAATTGTCGAGGGCAGGACCGGCATGAACGTCGGCCAATTTCAGGAGGAAGATGGTCCCGATAACAATGGCGTCTTTGCCCATAAGTGGTCTGCATTTTAAGCCTCCCTGGACGGATTGGCAAGATGAGAAGTCGGGCACGTCAGGCCACGGCGGTGGAACTGGCGCTCTAAAATCCGGCCCAATAGCGCCGACGGCTCAACTGGCAAACGGCGGGGTTCTTCGAAGCGCGCTTACACAGGGGTTTCTCAAAGAAAACGCCCCCCGAGAACACCCTTCAATCCTCGAACCGCACGTATTCGGTGTTGAACCGCGTGCGCGGCGGCCTGGCAAATGAAGAATTCGGCTGAGGTGCCTTCATGGGCGTCGAGCGACCTCCGGCCCCGTGATCTTTCCTGGACGGCGGAGGGGTTCGTGTTAGAGTTTATGGGGCATGGCAACACAACTCATTTCGCCGAAGATCAATCTGCGCCGTCCGGACGTGATGGCGGCGGTTCAGGCGCAGGTGCTTTCGCATTACCGCAGCGACCTGGTGGAGCGCATCCGGGCCAGCGGCCACATTCTCTCGGCGGGGAACCTGACCGTAAAGCTGGCCAAGCAGTTTGGGTTTTGCTACGGCGTCGAGCGGGCGATCGATTTGGCCTATGCGGCGCGACGGGTTTTTCCCGAGCAACCGATCTATATTCTCGGAGAGATCATTCATAACCCGGAGGTCAACGACCAGATTCGAGCGATGGGCATCCGGTCTCTTTCCGGCAAGGAAAAGGACGCCGACATTGACCAACTCCAAAGCGGGGACATTGTCATCATCCCGGCGTTTGGGACGGAGGTTTCGATGCGGAAGAAACTGGAGGAGAAGGGGTGCCGGTTTGTCGATACGACCTGCGGCGACGTGATGAGCGTGTGGAAGCGGGTGCGGCAATACTCAAAGGACCAGGTCACCAGCATCATTCATGGCAAGGCCTGGCACGAGGAGACCAAGGCAACCAGCTCGCAGACGCTCAGCAGCGGCGGAGGCCATTACCTGGTGGTCTTCACTTTGGCCGAAACAGATTACGTGTGTGATTATATCGTTAATGGCGGTGACAAAGCGGCGTTTCTGGAGACATTCAAGGGGGCGTGCTCCGATGGGTTCGACCCGGACGCGCATCTGGAGGCCATCGGCGTCGCCAACCAGACCACCATGTTGCGGGGCGAGACGGAGGAGGTCCAGCGGCGGCTCCGGCAAGCCATGGTAAAGAGATTTGGCGAGGCCGAGATTGAGCGTCACTTTCGCTTCTTCGACACGATCTGCGGGGCGACGCAGGACCGGCAGGACGCTCTGGAGAAGCTCTTGCGAGACCCGCTCGACCTGTTGTTGGTGATTGGTGGATATAATTCTTCGAACACCTCGCATCTGGCGGAGATGGGCGAGGCCAAACTGCCGACCTATTTCATCAAGAATGCCGCCAAGATGAAATCCGAGCGGACCATTCTGCATTACGATCAGCACAAGCACCAGGAAGTCCAAACCAATAATTGGCTGCCGTCAGGCAAGCTGACGGTGGGCATTACCGCGGGCGCGTCCTGTCCGAACAACCTGATCGAAGACACGATTCGGCGGCTCTTCGAGTTGAGAGGCATTTCGATCCACGAGGCGCTGGCAAATGCCTAACCTCCGTTTTTCGCAGCCGCAGGTGGCGCCACCGGGCCAGTTGCTCCTGCCGACGCGCAGGTCGAATGCGGCGCCGTGAAAACCCCATTTAGAACCGGCCCAGTGATCGAAAGTCGGCAATTGAGCGCCCGCGGCGGTTTTGCCAAACTCACGCCAGTGAAGGGAGGGGGAGAGGGTAGCGGTTCAACGGCTGTGACCGCCCGGCTTCAACTCGGTCCGAGGCTTGGTCCGTCGAGGGCATTGGACTTCTTGCGCGTTGCGCCAAGAGGCTGGCGCCGAGATGATCAGGAAGCCCAGGCAGAAATAGGGGGAGGGAATCCGAAAAAAATTCCACGTTGTTGTTGACAGCCGCCCGCCGATAAAGTTAAGAACTCAATTGTAAATAAATTGGAACCATGAAAAACAAGAACATCATTAGGAGTACCCCCCCCAATCACAAGCGCTGCTTATAGCGGCCTTCCTCGCCCTCGTGCCCGCCGCCGCCCTGCTTGCCCAATCACCGGCTGAGGCCGGCTACAGCGTCCTGGCCCGCGGCCCGATGGAAAAGCTCTGGG
>JAJYHY010000485.1:4704-5002 GCA_021784555.1 bacterium
ACTCTCCTGGCAAACCAACAAAGACGGCTCCGTGACCACCCTCACCAATTCCTCCTTTACCGAAATGGCCGACGGCCTGGAATATTGGGATGACCAAGCCGGCACCTGGAAAGATAGCCAGGACCTCATCGAAATCCAATCCGCGGGCGCCGCCGCCGCCCTCCATGGCCGCGTCAAGGCCTTCTTCAGCCCGAATCTCAATACTCCCGGCGCCATTACCCTGGTCGATAGTAACCGCACCTTCAAATGCGAACCCATTGGCCTTTTCTACTACGATGAAGCCCAGGACAAGACCGTT
>JAJYHY010000486.1 GCA_021784555.1 bacterium
CGATTTTCTCAATCTTACTAAGGATTTCCAGTTTGTTGTTTGGCATGCTCATAGTCGAGCTTGTTTGCGATCTCCCCAATGTCATCGATGACCAGGTCCGGCCGTTCTATATTAGGACACCTCGCCGCCTGACGCAAACTTGTCACTCCACCCAAAAAAAGGCAGGCGAGGGCCCCGGCTTTTTTTGCCGCAGCTACGTCCGTCTCCACGGAGTCCCCGATGAGCAGCACCTCGGCTGGAGACAAGCCCATGCGGGACAAGAGGAGTCGGAGCGAGTAGTCGTTCGGCTTTCCAGCCACGAACGGGGCAGCCCCTGTCACGGTCTCGATTGCTGCAACGATCCAGCCTGTGCCGGGTTTCATGCGGCCCTCAGACGCGAAAAGCCGGTCGCGATCCGTACATACGAAGGCGGCACCGAGATCAATAGCCTCGGAGGCAGAGAGAAGCTGGGAATAGCAGAACGCGGTTTGGTATCCGACAATGACCGCATCGACTTTTCCAGTGCTTCCTGGCTTCAGCGCTGCAATACCGTTCTGCACGAGGCCTGTGGGCAGTGCCGGATGTCCTCCGACGACAAGACACTTCTCGTATCCTTTCTGCAGGCAGTAATGAGCGACCGCTTCCGCTGAGGTCATCACGAAGTCTGGATCGGCGTCAATGCCAAAGCCCTGCAGTTTATGGACAATCTGCTCAGCCGTAAGAGAGCTTGTGTTGGTCAAATAGCCCACAGGAACCCTCCGCGCTCGGAGATCACGAAGCGTCTGGACGGTAGAAAGGATCGGCTGTTTACCTCGGTAAACGACGCCGTCCAGGTCCAGGACAACCCCCTTTCGGGTGTCAATCGTGCCATTAACGGGACGGCCGGGAACGGGGTTAACCCCGAAAGCCGAGCGGGAGCACTCAATGGAGTACAAGCTGCAAACTGAAGTATTCCAATTCAGCTTATATGGTTCGGATCCGCGCATGAAATCGAATCGCTGCAAATGCTGGCCGTAACACCACCGAATGGCCTCGCCCAGCAGTACAAGCCCAGGGGAGTGCTTGCCGTAAGAGACGTCGAAAGACGTGTTCCAGTCATAATAAGTGGCGTCCTTAACAAATCCAAAACGGTAGGCAAGCGACGCTTGGTCCAACATGAGTTGAAAGATGCATAAATTCCCCGTCTCCGCGAAAGTGCGGGCTACATCATGAACGAAGGCTCGTCGCCTCTCGTCGAGGAAGACAGGAATCGCGTGGCGGCTTCGCCAACGACGAGTATGTATTGATAGAAGCTCGTCGATGCGGTCGGGCTCGTACGTTCTTGAAACCGTGAAACTGACGCGGCCCAGCGATTGAATACGACGTAATTTCTTGGTGAAGAGGTGGCGCCGATTCCAAGAGCGGCTCGCCATGTAGGAAGTCCAATCTCCATGAAGCGCAATGAACGGCGCTTCATCGCACTGTCGTACCAACGGCGACAAGCCGCACGCGTGAAGGGAGCGAACCAACATATGGAGGGCGGGGTCATCCTCACGTATATTGTCCAGGAAAATCTGATCGCATGGGGACTCGTGACAGAGCCGTTGAACAATGCTGTCCACCGAAGCCTGAGCCGCTGGCGAGAAGACGCCACCAAGGTAGTCGCTGCAACAGTCCGACAGGAATGTGAGAGTCCTTTTTTCATGACTTAGTTGTTGCATGAAAGGAACAATGGCGAGGAGTTGGTTGTCCAGCGACGCCCAGCCGATGCACAGGCTATGGCCGGCGCCAAAGTGCTTCCACCAGTAGAGAAGCCACCGCGGGTCGGTTGAAATGGGCAGGTTTGGAAATCGCGCTGCCATGGAAGTCCAAGCAGGGAGCAGGCCCTCGAATTCACTCAGCGTCGAGACGACCCCTGCGGAGGTCCCAGCCGATCGGCGATCCAGTTGGATTTCCATGCCAGGCACTGTAAACAAAACGTTTGAACATTGTCACGTTCCAAATGTGGCTGCCTGTGAGAGCCCGGCGGAACTGATGAGCGAAGCAATTCACTTGCGTGGCGCCGGTGTCTCCCCGCTGAATGGCCTCGTCACCGCGCCCTCGACCATGAGCTTGAGGTAAATGGCGTGGTTCGGCAGGCGGACCAAGTCCAGGGCGGTGAATTCGGGAGCGAACTCTTTTTCGAGGAGTTCGGCGTCGGTGAGGCCCAGGCGGAAGGCGATGATTGTGCCGGTGTTGCCCAGGATGGCCTCGCGGACCTCGTCATCAAGCTGGCCGAGGAACTGGTGGGCGAGGATAAGGTTCAGCCGGTATTTGCGGAGCTCGGAGAGCATCCGGGCGAGAGCGAGCGTGGTGAAGGTGGGGAACTCATCGAGGTAGAGGTAGAAATCACGGCGGCCGGCTTCGGGTATGTCCGCCCGGCTGAGGGCCGCGAGCCCGATGCGGGAGACGAGGAGCGAGCCGAGGAGGGAAGCGGTGTCCTCGCCGATCTTCCCCTTGGCGAGGTTCACAAGGAGGATTTTGCCGCCGTCCGTCACCTCCCGCAGGTCAAAGGCGCTCCGGGGCTGCGTGAGAATCCGCGAGAGGAGCGGGTTTGAAAGGAAGGCGCCGACTTTGTTCTGGAGCGGGGCGACGGCTTCGGCACGGAACCGGGCGGGGTAGCCCTCGTATTCCCGGAGCCAGAAATTGGCCACATGGCGGTTGGTGGCGAGCAGGACCGCCCGTTTGCGGAAGGCCTGGTCGTCGAGAAGCTTTGGCATGTCGGCGAGGGTGGCTTCCGGCTGGTCGAGGAGGAGGTAGAGGGCGTTGCGGAGGATGTGCTCCACGCGCGGCCCCCAGGAATCGGCCCACTGCGTCTTGAAGACGTCGAGGAGGCCGGACGCGGCGAGGGCCCGCTTCTCCGGCGGCACTTGTTCCAGGGGATTGAAGGCGAGGGGAGATACCCGGTCCGGCACGTCGAACCGGATGGTCTCGGCGCGCCGGTTCCCGGGAATGAGGGCAAGGACGCGTTCGTAGAGGTCGCCGTGCGGGTCGAGAAGGGCGAGGCCCTCGCCGCGGAGGACATCCTGCCGGATGAGGAATTCGAGGAGGGTCGATTTGCCCGTGCCGGTCTTCCCCACGATGTATGTATGAAACCTCCGGTCCCGCCGCCGGATGCCGAAAAGCCGCCCGTCGTTGCGGAAATTGAGCCGGGCGAGGTAGGTGAGGTCCTGCTCGGACGGAGCATCCATATCCGCATTGTCGCGCCCACGCAGCCGGTCGCCAAGCCGTGCGCTCCTGCCCCGCGCGGCAAGTCTCCCGCCCTTTGCCCCGCCGCCCCAGGCCATACACTCTAACCCGGAAAGGATAGCTCTTTTCCAACCTCATACGAGAAAGGAGACGTCCCCATGTACAGCCCGAAAATCCGCGAGGATTTGGTCCCTCGCATCTATCGGGCGGCCAAGGAGGCCAAGGTTCCCATGACCGCCTGGGTGAGCCAGGCGGTGGAACTGGTCCTCCGGGATGCCCCCCGCGAACCGCAACGAGAAACAGAAAGAAAGGAAGACAGTCATGCAAACGACCGCACCAGATAATCCCGCCGCGCCGGCGAGGGAGTTCTTCATCGTCGCCAAGTGCGACGAGGGCTTCCGCGTCTGCTCGGCCCTCGACCCGGCCAGGCAATACACCGTCACCGGCGTTCCCGATGACCCGCAATGCACCTGCCCGGACTTCACCCATCCCGACCGTCCGCCGGAGTGGCAATGCAGGCATATCCAGGCCGTCCTGGAGCAGGGGAGACAGGCTCCGCACAACGGCGCGAACGGCGCGCCAGCCCCGGCCCCAAGCCGCGGCTCCGACGGCCCGCCCGCGCGGACCACGAAGCGCGCCGCAAGCAACGGCAAGAACGGCGCAAACGGCAGCGGGGCAGTCATGCTCCTCAAGCGCAGCGTGAGCCCCGACGGGCGCATCGATTCGCTCTCGGTCGAGTTCTCCTGCCCAGTGGGGGCGGTGACCGCCTCGGACATCAAGGCCCAGGCCGCGACCATTCTCGCCCTCCAAGGCGAGATCGCCCAGGGCTTCCTCAAGGTGAACGGCAATGGCAAGAACGGCGCCCCTCCCCGGAACGGGAATGACGCGCCGAACGCCGTGGCCGCCCAGCTCCTCGCCGTCGCTTCCATGAACGGCCGGTGGGGGAGGCGCCTGTTCCTGAACGTCCTCGTGAACGGCCAGGTGCTGAAGTTCTTCGGCTCCGAAAAGCAGTTGGCCGGGGCGCTCGCCGACGCCGGCTACCCGGACGTGGGCAATGTCCTCGCCGACGGGCTGACCCTGAACCTGCCCTGCCGGGTGGTCACCAAACCCAGCGCGGACGGCAAGTACACGAACATCGAGCGCGTCCTGCCGGCAGCCACGGCACAAGCGCGGAGGTGACCCATGCTTGCCTCATTCCTCCGCGACCGCGAGGAAACCGAGGGAGGCGCTCCGCACCTCTCCCACTCGCGCGTCAGCCGGTATCTGCTCTGCCCGGAGCAGTACCGGCTCTACTATCTCGAAAACCTCCGGCCCAAGGTGCCGCCTGCGGCGCTGGTATTCGGCCAGATCGTCCATCAGGCGCTGGCCGACCTCTTCGCGAGGAAGGCCGATCCGGTCAAATCCTTCAAGGATTCCTGGGGCATGCTCAAGGAGGTTCCGCTCGACTTCAACCAGCGGGAGTCCTGGGAAAAGCTCGACGCATCGGGCGAGGCCGTGCTCGCGAGGTTCGTTACCCACGAACTGCCGAAGCTGAGCGACGTGAGCGCCGTCGAGCGCCGGTTCACCCTCAAGGTCACCGGCCTCGATTTGCCGCTCGTGGGCATCATCGACCTCGTCGCGGTGTTCCAGGGCAAGCGGACGGTCGCCGACTGGAAAACCTCCGGCTCCGCCTACGACGAGCACGAGGCCGGCATGTCCGACCAGCTCACCGCCTACAAGCTCGCCGAGCCGCAGGCGGAGCAGTTGGCCCTCTGCGTCCTGGTCAAAACCAAGCTGCCGCAGATCGAGTGGCACAC
>JAJYHY010000100.1 GCA_021784555.1 bacterium
GCCAACGTCTGCTTCCCGGGTTCCCATTTGCGCCTCCGTTACGCAATTCGAGAGGCCCAGTGAGGAAAAAAGCGGACATTTTCGCATCGCGCTATGTCAGGAGTTCTGGACTCAGGGTCGCTCGCTTTCGTAACGACCCTGACGCCCGCCGGTTTTCCCCTCTTCGGCGTCCGAGTCGATCCCTCCCATCCGGACTGGGGACAGACCCGTTTGAAGCTCCCCTTAGCGATCCGGACGGACCGTCTCTGCACCCTGAACACATCGGTCATCAGCGGTCGGGTTGGCGTGTTGTCCCCACGACTGATGGAGGAGGTCCGCCGACAGCTCAAGACACTGTTTGGATTGTGATCCTGGCACAAGCGGCCTTTCGAAAGCGTGCCGTCACGCCCGCCCCACAACTCAGGTTCTCGAGCTGCCCCCAACTCGCAGATCGGGAATCCAAAACCACAAATTCTTTGCCTGGCCGGTGAAACGCTCATAATATGGGGTAATGACGACAGAGGAGCAGTTGATCAAAGAAATCCGCCGTCAACCCGAGGACGTTTTGCGGGAAGTCTGGCATTACCTGAAGTTTATCGAACGTCAGCACCAGGAGGAGCAATGGGCGGACGTGCTCCCGGGACGGGAGGTTGAGCAGGAAGTGCTCGATATCCTTGACGGCAATGCATCCCCGCCACGGTGAAGTCTGGCTGGCGGACATGGGAATGGCGGGCAAGACACGCCCCGTCGTCGTGCTGTCGGCCGACGACCTGGATGTACCGAGAACGTTAATTATCCACGTGCCGATCACACGCCAGTCCCGCGGGAGCGAGTTGGAGATTCCTGTGGGCCACCTGAGTTTTCTTGACCCCCAGTCGGTGGCCAATGTGCAAGGCATCGGCTCGCTTCCCCGCGTCCGTTTCGAAAGGCGTCTGGGCAGCGTCTCTGAAGCCGATCTCGCCGCCATCAAACGCGCCTTGATAAGATCCTGCGACCTCCGGCCCTGATCACCCGCACCCGGCGGGCTGCACTGTGGGGCCCCAGCATCTCTCGAACAGCCGCCTCGCCCAACTCGGCTGCGAGCGGCTCCCAAATCGCAAATTGCAAATCTGAAATCGCAAATCCCCTCATTCATAACGTAACGCCTCCATCGGATCGAGATTTGCGGCCCGGCGCGCCGGCAGATAAGCCGCGCCACAGCCAACCGCTCCCAACAGCGCCAGGACACAGCCGTAGGTGACGGGGTCGGCAAAGGAAACGCCGATCAACCGGGAGCGTAGCAGGGCCGTCAGCGCCAGGCTCAACAGCGCGCCCACACCCAGCCCGGCCATCAGGAGCCGGCCGGCGCCTCTCATGACCAATCCGACAATGTCCGCGGGCCGAGCGCCAAGCGCCATTCGAACGCCGAACTCAAACGTGCGCTGAACGACCGACCACATTACCAGGCCATAGATGGCGGTCGTCGCCAGGACCAACGCGAGAGCGGCAAAAATGCTCACTACCGAGGCTGTCGCCCGCTCAGGTTCAAGCATGAAAGCCAGTTCCTCGTCCAGCGTGCGCACCGCGACCGGCGGAAGCCCAGGCGCCGCCGCGGCAAAGGCAGCACGCGCCGCCCCAATCAACGGCCGCGCCCTGCCCTTCGCACGCACGGCCAATACCATCCGCGATTGGTAATGCTGCGCGAAGGGCAGATAGACCTCCGGTACGCCCGCTCCGGTCACCGCGCCCAGCCGCGCGTCCGCCACCACCCCGACAACTTCGAAGGCCCTGCGTCCGGTCTTGCCGGCCACGATCAAGCGTCGCCCCAGCGCGCTGCGACCCGGCCACAGCCGGTTCGCCGTCGCCTCGTTCACGATCGCGACCGGCCGGGTGGAGGATCGGTCGTGGGCGTCGAAGTCCCGGCCTTCACTCAAGGGGATGCCGAGCGACTCGAACAAGCCGGGGGTGACAATGGCTTCTCCCACCGGCAACCCTTGCCGCTCGGTCATCCCAGTATTTCGCGCGGTGGCGTCGGCCTCTTCTTGGTGGAAGGGCCGGATAGAAACGAAGCCAGCCGTGGCCACGCCCGCAAGACCCAGCGCCCGCCGCCGCAGGGTCTCAATGGTTTGCCGTCCTCGCGCGGGCGTGTAGCCGAGTTCCCCGACGTCGAGGGAAGCGACCAGCACCGACTTGAGCGCCGGCCCCTCGTGGCGCCGCAGCACCTGTTGCAGCGACCGCCCCAGGAGCCCTACGGTCACCAAAAGCGCCATTGCCAAGGCCACCTGGCCGACCACCAACGCATTCCGCAGGGGCGCGCGGGTGCAAAGACCCCGCGTTGCCGATTCCCTCAAGGCGCAGGCCGGGTCTCTGCGCGCCAGCCACCACCAGGAGGCGATTGCCGAGGTGATCCCGCTCGATAGGGCGAGCGCGACGCCAAGGATGAACACGCGCGCACCCGGATGCAATCGCAGCGTGCCAAGCTCCAGGTCGGCGGGCAGGAGGACGACGAACAGCCTGGAGGTCCAAACGGCGAGCACCCACGCCAACACGCCCGCGATGCCGGCCAGCAACAGGTTCTCCGTGAGCGACTGCCGCAGCAATCTTCCCCGGCCCGCCCCCAGGGCCACGCGAATCCGCATCTCCCGGCGGCGCGCTATGGCCCGCGCCAATTGCGCGTTCGTGACGCTGGCACAAGCCCCCGCCAAAACGAGGCCGGCCAAAGCCAACAAAAGCGTCAGCTCCGACCGCGTCGCCTTCCGGTCCCGCTGATACGCGCTGGTGCCGGACACGACCGCCACTCCGCGACCGGCGTTCGATTCCGGAAAAAGCCGCGCCAGGCGCCGCGCCACCGCCGCCAACTCCGCGCCCGCCTCCGCCAGCGTGAAACCCGGACGCAACCGGCCGATGGCGCCGTGCCAGCCAGTGGCTCGATCGGACAGCAATTGGCGGGCGTTGCCCAGGCCGGGCGCTGCCTCGGCCAGCATCGCCATCGGCACCCAGACGTCCAGCGCCCGCTGCCGCTCCGTGCCCTTGAACTCCGGCCCGACAACCCCGACCACGGTGAAGTCCGCCCCGTTCAACCTGACCGTCCGCCCGACAGCCTTCGGCTCACCGGCAAAGACTTGCTGCCACAACCGGTAGCTGATCACCGCCACCGGGTGGGCCCCGGGAGCCGTATCATCTCGCGGCAACAGCGGCCGCCCGGCCGCCATGCGAACCCCAAGCAGATTGAAATAGTTGCCCGACACGACGGCGCCCCGAACGTGTTCGACCCAGGCCCCTTCTTCAAACTCAAACGCCCCATCCCAGAGCGCCGCCAGGTCCAACGCCTTCACCTGGGCCTTAAAGTCGCGGAAGTCCGCGTAGGAAAGGCTGCGGAATCCTTCGCCATTGTCGGTGCGCCCGATTTGGACCAGGCGGTCGGGATGGCTGACGCCTGGGACGGGCCGGACCAGCAACGCTCGACCGAGGTTAAAGATGGCCGCGTTGAGCCCAATGCCCAGCGCCAAAGTCAGAACGGCGACGGTGGCGGAGCCCGGATTCCTTAGCAGTTGTCGGAAGGCGAACCTGAGGTCATTCATGGGATTTGCGATTTTAGATTTGCGATTTGTGATTGGGCGTGGTCGGGAAAAGGCCCCAGGCACGAATGAAGCCGCGTGGAAACACCGGGCCAGTTAGGCGGGGCGCAACCATACTCCACCAGGCGGTTGCGCAGAAACTCGGGCACCTTCAGGATCTCACCGAGGTCGATCGAGGCTTGCGGGTTACTCTGGGGCTTTGAGATCGGAGCGGTTTGCGGCCCCATCCCGCAGTCGCGACTGGATCTTGGAACGGTGCCAACGCTGGAGGGGGGATTCCTCAGCAATTGGCGAGAGGCGGTCGATACAAAGCTGGCAACCAGCCAAGGAATACTCGTGATCTGATTCATAGATGCCTTTTGTGAGGTTCTTGGTTACTCATGCCGAAGCGCCGCCACGGGATCTACTTTAGTGGCGCGACGCGCCGGCATGTAGGAAGCGAGCAGACCTACCACCGAGAAAATGCCGCACACGGCCGCGTAGGCGCCCATGTCTAGCGGGCTGATTCCGAACAGCAAACTGCGAATTAATCGGGCGCCGGCGATGGCACCCAGAAATCCGATAAGCGACCCCGTAGCGACTAGAGCCACTCCTTGGCGCATCACCATGCCCACGATGTCCTGCCGTGAGGCGCCCAGCGCCAAGCGGACGCCGAATTCTTTAGTGCGCTGCGCGACCATGTAGGCCAGGAGCCCATAAATACCCAAACACGCGAGAAAGAGTCCAAGCATCCCCATGCCTGCGGTGAGTAAGGCCCCGGCTTTAGGCAACAGCAACCAGGGGGCGATCAACGCCGAGACCGGCCGCAGGTCGTAAACCGGCAGCCTCTGGTCTATGGCCAGCAGCTCCTTCCGGAGCGTCGGCAGGATCATTCGATAATTGCGCCGCACCCGGACGAGAAGGACCATGGATTCGCCTTGGCGCGATGAGAGTTCGTAAAGGTACGGCCGCTTGTCGTTTTGATACAACGACAGATAATGACCGTCCTTTGCCATGCCGACGACCTCGGCCGAAACGGCGCCCGCGGGGCCCAAGTACTCATAAATCGTCAGCTCCTTTCCAATAGGATCCTGTCCAGGCCAAAATTTCCGGGCAAAACTTTGGTTGACCAGCACCACCGGTGGACCTGAGAGATCCGCGGCGACAAACCCCCTTCCGCGCAGAATAGGAGTCTTCATTACATGGAAATACCCAGGGGTAACCACATTTCCCCAGGCCCAGGAGTTCGTCTGGTCGCCGCCCGTGCAAGCGAAGCCGCTGATGGTATTATCGCCCTGGCAATGCCTGGCAAAGGCAACTCCGGTAATTCCCGGCAAACTTTGCAACCGTTCCCGCAGTTGATCATACAGGGTTCTCGCCACAGATTTCGGGATCTTGCATAAATCGAGGTCGATGGGCATCGCCAAAAGGCCGTTGGGTTCAAATCCCATGTCCTCGTTTTGCGCCGCCTTTAGGCCTTTCGTAAATAATGCGGCGACCACGAGCAGCACGAAACAGATCGAAATCTGTCCAACGACCAATACGTTGCGCCCGGTCAAACGCCGGAGCCCTGGCCTGTTGGGCGCCGCCTGGCCTTTGAGCGCATCGACCAAGTCTGGACGGGTCGCTTGGATCGCAGGAACCAGCGCAAACACGAGGTTGGCTATCGCTGCCAGCGCCAATCCGAGGCCAAACATTTGCCAATCCAATCCGGTGTCTAATTCCAAGGGAAACGCTGACCGCGAGGCGACCTCACTGACGAACCGGACGAATCCCGCGCTTGTCCAGGCGCTGAGGATAACTCCGGCGGCAGCGCCGGCTAACCCCAAAAGGAAACCTTCCGTGAGCAACTGCCGGACGAGCCGGCCACGGGTCGCCCCCAGCGCAAGCCGCGCCGCGATTTCCTGACGGCGGCCAGTTGCGCGGGCTAGGAACAGGTTGGCCATATTGGCGCAAGCGATCACCAACACCAATCCAGATAGCAGGAACAGGAAAAAGCCGACGTTTCCCAACTGCTTCATTTGTTTTCTGTTGTATTGCGCCTGTGGAAAGAGGGTGAGAGGGTAGGCGCCCATCATAGTTCCCCGCCTTCCGTAGGCGGCGCCAAGCTTCTTCGAGTAAGCGTCCGCCGCGGCCCGCGCTTCTCCCAAAGTGACCCCTTGACGGAGGCGAGCCATCCAGGTCACCCACGAGCGGGTTCGGTCCACCAGCGGGTCGGTGTGCGAGTCAGCCGCCTCCGCCAGGGGAGGCTCGATCTGCCGATGCATCGTCAACGGCAACCACGCATTGGAGGTCAGCAGAGGTTCAACCCGAAACGGAGCGGCGACCCCGATGATCGTGAACGGATGCCCATTGAGTCGAATCTCCTTGCCCACAATCGAAGGATCTTGGCTGTACCGCCCTTTCCAGAGCGATTGACTGATCACCACCACGGGATCGGCGCCGGCAAGCTTGCCCTCGCTTTCCGCGAAGCCGCGCCCGGCAAGCATTCTAACTCCCAAAAACCGAAACCAGTTCGGTGAAACCATCGTGAGCTGGATTTTTCTAGCCTGTTCATCGGCGCCCAATGTCGCAACGGCGGTGCGGTAAGCAGCCATGCCCGAAAACGCTTTGCAACCATTTTGAAAATCCAGGAAATCCGGATACGAAAATACGGGCATCGGGCTGGGCTTGTTGCTCGGCCGGAAATCAAAAGCCATCAGAGCGCCCGGGTCGCGAACTCCTTTGACGGTGTTGAAGAGCAGGGGGCTGATCAGACTGAAGATCGCTGTGTTGGCGCCAATGCCAATTGCCAATGTAAGCGCGGTGACCAAGGTGAAACCCGGACTCCTGCGCAAGCCCCTTAGCCCAAAGCGCACATCCTGAAAAAGTCCCTCTAAACCGCGAATCGCCCGCGCTGCACGGCGGAGCCGCTCACACAGAAAGTGGGCAAATCCAAAATCGAAAATCTTTTCATTCATATCGTAATGCCTCCATCGGATCGATCTTCGCCGCCCGCCGGGCAGGCATGTAGCAGGCCAACAGGCCAACAGCTACCAACAGGAGCGAAACAGCGGCAAACGTGGCGGGGTCGGTTGGTGTAATGTTGTAGAGCAAACTGCTCAAGACTCTGGTCAAGGCGAGTGCTCCCAGAATGCCGATGACCAGCCCGACAACAACGAGCGTTCCCGCCTGCCGAAGCACCAATCGCAGAATATCAGCCCGCTGGGCGCCTAAGGCCATTCGGAGGCCGATCTCGCGAGTGCGTTGTGCAACGGCAAAGGCGACCAATCCGTACAGGCCAATGGCGGCCAGCGCGAGGCCGACCCCCGCAAAGGCGCCCAGTAGCACCAGAAGGAGGCGTTGGGGCGCCAAAGAGTTATTCCGCAGTTCGGTCACCGTCTGTAGGTCGTAGATCGGCAGCCCCGCATCAAGCGCCCGCACCTGCTCGCGGACGGCAGCAGACAGGGTGGCTGGCGCCAGCCGCGTCTTGAGAATGACCACGCGCTCTGGGTTCGGCGCTTGCAAGGCGGGGATGTAGGCCTCAACCAACCCACCGCGCTCGCTCAGCCAGTGCAATTTCACCCGGCGGACGACCCCCACCACCGTCAGCACCGGCCGCTCCGGCTTCGGGCCCCAGGTCAGGATGACCCGTCTTCCGATGGGGTTTTGGCTGGGCCAGTATCGGCGGGCGAACTCCTGGCCGATGATGATCTTGTTGATGCCTGCCGCCCAGCGCTGTCCCTCGCTCAGCCCGGCCAGGTCTCGGCTGCGCAGGAAATCCCGGTTGTCCTCCTCCCTGAAGCAGCGCCCTTTGAGCAGCGGTATGCCGAGCACCGAAAAGTAATCGGGACTTGCCGCGGTGAGGTCCATGGACGGCACTTGGCCTGCCGGCGGCTCGGGCCGGCCGCCGATCAAGAAACCCGTTTGCCATTCCCCCTCCCTCCCCAACGGAATCTGAGAGCCAAACGCCGCGGATTGAACGCCGGGCAAGCCACGCAGCCTTCCCAGCAGGCGTTGATAGAACAGGGTCTGCTTCCGGCCGGTCGAGTATCGGCTCTGAGGCAAGCTGACGCGGAAACTCAGCACTCGCTGAGCGCTGAACCCGGGATTCAGCGTCCGCAGCCCATAGAACGTGCGCAGCAGCAGACCCGCCCCAACCAGGAGCGGCAGCGCCAAAGCGACTTCGACCACGACAAGGCCTCGGCGCAGGCGGCCTTGACCAGGCGTGACAAAGCGTCCGGCCCCCTTCAGGAACTCTCCGACGTTAGCCCTGCCCGCCTGCCAAGCTGGGGCGAGTCCAAAGAGGATTCCCGCCAGCACGCTCACGACGGCCGTAAAGCCGAGGACGCTGGGACTGAGGGCAATCTCCCCAGGTAGCAGATTCGCGCTATGGCTGACAGCGGCGATCATGGCGGTGATCACCTTCAGACCCCAATGGGCCAGGCACAAACCACACAGCCCGCCCGCAAGGGCGAGAACAACGCTTTCCGTGAGCAGTTGCCGGGCAATGACCCATTTTCCGGCCCCCAGCGCGGCACGGAGGGCCATTTCCTTCCGCCGCGCCGCTGCCCGCACCAGCAACAGGTTGGCAACATTCGAGCAGGCGATGACCAGGACCAGCGTCACCGCGCCGAATAGCATCCACAGCGCCGCGCGCGCCACCGGGCCCACCCGGCTCTCCAGCAATGGTTCGAGGTGAACGCCAACGTTATTGTTCGACGCGGGATACTGGCGGCGCAGACGCGCGGCGATCGTTTCCATCGCCGCGCGAGCTTGCGCCAAGCTAAGCCCCGGCTTCAATCGCGCTACACCGAGCAGGGCGGGGCGGTCGCTGCGCTTGTGATAAGTCCCCTCGTTCGCGCATTGGCCGAGCGGGACCCACACATCTATGCGGCGCCAAAGGTAGCCGGGGAAATTAAAGCGCGCAGGCATGACCCCGATAACGGTGTAAGGCTTTGCATCCAGGCTGATCGCGCGGTTGAGAATGGCCGGGTCCCCCCCAAAGCGGCTCTGCCACAGCCCATAGCTCAGCACCACCACGGGCGCTGCACCCGGTTTGTCCTCGTCCTCGCGGAAGAGGCGTCCCAGGGCTGGCCGCACGCGCAACGCCGAGAAGGCGCTGGCCGACATTCGCTCCGCTTGCAACCGCAGAGGCGTCCCCTCGCCCATCAGGTTAAGGGTCGCCCAGTTGTAAACACCGATCTGCTCGAAGACCTTCTGTTGCCTCCGCCAGTCCACAAAGTCGGGATAGGAGATGTCCAGTTCGGGAAACTGTGGACTCTGCTCACTGATCCACAAGAGGCGGTCCGAGTCTGGGTACGGCAACGGACGGAGAAGGAGCGCGTCCACAACGCTGAAGATCGCGGTGGTGGCGCCAATACCCAGCGTAAGCGTGAGCACGACCACGGTAGTGAACCCGGGGTTTCTCCGCAATTGGCGAAAGGCGAATCTGAGGTCGTTCACGGGATTTCAGATTTTAGATTTGAGATTTTAGATTTGAGATTTGCGATTGGGCTGCTTGCCGGTCGCGCGGCAAGCCGCGGGCTTGCTCCGCCGAACTGATGGGACTATTCTTTCGGCATGAATTACGGGATTCTGTTTGAGCGCATTGAGGAGCAAGACTTCCCGCGGGGCCAGTACTACGCTCATATTCCCTCGCTCGGACTGACGACGCACGGGTTGGGCATCGAGGGAGCTCGAGAAGCGGCTCGCGATTTGCTCCAGGAGTGGATTGCGGAAAAACGGGCCAACCACGAATCCGTTCCGACACCCGGCGAGATGTTCTTCTCGACCTTGGAAGTTCCCGATGCCTTACAAAGCGCGTGAAGTCTTGGCCCGGCTGCAACGAGCCGGATTTGCTGTGCGCCGACAGTCGGGCTCGCACGTGGTCTTGAGACATCCCGACGGACGGCAAACTTATGTGGCCATGCACACCTCGGATGTGCCCAGCGGGACTTTCCGCGCAATTCTTAAGCAAGCCGGGCTGACGGAGGAAGAATTCAAGAGGCTCTTGTGAGATCGGACCGTTCGCTCCCAGCAGGACGAAGCGAGCATTCTTCGGCGGTCGATTCCGGGCGAGGCTCACAACGTTGGTCGGGCTTGCAACATTGGATTTGCGATTTGCAACTGGGTTTAACGGGCGAGACGTGAGGGCATGAACGCAACCCGATTGACGGCTAAACTGCCCCGCTCGCGCGGTTCGCCGTCCCGCCCCCAAATCGCAAATCGCAAATCTAAAATCGCAAATCCCTTCATTCATAACGCAGCGCCTCCATCGGATCGACTCCGGCCGCGCGGCGGGCTGGCAGCGAACAGGCGAACAGGGCGGCACCGGCGAGCAGGGCGGCGACGGCGGCGAGAGTGAGCGGATCGGCCTGCCTGACGCCAAAAAGCAAGCCGCGCAGTAGCCTCGCCAACGGCATGGCGCCGATGATCCCCAGTACGGTTCCCGTACAGGCAAGCCTGAGCCCGTCTCTCACAACGAGCGCCAGCACAGAGCCGCGTTGCGCCCCGAGCGCCAAGCGGATACCGATCTCATGCGTGCGCTGCCGGACGTCCCACGCGATCACCCCGTAAATCCCCAGCATAGCAAGGAGCAAAGCGGAAATCGCGAACAGCGAACCCACCACCAGAGCAAACAAGCGCATGGCCAGAGATTGGTCCAGGACCTCAGTCAGGGTGCGAACCGCCCATGCCGGTTGGTCTGGATCCACCGCTTTGATGGCACTCAGGACGAGGCTGACAGGGCGCCGCGCGTCACCCGAACCGCGCACAACCAATACCATCTGGTCTCTGACGCGCTGGAGATAGTTCCAATAGATTTGCATTCGGTGATCGCGGGCGAGGCTTACGTGGCGGATGTGTCTGACCACGCCTACCACTTCAGCCCACGGAGAGCCCGGCCCGCTGCGCACACGCCTGCCGATGGGGTCCTTCCCCGGCCAAGCCAAACGAGCGACCCTCTCATCCACTATCAGCACTCGAGGCGCGTCCGTGGCATCCCGTTCGCTAAATGACCGTCCTTGGAGCATCGTGATGCCCATCGCGCGGAAGTAATCGGGTGTGACGGTGGTTTCGTCGGTGGCTTTGATTTCTCCGGGCCGCCGATTGCTCCGCTCAAACTCGATTGTCGATAACCCCGAGGATCCCTCGAGTGGAAGCCGGTTTCCCATGGCGGCGGCCTCAATCCCGGGAAGCGCGCGTACTCGTTCCAGAATTCGTCTGCAGAATGCGGCCACCCCAGCGTCGCCGCCATGCTCGTCGCGGGGAATCCTTAAATGCAGGGTCAAGAGTCCTCGAGGGCGAAAACCGGGCTTCACCTCTTCCAGCGCGGTGAAGCTCCGAATCAGCAAGCCGGTGCTGGCGAGGAGCACGAAAGTCAGTGCTACCTGGCCCACAACGAGAAGCTTCCGAACCGCGGCTTTGGCCGGTGCGGCCGTTGACGTTCGTGGGTTTTCGCGAAGGCCGCCGACCAAATCGGTGCGGGCTGTTTGCATTGCGGGCAATAGAAGGACCAAGCCACCAATGATAAACTGTACAGCCCCGCTGAGCACCAACTCTGGCAGGCGCACGTGGACTTCGTCCAACCTGGGCAAGGCGGAGGGCAACCACGGAATCATGAGTTTCAGCCCCCAACTGGCAGCGAGCATACCCGCCAGCGAGCCGAGCGCCAGAATCGGAAGCAACTCGACCGCAGCCTGACGAAGGAGCCTGCGCCGACTCGCGCCCAACGCGGAACGAACGGCCGTCTCACGACTCTTCGCAAGCGCGCGCGCCAAGAGCAGGCCCGCAAGGTTACCGCAACCAATGAACAATAGCCCGAGGGCCGCGCCCAGCAACATGACCAACGGCCTTTGCGCCACACCGGCAATATCCCGCCGCAGGAGCGTGACACTGAATGCCACGTCCCTGTTTTTCATGGGATATCGCTCCTCCAGCCGAGTCGCGATGACATTCACCTGAATCTGCGCTTGTTTCAGGGTAGCGCCCCGCCTGAGCCGCGCTACACAGAGGTAGTCGAAGCCGGTCCGGGTTCGTAAGTCGCCCGGATCGATCATCAGCGGCGTCCACACTTGAACCTGTCGGCTCGGATACTGGAACTTGGCACCCATCACTCCGACGACGGTGTGGGGGACGCCATCCAAGCGGATGGTCTTTCCGATGATCCTCGGGTCTCCGGCGTAGCGCCGTTGCCAAAAGCCGTAGCTCAGGATGGCAGCCCGATCCCGACCGGGTTGGCTCTCATGTTCCGTGAAGCCCCGGCCCAAAACGGGGCGCACCCGCAGTAGCGGCAACAGGTTCGCACCGATGGGGACCGCCAGAACCCGTTCTGGTTCGCCCTTGCCGCTCAGGTTGCGACTGCCACCGCGGCCCAAGATTGCGACGCCCTCGAATACCGTGTTTTGCGACCTCAAATCGAGGTAATTAGCGGGTGCCATCGGAAGGCGTTGAACTTGTGCCGTATGAGTCCAGATTGCCACGAGCCGTTCTGAATCCGCGAACGGCAGCGGGCGTAACACCACGGGATAGACAATACCAAAAATCGTCGTTGTCGCTCCGATGCCCAGCGCAAGAATTAGCACAGCCACGATCGCGAAGCCCGGGTTTCTGCGGATTTGGCGAAAGGCAAATTTGAGGTCACTCATGGGATCATGGGATTTGTGGCTTTAGATTTGCGGCTTACGATTGGGCGGGGCCGTTGCGCCGCACGCACGGGACGCGGCGGCGGACCTGCCTGGCGTCGCGGCCCCCGGAGGTGTGCTTGGCGTCTCCGCTTCCATTCCCGGTGATGGAGGCTTGTCAGCGCCCCGCCTGAGCCGTATTCTATTTTTGTGAGCACGGTACAAGCAATTCGAGACGCCATCCGGACGCTCTCCGCGGACGAACGGCGGGAATTGGCGGCGTCGATACCAGAACTGTTGCCGGAGTTGGACGGCGATGCGGCGTGGGAGCGCATTATCCAGGACCCGCGTCCGCGACCGGCACTGAGCACACTGCTGGCCGAGGCCCGAGCCGAGTTTGAACGGGATCCAGCCTCCTGCCCGGAGACCTCCGAGGCAGAGTTCGATCGCCACTCGTGAGTTCGCACGGCACCGCCGGTTTCTGGCGGCTCTATGGAGCCCTGCCGCCTGAGGTTCGCGAACAAGCTCGGGCCGCGTACCACAGGTTTCGACGAAACCCGAGTCATCCAAGTCTGCACCTGGAGCGGCTCCGGAGCGACGCCTGCGCGTTGTCCGTGCGCGTGACCCAGAACTATCGAGCCGTGGCTCGGCGAGACGGAGATCATTGGCTGTGGGTCTGGATCGGTGACCACCCCGATTTCGACCGTCGCTTTCCTGCGTGAGCACGACCCCGGCATCAAACCAGGGTTTGGCCTTAAATCGCAAATCGCAAATCTAAAATCGCAAATCTGCTTCCGCAGGGGCTTTACACGCCGCCCCCGGGCAGCTACGTTGGCCTTGATGAAAGTACTCTCATACGGCGCTTTGTCGCGCAACTTTCCCAAGACCTGGGCCGCCGTCGAATCGCGGGGTGAGGAAGTGGTCGTGACTCGTGGTGGGCGGCCCATTGCCAGCATCCTCCCCGAGCCGCAGCCCCGAACCGCGATGGGGGTTTTTGACGACCTGCACGCGGCGCTCGGTGAAAGAGCAGGCTGCGCGCTGGCAAAAGCGCTGGATTCCGTTAAGTCTCGCGAATCTCGGCAAGACACACTGCGCGAACTCCGCAATCCGTGGGCTTCCTGATCGACACGGTTCGCGCGATGGACCTCTGGCTCGCGGCTCAGGCAGTCCGGCGCAAACTCAAATTGCTGACGTTTAACGAAAAGCATTCCAAGGATATTCCCGGATTGAGCCTTGTGGTTATGCCCCGCCCCGCAGCGCCACGCCCGTCCTGAAGCTCCGAATGGCGAACTTAAGCTCGCCCGTGGGGGCACGGGAGGTGGGATCTTTGATTTGCGATCTGCAATCGGAAACGGCCCAAACCTGGAGGCAGTAACGCAACCCAATTGGCGGGCAAGCCGCCCCGCTCGCGCGGTTCGCCGTCCCGCCCCCAGATCGCAAATCGCAAATCTAAAATCGCAAATTCCTTCGCTCATACCGCAATTTGAGCCTCACCTTAATCTCACTCGGTCGTACGAATCGTAGGCCGACATATCCGAGAGAATCACCTGGTCGCCGGCTTTGAGGCCGCTCAAGATCTCAATCGTGCTCACGGAACCGCTCCCCAGCTTAACCGGCACGCGCATGGCTTCCTTGCCTCCATCCACCAGCTTGAACAGGCCGATGGTGCTTTCGGGCTGGCCCTGGACCGGGCGGCCGACGTAGAGCACGTTTTCGAGCTTCTCGAGTTGGATTGTCCCATCGACGCTCAGGTCCGGGCGGGCGCCTTTGGGCAAAGGCCCCTCCAGTTTCACATCCACGGTAACCGTTCCGTTCTGCACGGCGGGGTCGATGCGCATCACCTGGCCGGGGATAATCCCGTTGCGGGTGTCGATTTCGGCGGGTTGGCCCAGTTGAACGTCCCTGGCCTGGGTCTCGGCAATTTGGATTTGGGCCTTGAGCCGGGTCGGGTCGGTCACCTGCGCCACCGTCGCGCCGGCGCCAAGTTGCTGGCCGACCTGGAGGGTGGAAACCGTCGGGTCGCCCAGCTTCTGCAAGACGCCGTCGATTCCCGCTCGAATCTGGAGGGCATCGACCTCCTGGCGCGCAAGCTGGAGTTTGGCGTTGAGTTGGGCGACGGTCGCTTCCTGGACCGCCAACTGGGCGTTGTTGGCATTCACGCTGATTTTCGCCTGCTCTTTCTGGATAGCGAGGAGCTTGGCCAATTCGTCCGCCGCAATCTTGCTCTGCTTCCGGTCAACGTCCTTGCCGAGACCGAGCCTGGCCAGTTTGTCATCAACCTCGAAGTTGAGCTTGGCGCTGCTGTAACTGGCCTCCGCCTGAGCAACCGCCGACTGCTGGTCAAGCCGCTTCGTCTCCAGTTGCGCCAACAGGTTCGTCAACTGCGCCTCGGCCCCTTTGAGCGCCCACTCGGCGTCGAAGGCCGCCTGTTTGACTTCCGGATTGCTCAACTCGACCAGCACGGTGTCCGCCTTGACGGCGGTGCCCGGCAACACAAAAATGCGTTCGACCCGGCCCGCGTTCTGTGTGGGAATCCAAAGGGTCTGCTCCGGCACTAGTGTCCCGTTGCCGTGAACCTGGCGGAGGAATGGCCCGCGCTTGACAGTGTCCGACCAGACGTTTTCAACGAGTGGCGCGGCAGGCTTCAGGCGGGACAAGCCGATGGTGATGGCGGCCAGCACGCCAAGGGCCGCGACCGAGTAGGCGATTCGCTGGCGGCGCTTCTTCCGGGCAATATCTGGTCGGGCTATGTCCATAATGGATTTGCGATTTTAGATTTGCGATTTGCGATTTGGTTGGGGAGTTGAGGGCTGGTTCGTTGTTTATTCACTCCGTAGTGCGATGGTGGGATCAACGGAACTGGCCGCCCGCGCGGGCAGATAGGAAGCCGCCATGACGGCGAGCACCAGCAATAATGTTCCGCGGGCCATAGCGAGCGGATCTACCGAGCCAACGTTCCAAACCCGCGAGATCAGACCGCCTGCCAAGTAGGCCCCATACAAGCCAAAGAACGAACCGGCGATGGCGAGCACCAACCCTTCGCCGAGCACCAAGCGGATCACGTTTCCACGTTGAGCGCCCAGGGCCATCCGAACGCCGATTTCATGCGTGCGCTGGATAACCGCGAAGGAGACAACGCCATAAATGCCCAGCAGCGCCAGGACCAAGCCCAGCAGCGCCAAACCTCCGGAAAGCAACGCGTTCAACCGCTGCGGACCCAAGGAGGCCGCGATTTGGTGACTTAAGGTCGTGATCTCTCCTGTTGGCTGGGACCGGTCGAGATTCCAAAGCACGCCGCGCACGGAGGGGGCCAACTTCATCGGATCGCCTTGCGTCTTGATGTCTAGCGTCATGGAGGAAACCCCGCCCAGGAACATTTGCTGCCGGTAGAGCCAGAACAGTCGCGGTTGAGGCGGCGTCCCTGCCCAGAGGTGGACGTCACCCACCACTCCGATGATGACTGAGAAGTAGAAACGCTTGCCTATCGGGTCCTCGCCCGGGAAGTGCGCTCGAACGAAGCTCTCGCTTGCAACCGCCTCTAATGGGATCCGCTTCCCCGTCGGGTCCTCCTTGCCGAACCATCTGCCTCGCTTCAAGGGAATTCCCAACGTGTGAAAATAATCCTCGCTGACATCGCCACACTTAAACCACACTGCTCCCCCGTTCGAGAGCCTTATACCCACGCCCTGCTGATCGCAGTGCGGCTGAAAGGGTGTCGAATTGCCGGCGCCCACCGACTCAACGCTGGGCAGGGCGCGCAGCCTCGCTATGGCCCGCTGGAAATAGGCAACCTGTGATGCCGCGTCCGGATACCGTTTCTTATCCAGTTTGATCGTCACCGTGAGAATGTGATCTGGATTGAACCCCAGATGGACATGCCGAAGGTGGAGGAAAGTCTTGGCAAACAGACCTGCCCCCAGCACCAGCATCAGCGCCAAGGCCACCTCGCCAACGACAGTCAACCGGCCTAAGAGGCGTTGCTTCGGCCGGGTCGCGCCTCCGCCGTAACCGCCCGGCTTCAGCGCGTCGTTGAGCTCAACGCGCGAGGCCAGCCAGGCGGGCGCCAATCCGAAAAGCACCGCCACGACCAGGGTGAGCAGCACCGCGAAGCCCAGCACTCGGTGATCCAAGCCAATGGGAGTGATGGCCGGCAATCCGGCGGTCAACGGCCTCAACAGAGCCAGAGTGGCATAAGCGAGCAGCAGGCCCAGGCCCGTTCCCAACGCTGAGAGGAGCAGGCTCTCCGTCAGCAATTGGCGGATAAGCCGCAACCGTCCCGCGCCGAGGCTCAACCGGACGGCCATCTCTTTCGAACGTTCCACCCCTCTGGCCCACAGCATGTTGCCGGCATTGACGCAGGCAATCAGCAGAATAAACCCGCCGGCGGCCAGAACGGCCAGCAGGCTTTGCCTCACATTGCCGACCAACACCTCGTCCAAAGGCTTGAGTTGCACCTGCCCTCCGCCCCCGGGCGCCGGGCGGAGCACCCGCTGATAGATGCCATTCAAGACGACCTGGGCTTGCTTGAGGCTGACCCCCGGCCTGAGCCTGGCCGTGACATGCGCCACCGTGAACTTGCGATGCGGCAAGGCTAGGGGGACGAGGACATCGTACCTCTCCCGGAACCGAAACGAACGGCCGAGCACGCCGATTACCGTGTAAGACTTCTGGTCCAAACTGATCGAATGGCCCACAATATCCGCCGCCCCTCCAAATCGGCCCTGCCACAAGCCGTAGCTGAGAATGGCCACCGCCGGACCGCCCGGACGATCTTCCTCTGGCCGAAACCCGCGTCCGAGCGCCAGGCGGGCGCCAAAGACCTGGAAAAAGGAAGCCGAGATCTCGCCGCACTTCACCGACTGGGGTTCACCACCCCCGGCGAGGGTCTTTTCGTTGGAGATGTATGCGGCGACCCCGGCGCACTCCTTATTCTCCTTCTCGCAGGCCAGAATTTCTCGGGGTTCCAAGAAATCAAGCAAGGTCCAAGAGCTGCCGGGAAACTTGCAATCCTGCATCACCTCCACCAACCGCCCGGGAGCGGGGTAAGGCAAGGGGGCCAGCAACACCGCGCTGACCAGGCTAAACATGCTCGTCGTCAGCCCAATTCCCAATCCGAGAGTCGCGATAATAACCAAACAGAAACGAGGTTTGCGGACTAGAATCCGGGCGGCGAAAGCCAGGTCCCGGAGCAAATCCTCAAGTGCATGGGGTCGAAACGTGGCGGAGGGAAATGGAATCATGGCCTTCGGATTTGCAATTTTAGATTTGCGACTTGCGATTTCCCAGGGTCTGGACGAAAGGCTGCCCAGGCCCTTCCCACGGAAAACACTTGGGGACGTGAATCACCCGGCACAAGAACCCGGCAATTCTCAATTTCACCTCGACCCACTTTATCGGGCACTGTTCATTCCGCACTTTCATCGGGTCTTTAGGCATAGGTTAAAACGCGCTTTGCACAAACCGGCGATTGATTTCTCGGCTCTTCGAGAGCCGAGGTCTGCATTAGTCTATCGCAGTATTTATGCCAATGTCTGCGGTCTTTGCGCAACTCGTTGGTTATGTGGAAGATGCAGATACGGCAGGGGTGGACAGCACAGTGACTTGGCGTCATCCCGTCCCGCTAATGGGATCCGTTCGTCCCGCAAATGGGAAAAGCGCCGACTCTTGATCGTGACGTGCCGCGGAACGGTCTTGCTTGCCGGCGCGGCCGCGCATAGACTCCGCTCAGTGAAAATCCAGCATCACGTCTCGCCGCCGCTCTTCCGCTGGCTCAGCCTGCTCGGTTTGGGACTTGGTCTAAGCCTGGCGAAGTGCCCCGCGGGCCAGCCAAGCATCCGTCGGGAGCCGTTTGGGAACACCCGAAGCGGGCAGGCTGTGGAGTTGTTCACGCTGGAGAACGCCGGGGGTTTGAAGGTCAAGGTCATGACCTACGGCGGTATCATCTACTCGGTCGAGACGCCAGACCGCGAGGGCCATTTTGCCAATGTCACGGCGAATCGCCCAACCCTGGCGGATTACGAGGAGAAGAGTCCGTGCTTTGGCGCGCTGCTGGGCCGGTTCGCAAACCGGATTGCCGGGGCGAGCTTCACCCTGGATGGCCGGCGCTACCACCTGAGCCGCAACAGCGGCACGAATCACATCCATGGCGGGTTCAGGGGATTCGACAAACGCGTGTGGCATCCCCAGCCAGTCCAGGGGCGGGACTTTGTGGCGCTGAAGCTCCACTACACGAGCAAGGACGGTGAGGAAGGCTATCCCGGCAACCTGCATTGCACCGTGCGTTACGAGTTGAACAACCGCAACGAATTGAGAATCGAGTATTCGGCAACGACGGATAAGCCGACGCCGATCAACCTCTCCAACCATGCCTATTGGAACCTGGCGGGCGCGTATTCGGGAACCGTCCTGAACCAAGTGCTGATGGTCAACGCGTCGAAGTATTTGGTTACCGATGCCGCCCTGATCCCCACCGGTGAAATGGCGCCGGTGGCCGGCACACCCCTGGATTTCCGCACCCCGCACACCATCGGCTCGCGCATCGGGGAGATCACGGGAAAGCAATTTGGCGGCTACGATCATTGCCTGGTGATCAACCACAAGCAGCCGGGCGATTTGACCTTCTGCGCCAAACTCAAGGACCCGAAGTCTGGCCGGACGTTGGAGGTGTTTACGACTCAGCCCGGCGTGCAGATCTACAGCGCCAACTTCCCCACGGGTGCCTTCGAGGGCCCTCACGGCTATGCTTATCCCAGGCACTTGGGTTTGGCCTTGGAGACGGAGCATTTTCCTGATTCACCCAACCACCCGAATTTTCCGTCAACCATCCTCCGCCCGGGTGAAACCTTTCGCTCGACGACCGTGCTGCGTTTCGGCGTCGAGGATTAACCAGCCCAGCAAACCAAACAACAGTTATTATGACTATTAAGAACAACGCTCCTTCTGAACCGAGCCCAACACCTGCTTCGCCGATGACCCGCCGCCGATTCCTGGCCGGGACGGGCGCCACGATGGTGGCCTTCACCATGCTCCAACCGGAATTGGTGCGCGGCTCCGAGGCCAATTCCAAGATCGACATTGGCCTGATTGGATGCGGTGGCAGAGGCACCTGGATAGCCGGCCTCTTCCAAAAGCATGGGGGCTACAACCTGGCGGCGTTGGCGGATTACTTTCCCGACCGTGTGGACCACGCAGGCGAGAAACTGCAGGTGCCGGCCTCCAAGCGGTTCACGACGCTCTCCGCCTATAAGCGCCTCCTCGAAGAGAAGCTCGATGCCGTCATGATTCTCAGCCCGCCCTATTTCCATCCCGAGCACGCCGCCGCCGCCGTAGATGCCGGCAAACACGTCTATTTGGCCAAGCCGATTGGCGTCGATGTGCCCGGATGCCTGAGCGTGCAGGCCAGCGGACAGAAGGCGACGGAGAAGCGACAGTGTTTCCTGGTCGATTTCCAGACGCGGGCCAACAAGCTGTACCAGGAGGCGGTCGCCCGCGTGCATGCCGGCGAGTTGGGCAAGACCATCCTCGTCGAAGCAGACTACCAGTGCTCGCTGATGTTCCAGGACCTCGATGACGCGGTGCGCCGGGACCCCGGCAACCGGGAACTGCGTCTGCGCGCCTGGGCCATCGATCGGACTCTGTCCGGCGACGTCATTACCGAACAGAACATTCATGCGATCGACGTGGCGTCCTGGATGATCAACGCCCAGCCGATGCGGGCCTACGGCGCCGGCGGGCGCACCCGTCCGTTCATCGGCAACTGCTGGGACCACTTCGCGGTCATCTTTTATTACCCTGAGAAGACCACGGTCAGCTTCAACTCGCATCAGTCCGGCTTCGGCTATGACGATATTCTCTGCCGCCTCTATGGCCTGAACGGCACCGTTGATACTCACTACGGCGGCCCCGTCACCGTTCACACCCGCGACTTCCGCAGCCAGGGCAGCACCGGCGACCTCTACACCGACGGCGCCGTGACAAACATCGCCACCTTCCACGACGTGGTCACCAATGGCGACTGCTCCAACCCGACCGTTCCCCCCAGCGTGCGCAGCAACCTCACGACCATCCTCGGTCGCACCGCCGCCTACAAGAACACCGTCGTTACCTGGGACGAAATGATGGATGCCAAGGAGAAGTTCGTGGCGGACTTGAGCGGGCTGAAGGCGTGAGGGCGCCAAACTGCGGGGGCAGGCAGACGAGCGGGTGAGGCGGTGTAGCCTTTCGCCATAGCCAGTGGTTGAGTTGATATTCCCTTACCGTTGCCCGCGAAGGTAGTTTTGAACCTCGTCATGGTTGCCGGCGAAGTCAAAGGCCAGCACGCCTTTTCGCGCCTGAAAAATGAGGCGCCAATCCAGCCCGACCCGGCATTCGTAAAGATCGGTTCCGAGTTTACGGATGGAGATTCCCGCATGCGCGTGCGGGTTGCCAAAGCCCTCCCGCACCAGTTTGAGACTCGCGGAGACCTCTTTCTGGCGGCCGCGCTCCCGTACAATCCGCTTGAAACGGTGGGTCAACTCAATCGAAATCATGCCTGGAGCCGGTGAATTTGCTGATCTCACCGCGCGCTCGGGCGGATGCAATCTCCCGCGCAATCTTCTTCTCCCCAATCGCCATCTCTTGCTTGCTCAGGCCGTATTCCTGCAAGGCATAATCACCCGAATAAACGTCCACCGGGCGCAAGGCCACGACCTTCCCCTCGAACAGGAAACCAATGTCCTCGCCCTGCACCGCTTGGCGCAGCCAATAGCCAAGGCGGCCTCTGCCTTCGGTTACAGTCAAAGTCTTCATACGCTCACCATAGAGTACGGCCGCGTTCGCCGCAAGAGTTCCTTCCCGCGGGTCTCTCCGTCACTGCGTCCTCACTCTCCCCATCCGCTGGGTCCCGGCGGTTGCTCCTTTTAGCCAGCCTGCCCAATTTGGACCAGCCATGGTGACTCCGGGCGGGGCCGTTTCATGGGTAGAAAAGGGCGCCGGGCTGCACCGAACCCAGGGCAAAGGAGCATCTTGTCTGTTTCGAAGGCATTTCTTGGAGAATGGAGCGCACTTTGGCGCGATGACTGCTACTAGCCGAGATTGAAGTGGCGTAGCCACTTGGATGGCGAAAGGACCCCTTCCGGGGCGCCATCCTTGCAGCTACGAAATGCCAAACCAGTCAATCGGTTATGAAATTGAATCGAGCAAAGTTCTTCAGGAGCACAGAAGCTCTGCAACTGGGGTTCATGCCGGGAAGCGGTTGCGCCCCGCTGGTGTACGCCAAGGAATACGGCCTCTTCGCCAAATACGGGCTGGAGGTTGAACTCAGCCGCGAGGCTTCCTGGGCGCACATTCGCGACAAGGTCATCAATGGTGAATTGGATGCGGCCCAGGCCCCGGCAACGCTTCCATTTCTCGCCAACCTCGGTTTGGACTCCGACCCATGCTCCTGCGTCAGCGCCATGGTTTTGAGCCTGCAGGGCAGCGCCATTACCATTTCGCGCCAGTTGTGGGAGGAGGGAGTCCGTGACCTGCCCACCCTCCGTCAGTATATCCACGAAAGGTGGGGCAAACATACGCTCACCATCGGCGCCGGTTTTGCCTATTCTCCGGAGGCATTTGTGCTGCGGGATTGGCTGGCGTCGGGAGGAATCGATCCGGAGACTCAGGTTCGGATTGTCCCGGTGCCGCCGGAGCAGATGTATGCGATTCTGAAGCTGGGTTACCTGGACGGGTTTTGCGGATGCGAGCCCTGGAACTCGGTAGCCGTTGAGGCGGGCAGTGGAATCTGCGTGGCGACCGGCGGGGAACTGGCGCCGCTGTATCCGGAGACGGTGCTGATTGTGAGGCAAAGCTTCGCGGCGGGCCAGACGAGCCAGCATGAACGCCTGGTGGCGGCGCTGCTCGAGGCCTGCGCCGCTTGCGATCTGCCGGAGACTCGGCTGCTGCTGTGCGACCTGCTTTCGCACCGCCAATACGTAAATGCTCCGCCGGGTGACTTGAAGGCAGGACTGGTCGGTCCGTTTCAGTTAAGAGAGGGCGATTTTGGCAACGCGCGCGATCTCGCTATTTTCCATCAGCACGAGGCGAATTCACCCACCGACCAAAAGGCGGCGTGGATTATCGATCACCTCTACCAATTGCTCACGGCGCGCTCGCCACAAGGGCGCCCTTACGAACGCGCCCCCATCCTCAAGAACATCTTCCGCCTCGATACTTTCGGGCGCGCCCGAATGCTTGTGCGGGAGCAGCCTGTCGAGGCGGCCCTCCCGCGGAAGGAAGCCGCCATCATGGTCTAAGAGGAGACCGCCGCCCGCTTCCAGTAGCTTTGCTTTTTCTTGAACTGCTTGGGCCATTTCCATTTCCACCGCTCCACCCGCCCGTCGGCGAAGGAGAGGATGCCAACGTTTCCATGCCGCCCAGCGGGCAGGTTGACCCAGCAGCGGTCGTCCGGGTCGGGCCAGGTCAGGAAATGGGCGTCGTCGATGCTTTCTTGATGTTGTCGAAGGTGGCGTCGTAAGGGGCGTTGCTGGTGCGGATCCAGGAATCGGGCGAACTGCGCCAGGTGCCCTGGACGAGGGCCGACTTGTTCGGCGGGACGCGGTCGTTGTTGTCATTCACATACATGAGCCAGCCGGTCTGGAGCTGTTTGACGTTGTTGAGGCAAGCGATGGATTGGGCCTTGTTCTTGGCCGCGCTGATGGCGGGCAGGAGCAGGGCGGCGAGAATGGCGATGACAGCGATGACGACGAGGATCTCGATCAAGGTGAAGCCGATTTGCGATTTTAGATTTGCGATTTGCGATTTGTGCCCGGGTCGAACAGGCCCCGTGCGTCTGCCCCCAAAGCCTGGGACGAAGCCTCTCCGGCGTATGGCTCCGCAATTCCGGGGCGATCTGCGCCTGTCAGCGCCAAGCGCGCTGAGCGCGTGTAAAGGAAATATGACGACCTCATTAACTGACCCTTGCTCAAAATCAACCGTTCCTTCCAGGGATAACCCAACAAACGCACGTCCGGGACCCAGCCGTACTCGAGGATGTAGAATTCGGACCACATGTGAGGCATCGCCCGTCCGAAATATCGCGCGCCCGCCCATTGGCCGGACAGCAGGTTCGTCTCAAAGGAGTATGGCGCCTTGAGCGGCAACCCGGGCTCCCACCCAACAAATCCAGAAACACATCGCGCGGGGATTCCGACCGCCCGGCACATGACCACGGCCAATGCGCTTCTCTGGTTGCAGCAGCCCTCATAGTACACTTCCCCGGTCTTCGGATCCTTTTCCGGATAATCCAGCAGGCACTGAATCCCGCGCCCACGCTCGTAGTCCAGGATCTTGTAGTGGACCTTGCGATAGACAAACTGAGCGATGCGCCGGGCCTGCAAATACGGATTGGTTTCGTCACCCACCGCTTCCTTTGCCAACTCCCGCACTTTGGGCGTAATGCAGATTGCCCGTTCGCTGCGGGTGTAAAGGCGGTAATCCGCGCTGGTCTTGTCGTACGCCCCCACCTTGGCGGGGTCCACGTTGGCCTCCACGTCGTAGGCCTCCAGCCGGAAGTGGACCTGCGCCGTGTAAACGGGTTTCTCCGGGCGCCGTCCAAAGTCCCAGTAGGCCATCCGATTGCCGAATTCGGGATCTTCCCAAGTGGCGTCGGGCTTAGGCGTGATGGACAGGATTTTGACCGCTTTTTGCGACTCCCATTCCCGCGGCAGTGGCAGCCACACCTTGAGATCCTTGGCGCGATCAATCTTCGCCGGGTCGGGTTCCAACTCGAAGGTGTACGTCACATCGAACGGACGCGGATTGCGATAGATGAGCCCGGCTGTCCCGGCGTCGGCGCAAGCGAGTCCCAGTCCCACGAACAGCCCGATATAGCTGAGATGTTTTGACATAATCAAGCTCCTCAAAGGTGAGTGTGATGCCGACCTCCGGCCCACGCCCCGATTCTGACTGCCCAGCGTTGACCCAAAACCGTTAGATCAACGGCGGCTCCTATTCGCGTCCTCTCTAGCCCCCGGGCGCCGCAAGGTGCCCGTCCCGCCAAGTTCACAAGAGCGGTTTCTGCCTGTGCTCGCCCGTTGTCAAGCCCGGTTTTGTCGTTCGTCGGTCTTGCGATTTTTTTGGGGGGGGTGAAGGAACCCTGGCTGGCCGCCCGCTTCTTGCCCAGCGGCGACTCCCCCCACGCGCTTACGCTGCGTTCCGGTGGACCGCCGTCCCAACCGCTCCAGCGAGGTACCCATAGGCTCCCGCCCGTAGCGGGGTCAGAACGGAATGTAAACATTCGGTAAACCCCGCCTGGGGAGAAGGTCAGGGCGTAGCGCGCAGGATCTGCCGGAAACCGGGGTGCAAGGCATAAATCCAGATGTCTTTAGGCGGGAGGACTGACTGGTGCTTTTTCTCCAGCTTGCCTCGCCCTTGAGTTGTTCCGACCCGTATCCAATTGGCGGCGCGGTAGGAGGCGCCGGAAAAGCGGGGCCCCTCCACGAAGCTTTCCAGCAGCAGCGGTTCGTAACCGTAGCGCCAGGT
>JAJYHY010000101.1:0-6647 GCA_021784555.1 bacterium
GGGAAGCGGTCGGCCCGCGCCACCGCCGATTTTTTCAAAGGCGACCCCCGAAAAGTCGGAATTCAGACTACCTTCCGAAATCCCTGGACATCGGGTTCTCACATGGACGGTGCATTGGCATTGAATTAAGCAAAGGAGCTACCCCCATCTTGCTCTTGCTCATGATCCTGGTCACCCAGAGCAACTTAGAGAGCAAGAGTAAGAGCATGAGCAAGAGCAAGAGACTGGGAATCCCACCTAATTGAAGGGCAGTGCCCGGCCGGTGACAGTCGTAGTGCCGAGTGGTATGCCGGCTGTATCGCGGGGGTGTGGTGGCATGTTTTTGGCTAAACTTGGCTGCAGTTAGTTGAACGGGGGTTTGCATTGTCATACGAGGTTGAGCTGTTCGGTGATGATTTTGAGGGTTTCGGGGGAGAGGCCCCTTTCTGAAGGGGGCATTTGGTTGAAGGCGCGGAATTCATATTGTTATGTATTTTGGTTGCTGACCCGGGATTTCGGAACACGGCCCTCAAAGCAGGGTGAGGTGTTACGCGACGGCGGATTTTGGTTTGTGGAAGGGGTTGGGAGGGAGGGGGTTAGAGAAAATGTAACCATTACGCGATCGTTACACTTTGGGTGACATAAGTGATTTTCGATTTGCGATTGGCCGAGTCCGCCGCACGCCGGACCAAGCCGAAGCCCAATGGTGGGCCAGGACCAACGCCTTCACAACAATTCCTTTGTCTGGATTGCTTTGTCTGATCCTCCTGAGCCGCCTCTCGCGACCCGTGTCCACAAATGAGCCTGACAAGGGAATGGGGACAAAGGAATTCAACGTGAAGAGGGGCCTCCTTGGGAGGTCTGAGGCGAAGCCTCGCTAGTCGGCTATCGCCTGCGGGCGCGTTCTTCGGGGGAGTCGGTTTCGCGGGCGGCGCGGAGCAGGGAGTTGCGGCTGTTCTGGAGTTTGCCGGCGATGATTTGGCGGGCGATGGCGGCGGATTTGGCGAGGTCGTCGTCGGCGCGGAATTACGTTCGACATAGGGTGGCGCTGGTGTCGGCGACGCCGGTCATGCGGGCGTGGAAGTGGCCGAACGCGCTCAGGAAATTGACGGCGACACCATGCTCCCAGCACAGGTCCAGGGCGGGCGGGCTGAGGGTGCTGACGCCAGAGACGCAGACGGATTCGAGCATGTGCATGGGGACGGAGAGCTTGCGCCAATCCGAGGCGCGCTCGCGGGTGTGCTCGGCGGGCGGGAGGTCATCGGGATAGACGGGCACCTCGACCTGGAGGGTGAGGTGGTCGCGGGCCACGTGTAGCTGGCGGGAGTGGTCAGGTAGAGCGTGTTTTGTTGGATTTCGGGCATTGTCGCTTGGCGTTCTGGTTCCGCATCCGCACCGATGGCGCTGAGTGTGGCTAAGGGTGGCAGAGGGGTCGGCGGGGGATTTGGAGGCGATGGTAACGTTTTGAGCGCCGGCGCAGAATGCGCACCCAAAACTGTCCGCTTCTTCGGTGCCGGCCGCACCCTCAGTGCCTCCTGCCAGCCTGGACGCCGACCCCAGCCACCGCTGGACCGACCGTCCGTGGGAAGGCGAGGGTCTTGGCGATGGACGGGCGGGCCTCGCAACCCCCGCCAAGTAGTTCGCGCCGGCTCTACGGAAACCTCGATGAACCGGGCGTCTGCATTGAGTGGCACGATTTTGAGGCGGGCGAGACTCTTGACTGGGCGGGCTCTTTTCATGCCGAGAGCCTGGAGCTCCGTCTGAATCTGGCGGGCAATGGGTTCATCCACCACCGGGCCGGCAGTGTGAGCTTTGAGCCGTTGACGGCGGGGTGCTACGCGACCGGAAAGAGCGAATTGCGGGCTTGCCTGATGGCAGGAGAGCGACACCAGTTCATTACGGTTGGGTTTTCCCGCAGGTTCCTCCGCCATCACCTGTTGCAGGGCGGCGGCGCGCTTCATCCCTTGGTCGAGCGGGTCGTGCTGGACGCCGTGTGTCCCGCGGGCGTTGGGCCAGTCCGCCGCCTGACCAGCGAGCAGGAGCAATTGGCCCGGCAAATGCCGCATCCGCCCTCGTTTCAAGGCGCGCGCCGGCTGTGGTATCAGGGCAAGGCCCTGCAACTGATCGCGAGAGATGGGCATGACCATTCCGCAATATCTGCGGAAGCTGCGCATGGAACGGGTGGCGGAGCTGCTCAGGAGCGGCAAACATGACGTGACCGAGGCGGTGCTGGAGGTGGGTTATTCCAGCTTGAGCCATTTCAGCCAGGCCTTCTGTCAGACGATGGGTTGTTGTCCGGGGCTGTACTCCGTTGAAGACGCCGACACAAGAGGCGTGCTGGGATGGTTTTGTGAGGGAGAAGCCGACTCACCACTTTCTGGCAAGCGACCGACAATAAATGGCAAGGGACCGGAAGCGCGGGTTCCGTCCGCCGGATAGCCTTGCCGCATGAAACACATTCTGTTTGCCGGTTGCCTCTGCGCGCTGCCGATTGGATTCAACCGCGCCTCGTCGGCGAATGCACAAACTGCCGCGGCCATCTCTGAGCCGGCGGCGACGCGACACGGCCTCTTCGGCTGGCTGGACCGCCGCAGCGCATACGGCCAGGGCGTCTTCCCCGAACCGTTCCTGGTGGACGACTCGGATTTGGAACCGGCCGAGGCGCGGCTGGATTGGCTCCACACGGAGGCGCACGGCGCCAAGAGCGATGTCGTGAAGGCCGAAGTGGAAAAGGGGTTCGGGCTGATGACCCTCGAAGCGGAAGTGCCCTACGAGCGCGACCGAGCGGCGGGCCAGACCACGTGCGGCTTCGACAACATCGACGCCGGCGCACGCTGCCCGCTGTTACAATTCGTGTCGAAAAGCGGGTTGGTGGATTGAACCTTCGGCGCGGCGGTCGAAGCGGCCATTCCCACGGAGTCGGCCTTGAGCAAGAACGCCGAGTTGGTTCCCAAGGTCTTCAACGACCTGAAGGTCGGCCCGTTCACCGCCCAATCCATTCTCGGGTATTCGACCCTCTTCGGCCCTGGGGCCGATGGAGGGTTGGAGACGTTCGAATATGGCTTCGTGCTCGGTTATACGATCCCGCACCGGCAACTGCCACCGCCCGGCGTGCTGCAAGCCATCCCGTTTCTCGAGTTACTGGGAGAAACCGAGCTGAACAAGGAGCATGCCGGCCAAAACAGCCTTCTCGGAAACGCGGGCCTGCGCTTCAACCTCAAGGCTATCGGTCCCATCCAGCCGCGCCCGGGCATCGGGTTCATCTTCCCGATGGACACCGGCGCGCGCCAGGACACGCAATGGGGCGTCATCGCGAGCCTGGTGTTTCATTTCTGAAAGGAGGCACGATGAAGATCACCCGGCGAGAGTTCCTGATTGTGAGCGGAGCGGTCGTGGCCAACGGCTGCCAGACAACGCGTGAGCGCAGCCATACTGAGGGCCGCCGCCCGCCCCAGGTGGTCAACGCCGGGCCGGTGGGCAATTACGCCGCCGACGGCGTCTATGCCGGATTCCGCGAGGAGGGCTTCTTCGTCATTCGCCGGGGCAAGAAACTCTTTGCCCTGTCCTCGATCTGCGCGCACAGGCGATGTCTCCTGGACGCGGAACCGGATAGCTCGTTCTCCTGCCCCTGCCACAGCTCGGCCTTCGACCCCAACGGACACGTGACCGAAGGCCCGGCGCGCCGGGACTTGCCGAGATTGGTCACGGTCTTGAACCAAAACGGGGAACTGTTGGTGAGGCTGCCCGGAGCGTAAGGAGTGCAGGCCGCGCTCCTCAACGGTCCAGGAGGCATCAGAATTGGTCATCGCTAATTGCAGCGTGGCCACTTGCTTACAGGAGGGTCTTTCCGCTCCGTACCGCTCATCTGGCGGACCAAATTACCATTGACCAATTCTCAATTGGTCTCAAGCGCCGGAAACGTCTGCCGACGCGGGCACTCGAGAGAATCTGGGATGCGCACTGGCGCGGGCGGGAGCACGGTTCGGCCGCGGCCACCAAGCCTGTCCGCCAATCCCACAGGCTTGACAAGGGTTCGAGGTTACTCAATAATTCATTTGAATGTTATATCGAAAAGGCGAGAACGCAAAGAATGGCTCGAAGCAGCAACTCTATGCCCGTTTCGCCGAGGTCGCCAGGGCGCTGGGCAGCGACCACCGCCTGGAATTGCTGGAACTGATGGCGCAGGGGGAGCGTTGCGTGGAAGAGCTTGCCGAACTGGCGGGTTTGACGGTTGCCAACGCCTCACAACACTTGCAGCACCTCCGCCGGGCCGGTTTGGTGACGAGGCGGAAGGAACGAAAGTATGTGTTCTATCTTCTGACAGGCGATGCAGTACTGAACCTGGTAACCTCCCTTCGGGTGACCGCCGAAAGGCACTGCGCCGAGGCGGCGGGGATAGTGGATTTGTATTTCCGCCGGCGCGACGCCTTGGAACCGGTTTCGCGCCAGGAGTTGCGGCGGCGCCAGCGTGAGGGCTCCGTCGTTGTGCTGGATGTCCGTCCCGCGAAAGAGTTCGCCGCCGGGCATATCGAAGGCGCGATTAACATTCCGGTCAAGGAGTTGGAGCGGCGGCTCACCGAGGTTGCCGGCGGGCGCGAGATTGTGGCCTATTGCCGAGGGCCATACTGCGTGATGGCCTTGGAGGCGGTGGCCAAGTTGCGCGAGCGGGGCTTTCGGGCGCGGAGGCTCCAGGACGGATACCCGGAATGGCGGCTGGAAGGGCTGCCAATTGCAGCCGGACTGCCGGGCCCCAGGGGCCGCCCGGGCGTTTTTTCAGACCGCGAGCCGCGGAAATCCAGGCGAGCCCATTCAAGATGAAAAGACCCCCCCTGTTAGGGAACAAAGGAGACTTTGAAAAAGGCGAGGCGGAGGGAAACCTGGCGGTGTTGACGTTGCTCGAGCGTTTGGTCCGGGAGTGGAGGAGGAAATGAATAGCGCGGAACTGGGGTTCTGGGAGGAGCGTTATCAGGCCGGGCGAATGCCTTGGGATTTCCGAAGCGTGCCGCGCGCCCTGCTGGGCTGGCTTGGGAGTTGCCGCACTCCGGGGCGTGTCTTGATCCCGGGATGCGGCTCGGGCTACGAGGTGCGAGCTTTCGCGGAGCACGGCTGGGACGTGCTGGCGGTCGATTTTTCGCCTTCGGCCGTGCGGCGAGCGCAAGCGGAGTTGGGAGCGTTGGGCAACCGGGTGGCGCTGGCAGATTTTTTCCGGGGAGACTTTGGGCCACGCGAGTTCGACGCGGTTTACGAACGGACATTCCTTTGCGCGCTGCCGCCCGCCAGGTGGCCCGATTATGTGCGGCGCGTTTTGGAAAGCCTCGTCCAAGGCGGGAAACTCATCGGGTTTTTCTTCTATGGGCGGGAGGACGAGCCGCCGCCGTTTCCGCTGACGGAAGAAAGGGCGCAGTCACTTTTTGGGCGAGAGTTGGTCCGCGTTGAAGATAAGTTGGCGACCGATTCGTTAGAGCTCTACGCGGGCCATGAGCGCTGGCAGGTCTGGGAGAGGAGGAGAGGCTTTCCTTGACGTGGTTCAACGCGCCACGCCGGACCGCAGCCCGCTTCTTTCAGGCATAGCATCCGCAGGGGCTTGTCTGAGCGCGCGTGGCGTAAGATAATTTACTCCATGACGACAACGGTTGATCAAGAGCCTGGAGCGGGGATTCCGCTTGAGCGCGGCGGCCTTGTAACAGGCGCCATGGAAACGCTGCGGATCGACAAAGGTCTCCATCGCCAGCACCGGACAACCAAGGTGCTGCCGCTTGGTGCTTAACTTCTCATCGAAGTGCTCCCGCTCGGAGTCCTCGATAAGGCGAAGGGTGACCGGTTCTTGGAGTTGGGTCTCGGTGGGAGCCCCGCCAGTGGCGCAATCGTGGAGATGAACTGACATGGAGCCTGTTAAGCATGGGATCGGCAGGATATCCCGCACAAAGTGTCAACCATTGCTTCGCAACGAGTTCCAGGGAACCTTGGCAACCGCCGTGGGCAGCGCGGCCGACCAGGGCATAAAGAGCTTGTCTTCGGTTGTGAATACGGGATATGAAGACCGAGGCAGATGACCGAGACTTCGAGACCGAACGCAGGTGAATCGACCGAAGCTTCCCCGAAGGCAATGTCCAGGGGCGGTTCGCCCGGAGATTGCGCCCGGTTGGTCCGCCGTTTTCTGTTTGCCTTGGTTCTAACCCTTCTGGCTTTTGCGTTGCCGGAGCTAGTGGAGCGCGCCTGGTTCAGCGCGACCGGCTTGGACACGCTCCGCCTCTTTCACATGTTTCGAGGCATCCTTTTTTCGGTGGCGGTGACGGCAACTTTCGGTTGGGCAATTATCCGGTCCTCGCCGCAGTTCCTGGGGCAGCCCGCCGAGGAGGAGGAGGGGACGCAGTTCCTTCAATTGACGGAAGACCAACGCACGAAGACCTACGCGCGGTGGTTCATTGCGATGCGCTGGATAGCGGTTCTTTTGGCCACAGTCCTGGTGGTCCTCAGCGTGCAGATTCTCGGCTGGTTGCCGGAAAGGGTATGGTGGCCGCTGCTGGGGGCGGTCCTATTCCTGGCGGTTTCCAACCTGGTTTATATGGTTTCGGTTTGCCGCGGCTACGCGGTCCAGGTGCTGCTGCCGGCACAGGCCTACGTGGACCTGGTTACTCTGAGCGTCCTGCTCCATCTCTCCGGCGGCA
>JAJYHY010000101.1:6657-24547 GCA_021784555.1 bacterium
CATTGAGAACCCGCTGTCGATGATGATGATTTTTCACGTTGTCATCGGCGGCATTCTGCTTTCGCGCCGGCAGTGTTACTGCATCGCGGGCGCGGCGAGCGGGCTTTTTGGCTTGATGGCCTGGGGGGAATGGTCCGATGTCCTTGAGCATTACACTTTGCGGCTTTACCCGCACTTTCACGAGGCGAACGGCGAGCTATTTCATCCAGCGCATGCAACCCTGTACGTCGTGACGCGGTTCTTTTTGCAGACGGTCGTCATGTTTCTCATCGCCTATTTCGTGACTACGCTGGCAGAGCGGTTGCGCCAGCAGGAGGGCCGGCTCAAGGCCATGGTCGAGCGGGCCACTTCGGTTCAGCAGTTGCTCGAGGAGGCCCTGCAAACGACCGGGGCGGGCCTGCGTGTTCTGGACTGCGACCTGCACCCGCGGTGGGTCAACGGCCTCTGGCAGCGGTGGTGCGTGTGTTCGCAGGGACGCCCCTGCCCCGTCTTTGCATTCTTCGACGGCCCGAGCGCGCCGGCCCGCCGAGCCCTGCGGAACGGGGAGGTCTGCGTGACCGAATCGGCCATGGAACCTAACAAGGAATGCCCGGAGGGGGCGCCCAGGGTCGTCTGCCCGCGGCGGGTGTTGCAGGTGACAACCGCGCCGTTGCGCGACGCGCGCGGGACCATTCAGCAGATCGTCGAGTTGGCGCAGGACATCACCCAGCAGAAGCGAACTCAGGCGCAGGTTATGCGGGCGGGCAAGCTGGCGGCGGTGGGCGAATTGGCAGGACGCGTGGCACACGAGGTGAATAATCCGATCGCCATCATCAGCGCCAAGGCGCGCCTGCTGCTCTCCGATCATGGCCAGGAAATGCCCCCCAAGGTGGCGCAAGAACTGGGCAAGATCACCGATTACGCCGACCGGGTCGCCCGCATCGCCCAGGGCCTGCTCTCCTACTGTCGGCCTTCTCTGGCAATGCGCGCGCGCTTGGACGTGCGCCAGCCTATCCGCAAGTCCCTGGCCATGGTCGAACAACATGCGCGCAGTTCAGGGGTGAGGATCCTGGAAGAACTGCCGGCCACCCTGCCCCCGGTCACCGCCAACGCCAACGAACTCGAACAAGTGTTCCTGAACCTGTTCCTGAACGCGCTGGATGCCATGCCCAAAGGGGGCAGGCTGAGAGTCTCTGCCGGTGTCCAGGCATCCGGGAGTGATGGCGCGAAGGCGGTCGCAGTGCTGGTGGAAGACAGTGGTCCCGGCATCCCAGCCGCCATTCAGGAGAGGATTTTCGAGCCGTTCTTCACCACCAAGCAGGAGGGGCGTGGAACGGGCTTGGGTCTTTCAATCTGCCTGGGCCTGTTGCGAAGCCACCACGGCGAGCTTCAAGTCGAGAGCACGCCGGGCCTGGGGGCGAGGTTCATCGTGAAGCTGCCGGCGGCCACCCCCGCCACGCAATGGGAGCAAGCTCATGCCTAAGACCAGAATTCTGGTTGTGGACGACGAGCCGGGCATGCTGGAAGTATGCGCCGACACGCTCCAACGCCTGCCGGAGAGCGAGATCGTGGTTGAAACCCGCAGCGCCCGCGCCGCGGAACGGCTTGCGTCCGAGAATTTCGACCTGCTCCTGGCCGATATTTGCATGCCGGAAATCGATGGAGTCGAACTCCTCCGCCAGGCGCGCGCCCATGATCCGAATCTGGCCGTGCTGATGCTTACCGCCTTTCCGACGGTCGAGACGGCCGTAGAGAGCATGAAGTCAGGCGCGGCGGACTACATCACCAAGCCATTCTTGCCGGATGACCTTCTGGCCGCCGCACGCTCCCTGCTCGAGCAACGGCAACTGCGGGAAGAGAACCGGCTGCTGCGCCGGCAGGTGGAACGGTCCTATGCGTTTGGGGAAATCCTGGGCAGGGCCCCTGCGATGCAGCGCGTCTTCGAAAATATCGCCCGCATCGCCGAAACCACTTTTGACGTGCTCATCATTGGTGAGACCGGCACCGGCAAAGAACTGGTCGCTCGGGCCATTCACCAGCGGAGTCGGCGCAAGGACGGCCCCTTCGTCCCGGTGGACTGCGGCGCCATTCCCGAACTGCTGATGGAGAGCGAACTTTTCGGGCACGAGCGCGGGGCATTTACTGGCGCCGCTACGCGCAGCCTGGGCCTGTTGGAGTTTGCCAACCACGGGACTTTCTTTCTGGATGAATTGACCCAACTGCCACCCCGGCTCCAGGCCAAGTTGCTGCGCGTTCTTCAGGAGCGGAGGATTCGCCGGGTTGGCGGCACGAAAGAAATCGAGCTGGACGTGCGGGTTATCGCCGCCTCCTCCATGCCGCTGGAAGAGGAAGTGAGGAAGGAACGGTTCCGCCGCGATCTGTATCATCGCATCAACGTGGCCCGAATCGAATTGCCTCCGCTGCGCGACCGGGTTGAGGACATCCCGTTGCTGGCCAATTTCTTCTTGGAACGGTACGCACGTGAAATTGAGCACGGGGCGACGCGCTTTACCCCGGAGGCCATGGAGGTGCTTGGCAGCTATTCCTGGCCCGGTAACGTGCGCGAGCTTCAGAACATGATCAAACGCGCCTTGGCCCTGGCCCGCCAAGACACACTTTCCCCCGAAGACCTGCCCGATGAAATCGTGGCACGGGCCGGAGAGTCGGCGAAGGGTGCGGGCGGATTCTTTCAACTGCGTGAGCGGCGGCTCGTCGCCTTTGAAAAGGAGTACTTCGTGAACCTGCTCCAAAGCTGCCGGGGCGATGTCACCGCCGCCGCCCTGGAGGCGCAACTGCCGCGCGGCACTCTTTACAGGCTGCTGAAAAAGCACGACCTCAGCCCGGCGGAGTTCCGCCGCGCGTCCCCGACCGAGGTTTCGGACCAGGCGGAGTGTTTGAGGCCGCCCAACCATTGACGCCTGGTGTCACGCGCGTGTGAATCGGTGCCCGCGGCTGTCACGCAATTGTGACACATCCCCGCGCGCCGCGCCCGGTGCGGGAAGAACCGCACCATCCTTCCACCCAAGACCGGCTGCGGCTTGCTCCAGCGTCACATCGATGTGACAGAAGCGCAATAGGCCTGAATGGAAGCCGGAGGCCTCTACGGAACTCTTTCGGCGCCTTTCCATCGCGCAACTTGTTGAGTGCGTTTAAGTTGGGTCCCACGGCGCAGACTGTGTGCTTCGCTCGATTCGGCTTCATACCCGCGACGGCATGGTTCTTGCAAAACAAACGCCGACGATGAGCACATTGTTGTTTGCTTGAAACGATAACCAACTAACTCGAGAAGAACGGCCTGAGTTTATGACGGGCTTTTTGCGAGCGGGCCTCCGGCGCGCGGCGCAACCCTCCAACGAACAAGTGCAATTATGACACTCAAGAGTCTAACCATCAAAAGGCCCACGCGCCTCGCGGCCATTCTGCTGATGGCGGCAGGCGTGATCTCCGTAAACGCGCAAACCGATCTGAATCCCGTTATCATCGCCCGCCCGCTGACGCACGGGGACATCGCTAGATACAATCTGCCAAGCGACACCGAAGTCGCCAGCGGGTTGTTCAACGTCGGGGTGGGCCAGCCTCTCTACCTGGAGGCGGATGTTAACCTCGCTTTTCCCGCCTCGAACATCGTGAGCGTAACCTGGGGTCTGACTAATGCGCCACTCGGCTCGGCCGCGACCTTCGCCCGCAGCCCGCTGGGGCCGAATGTGCCGATCTTTGAGCTGTCGGATCGTCTGGTGCTCCAGGTAGCCGAGCGCACGATGCTGCGGCCGGATGTCGCGGGCCAATACACGGTGATCGCCACGATTACCACGACCAGCGGCACGACCAATCTCTACCAAGACATCGTCGCCGGCACTTACATGGGCTACAATGTCTGCTTCCTCTGCCATAGCGGCGGCGAGATCGCCGACGACATGTCCGGCTGGCAAAGGACTGGCCATGCCGTTCACTTCGCCGAAGGAATAGACGGCGTGTTCGGTCCGAGTTATAACCAGAGTTGCATCGAGTGCCACACCGTCGGCTATGATACCAACACCAACGCGGTGAACGGCGGCTTTGACGATGTAGCCAAGGCGCTGGGATGGACTTTCCCCACCGTGCTGACCAACGGGAACTGGGCGAGCATGCAGGCTGATTATCCACAGTTGGCCGGCTTGGCCAATATTCAGTGCGAAAACTGCCATGGCCCCGGCAGCGAGCATGCCCACTCTCTCGGCGACACGAACCTGATAGGCGTATCATTCACCTCCGGCGTGTGCAGCCAATGCCATGACGAGCCGCCTCACCACATCAAGAGTCCCGAGTGGTACAACTCCGTTCATGCGGTGACGACGCGCCAGCCCGCCGGCGAAGCGCAGTGCGTTATCTGCCATACCGCAGCCGGGTTCCTGGGCCGTGGCGAACCCACGACCAATACGACCTACTCTGCCATCGGCTGCCAGACTTGCCACGACCCGCATGACGAAACGCAGCCCCCTGACAATCCTCACCTGATTCGCACCATGGCGCCGGTGACGCTCATGGACGGCACGGTCGTCACCAACGCCGGAGAAGGATTGTTATGCATGGCGTGCCATCATGCCCGCCAAGACGCCGCCACCTACGCTGCCACCGCCAGCGGCCGTCCCGATTTTGGCCCGCATTACCCCCAGGGTGACATGCTCGAGGGCGTCAACGGCTTCACCTACGGCCAAGCCATTCCCAGTTCAGCCCATCGCACCGCCGTGCCCAACCTGTGTGTCACTTGCCATATGCAGGCGGTCGCCGCGACCAACGTGCTCTTCCTTCACGCCGGGGGCCACACCTTCCTGCCGATGTGGGACGAAGGGATGGACCTCCTCGGTCTCTCCGCCAGCCAAGCCTCTTTGACGGGCGCGTGTCAGACTTGTCACGGCCCTCAAATCACCGATTTTGACTTCCCGCTCCAGGACTACGATGGCGACGGCGTCATCGAAGGCGTCCAGACCGAAGTGCAGCATCTGCTGGACAAGCTCTGCACCCTCCTGCCGCCGGTTGGCTTGGTGAAGTCCTCCCTCGCGATTGATTCGACTTGGACCCGTCCTCAGTTGGAGGCCGCTTACAACTGGCTGTTTGTGAACAATGACGGCAGCCAGGGCATTCACAACACCGCCTATGCGGTCGGGTTGCTCAAGGCCTCCATCGCCAACCTGACTGGCGACGCCAACAACGATGGCCTGCCCGACGCTTGGCAGGTCCAGTACTTCGGCTCCATTACAAGTCCGGCCGCCGCCCCCGATGCCACCCCGGCCCGAGATGGGATTCCCAACTGGCTGAAATACGCGCTGGGGATCGATCCGACGGTGCCCGGCATTGTCCTGCCCAACGGCGTGGTTTGGGCCAATGGCAAGAGCCTAATCAATGCCGCTGAGACCAACAACGTGGTCCACATCTACACCGCCGCGGAGGTCAGCTTCGACACGCAGGTCGGCAAGACCTACCAGATTCAAGCTATCTCGTCGCTGAGCGGCGGCTGGCAAAACGTCGGGCAGCCGATTGTCGGCACCGGCCAGGCGGTCAGCTACGTAACGCCGACGCGCCAAAACGTGCGGCAGTTCTACCGCGTTCAAATCCAGTAGACGAGCATGCCGGCATTGACCGGACGGGTTCAGCCCGGCTCATCCAAAGGTTCATAGACCCGAAGGCGCGCTTTATCTTCGGCGCCCAACCTTCCAAACACCCCCGCGCGCTCCCATTCGACATGCTGGACGCCGGATTCTCGCATCGGGGCGACGACCGCACGTTTGAAACGCTCGTCAAACGCTTTGGCATCGCCGATTGGGCCGCGTCGCAGACGGCGGAAATGGTCCACGACGCCGATTTGGAGGACGGCAAATTCCGGCGATGCGAGCGCATCGGGCCGCTTAGACCTAACCCGCATATTTCATGGCACATACAAAGCGGCGACAGTCTGCGGGTGGGGCGCGCAGTCCTCTGCGCGCCGCCGTCCGCATGACCGGCAGCATTCCGCGGCATCGCGGCGCCGAACCATGTTGGGCAGGCGAATCTTGCTTTGTTGGAGTTCAGGTTAAACATATTATTATCTCCTTTGCTTTTGTTTATTTCAGTTGTCTTGCCACCAGTCCATCGACGAACTGCGGTGCCATCGTCATGGGGTAATTGTCCTGGTAATTGGCCACCTGAGCCTCCCAGAGCACCTTGCCGGTCTGCGCGTCCAAAGCGACCAGCACGTCATCGAGCCGCCCGATGAACACCCTGCCGTTCACCTCGATGGGCGACACTTCCAACGACGCTTTGGGGTCGAGCACCCCGGTGTGGAAGACCCACGCCGGGCTGAGCAGCGCGACGTTGGCCGGATTGATCTGATCGACGTTCTGGTAGCGGGTGTTTGCCAAGTCGTTCCCGAAGTACGGCCAATCGAGGTTCGGAAGCGGCGCCGCCCCTGCTCGCGACGCCTGGAAGCAGCCGCATATCACGAGAGCGGATACTGTCAGAAGTCTGGTTGTGCGGCGGCGTACCCTCACGGAAACCCGCGTTTTACGGTTCCGGGATTCGACGGCTGGAAGCATGGTATTCATAAGCTTGATTCTGCACTCCTTTCCTGTGCTCCTTGCTCTGGTGCTCGGACTGTACGAGCTGTGAGCCAACTCTCCCATGGGTTGATCTTCTCCGGAGAGGGTCCTGCCTTTCACGTAAAGCGGCCAACCATAGCTTGGGTCTTTCCAGGCCTCGCGCTCGGCTGAGCGTACGCTTAGAGCCTGTTTTAAATCCACTGGTTGAAGTCCATTCCCGGAATTTGGCACGGAGGTCATCGACCGAGTGCGGGGTCCCGCGCCCGGTGTCCGCCTGAGAGATTGCCTCCTCACAGAATTGTCGGAAAAGGGAGTTGACGGCGGGCGGGTGGCGGAGGTAAAACCGGGATTATGAGGAATGAGGGTGTCGAACAGTTTGAGGTGTTTTCTTCCGACTTTTCGCAGTGGGGGTCGGAGGAGGAGGCGTTGTTCGCACGGTGGTCGAAAATCAAGCCCGACCCCGATGCCTATAAGTACGTGCTGGTTCACGGCCAGTTCGTGCGGCGCGTCTCGCTTTTCGAGCGAATTGTGATGGTCTCCTTTTCGCTCCTGGCCCTGGCGGCCATCATCTCCTCGCTGGTGTTCATGGGAAGCTGCCTCAATACCCTGATCGACTCGAGCGGTCGTCCCGTCTATCGGCAGGGAGATCTCTGGTACGCCCCCCCGCCGTAGAGCAGCGCGCTAGAAACGATGTGACGGTTCGCCCGCGATGCCGCTTTCGTTTTCGATGTAGTGTTCGTCGATTCTGGCCGGATCGAGGCTCCAGCGTGCCGCCAGGAGAGGAACCTTATCGACATTGCTCGCTATCGGGTCTCCTGCCGAAAACCCAAAACTTTGCTGAACCGTTTCTGTGTAGTCGAAGCAGCGCAGCCCAAGCTCCCTTTCGGTGGCGGTCCTGGCGCCTTGGTTCCATAGCGTCCGGCCCGCCCAGGCGTAGGCCCGCAGCACGCGTCCTTTATCAACCTTCACCCAAGCGTGATGGTGCAACACCCGGCTGGCGCTAAAGAGTTGCACCTGGCCCAGCTTGCGGCTGAGATTCATCAGGAAACGGAAGCAGACATCGACGTCGTCGCTCGGGTCCGGCAATCCGGAGCCGACGACCAAGACCCAGCCTTTGACGGGTGGAGCGATAAACAGTTTCTCATCCCCGGCCAGGCCTTCGAGCCAGGAGCATGGCTTGGGGTTGTGCAAGGCCAGCGCCCTCTGCACCAGCACCGGGTCGGCGCACTTCACGGCCAGCCAGCATCCGGGCCGGCGAAACATGCAGGCGTGAGCCGCATGGTTCATCCCATTAAGGCTCGGCTTCGGCGGGTCTTCGGAAGGGTTGCCGCGACACCGCCGAAGCACAACCATGACCACCCCCATTCCGATGCTCAACGCCAGCCCGAAGAGCACCAGCAGCAACATTGGCATGACATCCCAGGCATTCACTCTGCCCCAAATTACTCTTCCGGCGGGCGGGTTCAATTGGGAAAAATACCCGCCCCTTACGACAACAACCCCCCAATGCGGTCGGCGCCGGAGCAGTCGCGCGAGCCGCGCCTCTCATCGCTCTGGCGGCAGGGATGAAAGGGCCAAGCGCCTCATTGGGGCCGAGCAAGAGCAAGAGCATGATTAAGAGCAAGAACGTGACCCGTCCTTGAAGTTGTTCAACTTTAACGGCGGTGCCGCGTTCAATCCCCTGGTGTCATGGTCCACATGCCCCGAGGGGCGTTGGTGGTGCCCGACCCGACCGTCTGGCTGACCCTCAGGGCGGAGACGTGATTGTCGTGGAAGAGGTAATTGAACCGTCCGGCGTGCAGGCCGTAAGAGACGGCGCCATAGCTGATGCCGTTGAAGGAGCTGCCGTGGCTGAGCTGGACGCAGTCCGGCGTCGCGCCGGAGGGCACGGCGCTGCCCGGCCCGGCGCAGAACGAGGGCCAATCGTTACCCGCGGCGTTTCTTCCGTTCGGCAACTCCGCGAGAAAGATGGTGCCGGAGGGGTCGCCTACCGCCGATTCCTTGTAGCCTCTCGCGTCCCAATCGGGCAGCGCGCCCGGGGCAAATGAACGGGCGTTGTAATAGACGCCCACGCCGTAGCGCGCGGGAGGCAGCGGCACGTTCGGTCTGGATAGCATGAACGAAGGGCCCGCCCAGTTCATCGCGTAGCTCCGGCGTTGCGCGTAGGGCGCCCAGTCGATCCCGATCTGGATGCGGTCGGCCGGGCATTTCAGAATCTTGGGAATGAACCCCGGATCCGACAAGCCGCCGGAGATGCCCAGGATGAGGTCCGCCTTAGGGTCATGCCCCCCGATATACTGGTGGATATAATCATCCCAGGAGAGTTGATACTGATAGTCTCCGGTGGAGTAGGCGGTCGGTGGATACTGGTCCGAGTGGTCCGCCGCAAACATGGCAAACCCAAGGCCAAGCTGCCTCAGTTGCGAAGCGCACTGAAGCCGTTGGGCGCGGGATTTGGCGCCGGCAAGGGCCGGCAGGAGCAGGCTGACCAGAATCGCGATAATCGCAATCACCACCAGCAATTCGATGAGGGTGAAGGCGGCGCAAAGACGCCGGAGCGGAGCGGGGAGCGCTTGTGAGCGCAGCACTTCAGCGGACTTGCCCCTCCCGCAAAAGTGTCTTGCCTTTCCGCTGTTCGCTTCACCGTTGCGGTTGCGCCAGGATTTCGAGTTCACCATGTGTCTCCTATTGATCGGCCAAGTACACCTCCAGCATGTTGTTGATAGCGAATTTCTTTCCCGGAGGGGCCGCAGGAATTTGCGCCAGATAGCCCTGGGCCAGTAATTCCTGAAGTGACTTGGGCCGGGTTTGATTGTCGGCGGCGTACTTGCGGACGGCCTGAGTCAACTCGCGCAACGTACCGGCCAGTTCCTTCTGACTCCACGTCGAGGCGCCTGCCTGAGGAGGCGCCACCTGCCGCGCTGGCAAACCAAGAGCGGCGGGGACATTGCTGGTGGCCGGGCCTGACGCAGAAACACCCCGGGCGGGTTGCTTCCCGCAACCCGCCAGCAGCAAGAACAAAACGAAGGCTAACACGCTCGCACGCACGGCCCCATATTATCGCAGCCCCTATAAGGAGGCTACATCCATTTGCGTCACGCCAACAATTCGGGCGCACGACGGAATTCTTCGTAGCGCAGGATTGTATCCTGCTGTATCGGGTGAACGAAATCGGAATTGCTGAAAAGAAAGACTTGCGCTGGCCCGCCGTTCCTGAGTAATTTTTTTCTTGTCCTTTTGGTGGATTCCGTCATACTAACAGATAAATATGAAAAGGTTATATACCCTCATCGCACTATTGGGCCTGACTTTGAGCTTCGTCCTGGTGGGCTGCTCTCCGTCATCATCAGAGAACCCGAACGAGACCTCACCTTCGACGAACGCTCCATCGACCAACGCACCCGCTACCAACGCGCCTGCGTCTCCATCGACCAACAAGTAACTGGCACCCCCCTTCTTAACCGGGGTCGTCCTTTCACGCCGGGCGCTCTTGAGGCGCCCGGCTCTTCATGGGCTATTGACAAACTGAAGGGGACCGCGGAAGTGCCGACGCTGCTGGCCGACCTCGAGACCAAGCTCCGCCAGCGAGTGGGGTGAGCGTGCTCGGTTGTGAGAAGCCGGTCAGATTCGGGCTTGGATTTTGCGCGGGTGGACGTAAATTAGCGGCATGAAAGTGCCCATTCTTCTGTTTGTTGCCGCCAGCTTCGCCTTGGCCGGCTGCGGTGAGAACTCCTCGACGTCCAATTCCGCCTCGAATGCGGCGGCCAATAACACGGCCAGTGCCGCTGACACTAACCAGCATGCCGGCGTCCTTACCGCGCCGGTGGATTATCTGGGCGCTGTCCTCCATGGACAGCAGACATCGATGAAGCTCATCGATATCTCCTACCTCCACCATGCCATCCAGATGTTCCAGATCGAGAAGGGCAGGTACCCCAAGAGCCTGCAGGAATTGCTCGACGGCAAATACATTGGAAAAATCCCCGCCCCGCCTTATGGCTTCAAGATTGTGTACAATCCCAACACCGGCGAAGTGAGTGTCGTAAAGAAATAATCGCCTGCGGGCTTTCCAAGGCCCGGCGCGGGGGAGTCAAGCTGCCGCCGCCGCCAAAAGGGCCACGCCGCACGCGCGCTCGAAGGCGCGGCTGAACGCCCCCTCAGAGGTACTTTTTCAGGATGGGCGCCAAGTCCCGGCGCGTCCGGGGCGGCCAATGGCGCTTGTCCGTCATAATGGCCTGATTCAAGGCCGTGTGGCAGGGGCTGTGGAGTGAGTCGGGGATCTGTGGAATGACGCGGGCGATGATCGCCTTGGCCAACTCCACGTTCCTCTGCAGGTTGGCGATGATCATATCGACCGTGACCTGGGCGTCATCGGCCTTCCAGCAGTCGTAATCAGTCACCATCGCCATGGTGGCATAAGCAATCTCGGCTTCGCGAGCGCACTTGGCTTCCCCCAGGTTTGTCATTCCGACCACATCGTAACCTGATTTGCGGTAGGTGAGCGACTCGGCGCGGGTGCTGAAGGCGGGACCTTCGATGTTCACGTAGGTGCCGCCGTTGTGAACGCGGGACTTCAGGCCGCGGGCGGCTTTGAGCAAAAGCTCCCGTAGTTTCTCGCAGGTCGGCTCCGCAAAGCTGATATGAGCGACAATCCCCCGGCCGAAAAAGCTTGCCGACTGCTTCGTCCGGTCGAGAAATTGATCTGGCAGGACAATGTCGCAGGGCCTGTATTTGGCCTGGAGGGAGCCGACCGCGCTGACGCTGATAATCCATGCCACGCCTAGTTTCTTCATCGCCCACACGTTCGCGCGATGGTTCAGCTCGTTCGGAAGGAGCCGATGGCCGCGTCCGTGTCGCGGCAGGAATGCCACCTCGCGCCCGCCCAGCTTGCCCATGATGAACTCGTCTGAAGGCGCTCCAAAGGGTGTCTTGATTCTGAGGCCGGATTTCTCCGTAAGCCCTTCAATGTCGTAAAGGCCACTGCCGCCAATGATTCCGATTCGAGTGTCACTCATGCGCGTTCTTATAGCGGCTAAAGACTGAAATGAAAAGTGACAATTGCCTGGAGCCGCTGACACAACTGGCCGCAAGAGAACGCAAAGAACACAAAGACTGTGAAAGGAAGGAACTGTTCTTTGCGATCCCTGTGTTCTTTCGCGGCTCTCCGTTGACTTTGATAGCCGTCTTTAACCTGCTTTTCAGCGCCGGGATTCTTGGATAGATTGAGTTCTCTATGAATCACGAGGTGCATGATTTCGAAAAGCAGGTCCTTGAGCGCAGCAGGCAGATTCCGGTGTTGGTGGATTTCTGGGCGCCCTGGTGCGCGCCGTGCCGGGCCATGGGCCCTGTCCTGGAGCGGATGGCGCAGCAGGCCAATGGTCGCTGGGAGCTTGCCAAGGTCAATACTGAAGAGAACCAGGAGGTGGCGGCGGCCTTCGACATCGCCAGCATCCCGGCCGTAAAACTGTTCGTGAACGGAGAAGTTGTGGACGAATTTGTCGGCGCCCTGCCGGAGCCGCAAATACGCCGCTTCCTGGAAAGCGCCCTCCCTTCGCCAAGCGCCAAAGATCTGGCCGAGGCCCGCCGCCTTCTATCCGAAGGAGCGAATGACCCCGCCGCAAAGTTGCTGGAGCCGATTGTCAATGTTGAAGGGGGCAATGACGAGGCCCGTGTGCTGCTCGCCCAGGCGCTCTTGAGGGCCGCACCCGAGCGCAGCATGACACTGCTGGAGCCGATTGGCCCTGACTCAGATTTCGCCGAGAAAGCCGAAGCCCTCCGAATCCTGGCGCGGTTGGTCGAGCTTTCTAGCCAACCGGCGTCGTTGCCCGAAGCGAACGTGCGCCCTCGTTACCTGGAAGGCGCCCGCGCCGTAAAGGCCGGCGACTTTGCCGCCGCGCTCGAAGCGTTCATCGAGGTCCTGGAGCGCGACAAAAGTTACGATAACGCCGGCTCGCAGGCCGCCTGCAAGGCCATCTTCCAGTTGTTGGGCACGCGCCATCCGGTGGTCGAACGCTTCTTCCGCCCCTTCAGCAGCGCGTTGCATTCGTAATCCATCGGGCACTCGGGGCGCCGGCGCGCGAGGATTTGCAATTTTAGATTTGTGATTTGCGATTTGTATCCGGGGCGGGCGCGTTGGATGCGGAGAGGATGTGATAGAACCTCAATCCCGGACAGATCAAATCCCGACTTAATTTTCCGTATTCACCGGATTAGCGCGGGCGCGATTGCTCGTGATAACAGTTAAGCCATTCTGGGGTGCCAATCTTGAATCCTGATTTAGCTCGCACCCGGAACATGGGAAGAGATTGATAGCTAACCTTATTCAGTGAAGTTGACAAGCCAAGATGTCGCAAGAAGCGCCGCCAAAAGCGCCGTTGGAGCCTTGCTCGCCATCGCCGCCTGCGCGCTGGCCGCCAGCCAGGCGCGGGGGGCGCTGGTCGGCACTTACAATTTTGACGGCGCTGGGTCCCTAAGCACCAATGTGACATATAGCACTCCCTAGGCGACAAGCGGGAGCATAACGGTGGAGTTTCTTGCGTACAATCCGAATGACGGCGGCCAGGACACCAGGCTGAACTTCGACAACCTCGCAGTTTACGGTCCCACGCCAGCCGTGCCCGAGCCGATCACGGCCGCCGTAACAGTCTGTGGCGGGATATTTGTGACCGCCAAGGCCGCCCGCCGGCTCATGCGCCGCCTGCGCCGGCGCGAGGCGAAAGCGGCTTCCATGTGAGTTCATCAGAAACGCCATTCGTGTTCAAAACATTTTGGGGCGGCGGCCGCGCGAGGCAAATTCCCGGCAGCGGCCGTCAGATGGCGCCGATAAGCGCCCATCCTCCGGTGAGATCTGATTTCGTTTTCATTGAGAACAGTTGAGTAGCGCGTCGGGGCGCAAAGCTCACGGAGCAAATTGGGCCGGGGTGTCCCGCTGACGCATGACGAAGCTCTTGGCCGCGCCGCCTTTAGACCCCCGTTCAGAAATAAACCCCTGACCTCCGACCTCCGGCTAATGGTGCGGATTGACGATCTCGGACATCTTGAAGATGGGCAGGAACATGCAAATGACCATGCCGCCAACGACCACGCCCAGGAAGACGATGAGGATCGGCTCAATCAACGAGGTCAATCCCGAGAGCGTGGTCTCGACTTCGTCGTCGAGGAAATCCGAGATGCGCTCGAGCATGTTGTCGATCTTGCCGGTCTGCTCCCCGGCGGTGATCATGCGAATGATCATGCTGGGGAAGACGGGGTGTTTGCCCAGGGCGCTGGCGATGCTCTCGCCGCGCTCAATGTCGGAGGCGGTCGTTTGAATCGCTTTTTCCATGACCACGTTGCCCACCGTTTGGGAGACAATCTGCAAGACCTCCAGGATCGGCACACCGCTCCGGATCAGCGAGGCCAGTGTCCGGGTAAATCGCGCCAAACAGATTTTGTGAGCGATGCCACCAAAAACCGGCAGCCGGATCCGGTTCGCATCCCAGAATTGGCGTCCGGGTTTGGTCCGGATAAAGTGCAGCCAGCCATAGACCAAGCCGCCGCCGCCTATCAGGATGAAGATGAGATACTTCTTCACCATGTCGCTCAGGTGGATTAAGAAGAGGGTGGGGCCGGGCAGCTTCGACCCGAAGCTGGAGAAGATCTCGCCAAAGACTGGCACCACTTTGACCAGGAGGAAAATCGTGATGAGAATGGCTACGACCGTCACGACGGTGGGATACATCATCGCCGACTTCACTTTCTTGCGGAGACGCGCGGCATTCTCGAGGTAGGTCGCCAATCGCGCCAGGATTTCGGCCAGCAGACCGCCTTTTTCGCCCGCCCCAACCATGCAGATATAAAGGCGGTTGAACACACGGGCATGCTTCTGCAAGGCCTCGGAAAAGCTGTCTCCTGCTTCCACACGCGCCGTGATGTCCTTGATGACGTCGCGCATCACCTTGCTGGAGGCTTGCTCGGCCAGGGCTTCCAATGATTGCACCATCGCCAACCCCGCATCGATCATGGTCGCCAATTGCCGGGTGAATATCACCAGGTCCATCAGCGCCACACGCCCCCCTCCGGTCCTTCCTTTCTTCCCCACATTCTCTTGGATCGACATGACCAGCATGCTCCGGTTCAAGAGCGCCGCCACCGCCGCCTGCTCGGTCGCCGCCTCAATTGAACTTCGGATTTCCCGGCCCGTGCCGCTTTCCCTCGCCACAAATGCGTATGAAGCCATAGTCCTATTCCAGCAACTCACGTTCCAGCGCCTTCAGTTTTGGACGGAAAGACCTGTTCGCTTGGGATCGGCGGAGGGATGCGCGGATGAGGGGTGTGGAGCCCCTCAGGCCGTCAGGCTCGTTGAGGCACAGGCACTTGCACACGCTCCAACCCGTCAGCCAACCCGTTAAGAGGCGTCAGGAGCGCGGGCCGGGCGCCGCGGTCGTCGGCGGCAAAATCGGGACCGAAGCGCCTCTCAAGTGTCCACAATTTGTGCGGGCTGCCTCATAGTCGCGCATGGGTGCGATTAAGAGTATCGGTCAGGCGCGGGGTCAGTCCTCACTTTTTCCGCGGTGAAGGATGGGAAGTAGCGGAAAAAGGTGCAGGACTGACCCCGGCGCCTTCCGTGCCCGATACATTTGATCACACCCGTTGCGCATTGACCGGCTTGTGTGCCTGTCGTAATGATTGCGAATGCAACGCTCAATCTCTTGGTGCCGCACCCATCGCCGCCTGCGCCTAACCAACCTTCTCCATTGCGCGAGCCTCGCCCTGGCCCCGGTCATCCTCGAGGCCGCCCCGGCCCCGGCCTCGCCCCGGCCCTGGCAGGATTATCGCACGATTATGTGGATCAACGACGCTGTACATGGGCAACCGGGCAAGACGCCGCTTTTCTTCCAGCGCCTGCGCGAGATGGGAGTCAACACCGGGATGGTCTTTGACGACGGCGACAACCAGTTGCTTGTTCAGAATCATTTCCCTTATTACGTCGAGAACATGGTCAACCGCGGCTTGTGCCTGAAATGGAACTCCAAGGTGCGCGATTGGGACAAGTTCGTGGCGGAGTGGGCCCGGACTGGCCGGCCCGATTCGGCGCTGGTGCGGGATTATTGCCTGGATGATCCCAAATGGCAGCGGTGGGCGCGGCAGGAGGTTGCCCGAATCGTCCGCAAAAACCGGGCGTATGCGCCTCTGGCGTATAACATCCGAGACGAGCTCTCCACAACGATCTCGGCCAATCCTTTCGATTACGATTTCAACCCGCTCACGCTGGCAAAGTTCCGCGCCTGGCTTCAGACCCAATACCGCAGCCTCGACGCCCTTAACGCCGAGTGGGACACGCGGTTCACGTCCTGGGAGGCCGTGCGGCCCTTCACCACCGACCAGATCAAGAACCGCATGGCCGGTGGCGGTGCTTTGCCTCGGGGCAACCCGGATTGGCAGCGATTGGAGCGGACCCGCTTCGACCCCGCCCGGGCGCGCCAAGAACCCGTTTGCTGGGACTTCGCCCCCTGGTGCGATTTCCGGACCTATATGGACATCTCCCTGGCCCGGACCCTCAACGGCCTTCGCAAAGCGGCCCGAGCCCTTGACCCCCGGACGCCCGTCGGCATCGAGGGCACACAGATGCCGGACGCGTTCGGCGGATACGACCTCTGGCGCCTGGCGCACGCCGTCGATTGGGTGGAGGCTTACGACATCGGCGACGCGCGCGAGATCTTCGGTTCGTTCATGCCCGGCAAGCCGATCCTCACCACCGTGTTTGAATCGGATACCCGCCATGCGCAGCGCCGGCTCTGGCACCTGCTCCTGGAAGGGGACCGCGGCTGCATCGTCTGGTGGAGCGAGGACTGCATCGACTGGAAGAGTGACGACTACGCCCTGACGGCGAAGGCGAAGGCTCTGGCCCCGGCGCTGAAAGAAATGACCTCGCCCCTGGCCAGGCTCTTTCTGCGCGCCACGCCGGAGCGAGACCCGATCTACATCCATTATTCACAGCCGAGCATCCAGGTGGATTGGCTCCTGGAATCGACCGGGGACGGCTCGACCTGGCTGCGGCGCTTTTCGAGTTTCGAGGCCGGCCACAACCGCCAGGTCAAGGTGCGGGATGGCTGGCTGAAGGCCCTTGAGGACTTGGGCTATAGCCCGCAATTCATTTCCTCGGAGCAGATCGAGTCGGGCAAGCTCAGGAAGCTCGCCCACGCCGGCCCGGTAGTGCTGGTCCTGCCCAGTTCGTGGGCACTGTCGGGGAAAGAGGCCTCTGAAATCGAGCGCCTGGTCGCCGCCTCCAATAGTCAGGGCCCGGAGGCAATCCACGCGCCGGTAACTGCTCAGGCGGCGATAGGAGCGCGGATGCCCTCGTCCGGCTCTCCGGAGAGCCACACTCGCGGACGAGGGCGTCCGCGCTCCTATCCCATGCGTTCAGCGGCTTGGGCTGAGCCGTTACACGCGTTGTTCTGCGACGGCACTCCCGGCCAGTTCGACCAGCACGGGAAGCTATGGGAGCACAGCCCGTTGGCCGCGCTTTGCCCGACTCCGGACTCACCGCAACCGCGCTGTTTCGTTGCGAAGAACGGCGGGCTCGCCGCCGTGCATAGAGGCGCTATCGCCGCCTACTCGGCTCAACGGCTCAAGCCGCGGCCGGGTATGGCCTGGCCGGACTGGCTCGCCGGTCAACTCCGCGGCGCGCGGCCCGAAGTTTCGGTGTCAGCAAGCGCGCGGGTGAGGATTTACCGGTTCAGGGTCAAGTGGGGCCGCCTGGTGGCGTTTGAACGCAACATCAGTTACCAGATGAGCGAGGACTTGAAGCAGGCTGGCGGCAACGAAGCCCTGGAACAGCCGATAGCCCTCGACGCCAGGCTAGAACATCCCGCGCACGTCTATGACCTGCGTTCCCGCGCCTATCTCGGATATACGAATCGCATCCATTTCACGCTCGGCCCCTGGCAGCCCTCCCTCTTCGCCCTCACGCCCCAGAAGCGGCCGATCAAGAGGCTCCTGGAGCCGACCGCTCATCCTCTCTAATAAACCCTCATCAAAGAAGGGCTGGCAAGGAGGGGGAGGGGGCGCAACCGGGCGATGAATCTGGGATGCCGGGGCTTCGGAGGGTGTTCTTGCACATCCGGGAAAAACTCCGGAGCACCCAAGACGAGTCTCCACGAGTCCATGACCAACCGCGTCCTGCGTACTGGCGGGATGGGCTGGCGCGGAATGTGCGCAAGACAAAAAGCTTCGGCGCGTAGCGCAGGATTGTCCCGGCGCGTGGATGCCGGCCACGTGGAACAAATCCGCCAGTTGCTGGCGGCGCATCCGGACTGGGGCCGCTGCCGTCTGAGCCGGCATTTGGCCCTTTTGTGGGACTGGCGCAATGGGGCGGGCCG
>JAJYHY010000102.1 GCA_021784555.1 bacterium
TCAGGTGGCGATAGGAGCGCGGACGCCCTCGTCCGCGTCTCCAGAAAGCCGCAGTCGCGGACGAGGGCGTCCGCGCTCCTATCGCGTGCGTCTGGCAGCTTGACCTGAGCAGTTACGGATTTTGCTCCACGTGCGGATCGAACGACCACTTTACGCGGCTCCCGCCTGATTCGATGGCGGCATTGATGCGCCCGGCCAAGATGCGCGTCTCCGCAAAGTCGTCTCGGGGCGGCCTTCCCGGCCACCCCGCATAAACCCGCCACTCCATCCCCCCACCACTCCACTACTCCCCTCACTCCGCCTCGCCGTTCCCCCGTCCTTTCTCTCCGCTGGCCAGGAGGGTCTGGAAATGGGGCGGTTGTTCTTCGCGGGCAACGATGTTGACCTCAATGCGCTTGAATCCAGCCCGCTCCAGCCATCGATGCAAATCGCTTTCCTCGAAGCCGAGCCAGTGGTCGCCATAGAGTTCGTGGGCGCGCTCGAAGGAATGCCTGGCCAGGTCCAGGATCATGATGCGGCCCGAAGGCTTGAGGATCCGGTAAGCGCCGGCCAGAGCCTTGCCGGGGTCTTCCGCGTGGTGCAGGGCCTGGCTGAGGATGACCAAATCGATCGAGGCCGGTTCAATCGGCGGGTCTTGGAGGTCGCCGTGGCGGAATTCAAGGTTCTTGAGATTGTTCTTTTTTGCCTTGGCGGCGCCAAACGCCACGATCTTCTCGGAATTATCCACGGCGATGACTTTCTTGCAGCGGCGGGCGAGCAATTCACTCAGCAGACCCTCGCCGGACCCCAGATCGGCCACCACCAGCGGCGGGAGAATGCGCAGCAGAAGGTGACCAAAGGCCTGCCAGGAGCGGCCCGGCCCATACACCCGGTCAAACCGGCCGGCCACCTGGTTGAAGTACACCTGTTCCTGCTGGCGGCGGCGGGCCAGGACCCGTTTGAGGTTGATCTGGTCGCCCTCGTGTTCCGGCAACTCCCCCGTGCCGCGGATGGCCAGTTCCACGAACTGGCGCCCGGCCCCGTTGGCCTGGACGTTGAGCTTATAGAACGTCCGCTTTCCCTCCCGCCGCGAATCCACCAGGCCGGAGTCCTGGAGCAGCGCCAGATGGGTCGAAATGCGCGACTGGCCCAGGCGCGTGATCTCCTGCAACTCATTGACCGACAATTCCTCCTTCTCCAGCAGGGCCACGATGCGCAGCCGGGTGGAGTCCGAAAGGGCGCGGAGCAATTTGAGTATTGAGTTCATATCGAGGCAGGGCGGGGGGTCAGTCCTCGCTTTTTCCGCGGCAGTGGATGGGGGGAGTGGCGGAAAAAGGCCCGGGACTGACCTCGACGCCGGAGCAATTTGGGTATTGAATTCATTTCCACGCAAAAATCCGCGAATAATCTATTGACGACGCTCGAAAGTGTTATATCATCCTATCCTGATACGTCAATATGTTACTAACTATCCGCCCAACAGCATAACCCCATGAGCAAAAACTTCATCTTCTCTTCCGAATCGGTTGGTGAGGGCCACCCGGACAAAGTGTGCGATACCATCTCCGATGCGGTGCTCGACGCCTGTTTGAGAGGGGACCCGCGCAGCCGGGTTGCGTGCGAGACCTACGCCAAGTGCAACCTGGTCGTGGTTGGCGGGGAAATCACCACGACAGCGCCGCTCGATTTTAGCGAAATCGCCCGCGAGGCGATCCGCCAGATCGGCTACACCCATGCCGACGATGTGTTTCACGCGGACAAGGTGCTCATCATGAACGCCATCACCAGCCAAAGCCCCGACATCGCCCAGGGGGTTGATGCGCGCGAGGCCACAGGCAAGGAGACGGCCGAGCAGGGGGCTGGCGACCAAGGCCTGATGTTCGGCTACGCGACCAATGAGACGCCGGAATTGATGCCCGCTCCGATTATGTATGCGCACTTGCTGGGGCGCGAACTGACCCGGGTGCGCAAGAGCGGCAAGGTCGCGTGGCTGCGCCCGGACGCCAAGAGCCAGGTGTCGGTCCGCTACATCAACGATCAGCCGGTGGCGATTACCAACGTTGTCATTTCCACGCAGCACAGCGCCGACGTAGACCATGCGACGATCAGGGAATTTTGCATCGAGGAGGTGATTAAGAAGACTCTGCCTCCTCAAATGCTCAGTCGCGAAACGAAATTCTATATCAACCCCACTGGCCGGTTCGTCGTCGGCGGACCCCAAGGGGACACCGGCTTGACCGGTCGAAAGATCATCGTGGATACCTACGGCGGCATGGGCCGGCACGGGGGCGGGGCCTTCAGCGGCAAAGACCCCTCGAAGGTGGATCGGAGCGCCGCCTATATGGGACGATATGTGGCCAAGAACATTGTTGCCGCTGGATTAGCCACCAGTGCCGAGATCCAGTTTGCTTACGCCATCGGCTACCCCGACCCGGTGTCCATCTGCGTCAATACCTTCGGCACGGGCATGGTCAGCGATGAGGAAATCGAACGGGCCGTGAGCGAGGTCTTTTGCTTCAAGCCCGCCGCCATCATCAAACATCTCGATTTGCTCCGGCCCATTTACTCCAAGACGACCAACTACGGCCATTTCGGCAAAAACGACCCTGACATTACCTGGGAAAGGACCGATATGGCCGACACGCTCAAGAAGGTGGCGACCAAGTCTGTGTCTCCCGTCGCCCCGATCACACTCAAGAAGGCGGCAAGCCTCGTCAATGGGGTGGCCTCACGCGAGGCGGTGGCCGTGCAGGTCGGGGCATGAAAGAACTGAACTGAGGTGAGGGCTTGATTGGGCTTGATTGTCACGACGTTTGAATTCGCAATCCGAGATCGCGAACGGCTGACGAGAGGCCTCGAATATCGGCTCAAATCGCAAATCGCAAATCGCAAATCTAAAATTCAAAATGCCAACGTTGACTAGCAGCAGCGAAGAAGTTGTGCCGGCCCAGCCCGGCGCGTGCCAGGATTACTACGTCAAAGATATTTCACTGGCCGATTGGGGCCGGAAAGAGATCTCGATTGCCGAGCAGGAGATGCCGGGCCTGATGGCCGTGCGCGCCAAATACGGCCCGCAAAAGCCCTTCCTGGGCGTGCGCATCTCCGGTTCCCTGCACATGACCATCGAGACCGCGGTGCTCATCGAGACCCTGGTCGAGTTGGGCGCCACCGTGCGCTGGGCAAGCTGCAATATCTTCAGCACCCAGGACCAGGCCGCGGCCGCCATCGCCCAATCCGGCGTGAGCGTTTTTGCCTTCAAAGGCGAGTCGCTCGAGGAGTACTGGAATTTCACCCTGGCCGCTCTGACCCACCGGGGCGGCAAGGGCCCACAGTTGGTGGTCGATGACGGCGGGGACGCGACGCTCCTGCTCCATAAGGGCTATGAAATGGAGCACGGCAGTGATTGGGTCAATACGCCCAGTGCCAGCCAGGAAGAGGAGGTCATTAAGAAGCTCCTGAAACGCTGCGCCACGGAGCGCCCCGGCTGGTTCACCGAGGCAGTTAAGGAATGGAAAGGGGTGAGCGAGGAGACGACCACTGGTGTGCATCGTCTCTATCAAATGCTGGAGGCGGGCAGGCTGCTCGTTCCGGCCATCAATGTGAACGATTCGGTCACCAAATCCAAATTCGACAATCTCTATGGCTGCCGGGAGTCATTAGCCGACGGCCTCAAACGCGCCCTGGGCGTGATGATCGCCGGCAAAACCGCCGTGGTCTGTGGCTATGGCGACGTCGGCAAGGGTAGCGCCCACAGCCTGCGCGGTTTCGGGTGCCGGGTCATTGTGACGGAGATCGATCCCATCAACGCGCTGCAGGCCGCCATGGAAGGGTTCGAAGTCACCACGATTGAGGAGACACTTGGCCAGGCGGATATTTACGTTACCTGCACCGGCAATTGCGATGTCATCACCGCCGAGCACGTCCTCAAGATGAAAGACCAGGCCATCGTCTGCAACATTGGCCATTTCGACAACGAAATCCAGGTGGACCGGCTCCACAACACCAAAGGCGTTTCCCGCCTCAATATCAAACCGCAGGTGGACCGCTATGATTTGCCCGGCGACCGCAGCATCTACCTTCTGGCCGAAGGCCGGCTCGTCAATCTTGGCTGCGCCGAGGGGCATCCGAGCTTTGTCATGTCCAATTCCTTCACCAACCAGGTTCTCGCCCAGATCGAGCTGTGGGCCAATCGGGAACAGTACAAGCCGGCGGTCTATCGCCTGCCCAAAAAGCTCGACGAAGAAGTCGCACGCCTGCATCTGGAGAAGATCGGCGTCAAACTCACCCGCCTCACGCAAAAGCAGGCCGATTACCTTGGCGTTCCCGTCGAGGGCCCTTACAAGGCTGAGCACTATCGCTATTGAACCGCACCAAGCACCTGCAAGGCCCCTGCTCGGCCTGCGGAATCCCTGTCCGGTTCCCAGCCGAATCCATCGGCCTCACCGCGACCTGTCCGCATTGCGGCAAGCCGACCGAGCTGATGCTGGCTCAGCCGCGGCATGAACCGCTGGCGCCTCGCAAGGTAATCGTATGGACATTGGTCGCTCTCCTTATTCTGGCGGGCGGCCTTGCGGGTTCACTGGTGGCGCTCAAACGCGCCGAAACGTGGGCGGCTCAACAACGCAGCCGCTCACCAGTCCCCTCCCAAAGCGCCTCGCACCTGTCGAGACCCGACAGGTAGGGCACACCAACGCTCATTGCTCGACGTTATCCGAAGAGGTCGGGTCCGGCTCACTTCATCGGCCACTTCATCGGTCACTTAATCGAGAATTGAGGAAACTCGATAAGATAGCTAAGTTTCTCGTTCGGAACCGCCGGAAAGCAGCAGGCCACGACGTTCTTCGAGAACTCGCTCTTAGTGAATATCAGTATTGCTCCGGATACCGCTTGAGCAGGTTGCCGAAGATGAGGCGCGTCGTCTCGGCCAGGCCGCTGGGCAGAATCGGGCTGTCCGTCACAACCAGTATCCTTGTCCGTTTGGACGCGGGTGTCGCCAGATCGTCTTTCATGCGCCGATGTCATTTTAGGCTAGGAGTGCGGCAGTCCTCTGCCGCTCTTGCATTAGACCGCCCGTGCCGCAAAGTTCCTGGCGATCCCGGCGGTTCTGTGAGAAAGCGGCAGAGGACTGCCGCACTCCAAAAGCTGGCGCCACATTCGGAAGTGGCCTCGGAGGCTCCACAAGGAGCGTTAGGCATAGCCGCCCGGCTGCCCACGCGCGACGGTGCGTATCTTCCCAGCGGCCAAAAGTCCGGCAGCAGCGTAAACGGCAGGCTCACGGCTATCGGCTTGGACAACAACGCCGCGGCATACAAGACAAGCACGATCCAGGCCTCCTATGGCGGGGGCGGCGGGCCGTTCTTTCCCCACAGCGAGTTATGTGGAAGGTGGTCCCGGTTCCAGCGCCGGGCTATGTTTGGCTTGCTCAAGTCCCAGAGAGCCGCCGGCTTCAGGCTCTCGCTGTGCCCGTCGCAAAACACGACGTTCCACCGGCCGCCATGCCGGTCGCGGTACATTCTGGCCACCGGATCGTCCCCGGGAAGGCCCCGGACCATCTCGTTGTACATCTCGGCCTGATCGGAGCGGAGTACCGTCGTCAGCAGGCTATAGTCAAGGTTGCCCACCGGCTTAACGGTGTCCCGAACCCCTCCGAAGTCCGAAAGGCGGACCAGGACCGAGTCCCCCAAGGCGATCATCTCGCTCGGCGTGGCCACGTCCGGCTCTCTAACGGGGCCCGCATTTAACCAGCCTCCCATCGTACCCAGTCCGGTGGTATTCAGTCCGACGGTCCATCCGCTGGTGTTCGCCTCGTCCCCGGCCAACAAGTCGGTACCCACGCCGTTGTAGCTGTAGCTCCCGGAGTAATCGCGCGCGTCCATCTCCCATCCCGCCCACCTGGGGGTGAGCGAGGCCGAGGGCGGAGGCCACATAAACTCGCCCCTGATGCTATTGTAGCCGGGGCAGGAAAACACGCCCTGGCGGGGCCCGAGGTAAGTGCGCGTGTTGAGGGCATCGTTGGCACCGCTATAGTTGTCTCGCGGCCACGGCGCGCGAGTCACCTGCCGGATCGCCGCGAACGCCGACCCCCACACCGGATAGGTCCCCTCCTGCAGGACGTACATGTCCATGCCCAAGCTGAGCTGGTGCAGGTTGCCCCGGCAGGCGGCTGAATCAGCCGCCGACCGCGCGCTGCTGAGTGCCGGCAGGAGCATCGCCGCCAAAATCGCAATGACGGCGACCACCACCAGCAACTCAACCAAGGTGAAGCCCCGGCGAGCAGCCTTCCGGTTGGTGCCCACTACGCGCATGCGTTCTTTGTGTCCACGGTGCCCATGTCATTGTTATACCAGGATCGCACACAGCCCGGACATAACGCTGTTTTTTTACACAAATGGCGCTTTTTGTCAAGAAGAGACTGGAACTTTGTCTGAATTCTATTTCTCGCCGCATTAGCACTCTCTTATCATCTCCATGCCAATCTATGGTGAGTGGCCTCTGGCGGCACTGACCACCCCGGCCTTCGGCGGGGCAGATAAGACAACGCCCTTTGTTTGCCAGGGTGAGAATTGCCGGCCACTGCGGTAATGGCGTTGACAATGCGTGCGCCCGGCCACAGGCTATGGCGAATCCCGCTTTGATGGTGAGCGCGGACGAACTTGGCATTGCGATGAACACTTTAGGAACGGCGGCCGGCTGCTGGCTTCGGGCCGTTGCGGGTTTTTTCTACCCCGAGGTCTGCCAATTGTGTGGCGCCGCCCGGGCCGCGTCGGCGGAGGGTTTTGTCTGCGCGGGCTGCCGGGCGAACGTCCGATTCATCGAACCGCCTCTCTGCGACTGTTGCGGGCGTCCGTACGAAGGGGAGCTCACCACGCGCTTCATCTGCGCTCATTGCCGCGAGTCCCCGCCCAGGTTCAGCTTCGCGCGTTCGGCGGTCGCGGCGCGCGATCCGGTGCTGGAGGTGATCCATCGCTACAAATACCGCCGAGCACTGTGGTTCGAGCCGTTTCTGGCGTCTTTGTTGCTTCAGCGGGCGGCGCCTGCCTTGGCGCAGGGTGGCTGGAACCTGATCGTGCCGGTGCCGCTGCACCCGGTCAAGGAACGCGAGCGCGAATTTAACCAGGCCGAGCGCCTGGCCAGACGGCTCAGCCAGGCAACGGGAATTCCCTTGAATACCCGGCTGGTGCGGCGCATCCTTCCCACCCGGACCCAGACGCAACTGAACCGGGAGGAACGGGAGCGAAACGTCCGCAACGCGTTTGCCCTCAGGAGAAGAGCGGCTCTGGATGGTGAAAAGGTCGTGCTCTTGGATGACGTTATGACCACCGGCGCCACCACCAACTCCTGCGCCAAGGTCCTCCTGGCGGGCGGGGCGAGTGAAGTTTGCGTCTGGACAGTCGCGCGCGGAATTTGAATATTATCCGCCACATGGCTACGACGTCCTTCACCAAGAAGATGCTGGGCTTGCATACCGTCAAGCCCGACGTGCCCTCGCCCCTGGGCAACGGCAAGCCCGGCTTCGCCAAGAAGCTCAAGCTCGCTCCCTCAAAATCCAAGAGGAAGGACATCCCCGAGGGCCTGTGGACCAAGTGTGGCAAGTGCGGCACGATGGTCTTCGACAAGGAATGGGACGAAAACCTTAAGGTCTGTCCCTATTGCCAGTACCATTCTCCCATTGGCGCCCGCGAGCGCATTCATTCGCTGGTGGAAACCTGCACCTTCGAGGAGATGGATGCCGGGATGACCAGCGTGGACATGTTGGAGTTTACGGGTGTGGCCTCCTACAAATCCAAACTGGAAGACTACCAAAAATCGACCGGGCTGAAGGACGCGGTGGTGACCGGCATCTGCCGGATGGGCGAGCACCGCGCCGGCTTGGGCGTGATGGACTTCAGCTTTTTGGGCGGCTCGATGGGCTCGGTGGTGGGGGAGAAATTGACCCGACTCATCGAGCGTGCGACCGAAAAGGAGCTGCCGCTGATTATCGTCTCCACCAGCGGCGGCGCGCGCATGTACGAAGGCATGTTCAGCCTCATGCAGATGGCCAAAACCTGCGCCGCCTTGGCCTATCATGCCAAAGCCCGCCTGCCTTACATCAGTGTCCTCACCCACCCCACCACGGCCGGCGTCATGGCCAGCTACGCCAGCGTGGGCGACCTCATCCTCGCCGAACCGGGCGCGATGATCGGCTTTGCCGGGCCGCGCGTCATCAAGGACACAACCCAGGCCGAACTGCCCCCCGGCTTTCAGACCGCCGAATTCCTTCTCGACCGCGGCTTGATCGATGCCATTATCCCGCGTAAGGAACTCAAGAGCCGCCTCATCGAATACCTGGGTTTCCTCACGGTCGGCCGGGTGCGCGCTCCTCTGCCCGCCCCCGAATAGGCCGGCAGCAGGCTTCACTGGGCTGCTGGAGCCGTAATAGCGCAACAGTCAGACATTGGCCGTTCGCACGGCCTCGACCCCGATCAGGCAGACGTCGTCTTCGAAGGTCCTGCAGCCGGAGAAATCTTGAACTGCACGCAGTACTTCCTCGAACAATGGCGCTGGGGCCAGATGCATCTTTCGCCGAACCGCCTCCAGGAGTCGCTGCTGGCCGTACTCCCCGAATTCGGGGCTTTCTGCTTCGTAAATGCCGTCAGTAAACAGGAAGAGGAGGTCGTTGGCGGCCAGGGGACATCGGCAGGTCGGGTACGTCGGCTGGCCAAACAAACCAAGCGCCGGTCCATGCCGCGAGTCGATGGAGGTCAGCGGCAGGACCGTGCCGGCGCTCCGGCGGATGAGAAAGGGGCTGGGATGGCCGGCACTGGAGAAACGCAGCTCGGAGCCGGCGACATCGACCACAAGATAGAAGGCGGTTGCCAGGAAGGGATCGCGGGTCCGCCGAAGGATGGCGTGCAGGCTCCGGTTAACCTCGCTGAGGAATTTGCCGGCATCCGCCGCGACCGGAATCAATTCCTCGATCAATCCCCGCATGACGGCGGTAACGAGGGCCGCCCTCATGCCGTGCCCCATAACGTCGCACAGGAAAACCCCGGCGGCGGTGTCGGTAATGGGCAGGATGTCAAAAAAATCCCCTCCCACAGCCGCTGCGGGCAGGTACTTGTGAGAGAACTGGATGGCGCTGTCGCCCGGGCCGGCCCAGTGAGGAAAGGTAGGGTATTGTTGCGGGAGAAAGATCTGCTGGATCTCGCGGGCCATGTTGAAATCGGCTTCGAGTTGGGCGTTCTTCACGCGCAATTCCTCCGCGTAGCCGCCCAGTTGCTCGGTCAGTCGTTTGCGCTCTATGGCGTAGCGCATAGACCTCACCAGCAACTGGCCATCTACCTGCCCCTTGATCAGGTAATCCTGCGCGCCTTCATGCACGGCCTCAACCGCCACACGGGTGTCGTTCAAGCCACTGAGCACGATAATCGGGACGGTGGGGGCATGGGCGTAAAGGCGCGCAAAGGTGTCGAGGCCCTGGCTGTCCGGAAGGAAGAGGTCGCAAAGGACCAGGCCGATATCCTCCCCCCCCAAGCGGTTGAGAGCCAAACCCAGACGTTCCACCTCCTCCACCTCGAAGAGGCCGTCCCCGGCGCCGCAGACCATAATCTGAATCAGCCGCGCATCGCCCGGATTGTCTTCGATTAACAGCACCTTTACCGGTTCGGCTTTGACCGATGGACGCCGTTCCTCCTCCTCTGTATCCTCCGGTTCGGCAACACAGACATTTGCTTCCATTTCCATCTCGTAAGGGCTCATTGCCGGCGGGCATGAACATCCCCGGAATAACTCACCCAACTCAACATAACGTCGGGCGTTCGAGGCGCAAGGTGGGCACGGAGATTTGCGATTTGCGATTTGCGATTTGCGATTTGGCAATGAGTCGCGAATATGCCGCTCGCAGAGGAGCGAAACGGATTTTTCGTGCATAAGCACGATTCTTCGGTGGTCAGGTCCGGAGCGGGTGCGATTGAAACTGAGATTTTGGCGATGATTTTGGCGTGAGATTGTCACTTCAAGCGGAGCTTCTCGCCCATCCCCGCGTTGTTCTTCCGGCTTTTGAATTGAAGGAATGGACGGTCCGAGGGGCCATGCTTGGCGTAAAACTGCCAATGCCCGGAGTTCGACCGTCCTCCTGGCCGCGACAATAAAATACGCGGCCGCGTATTTTATTGTCGCGGCCTCACGGACTTCCCTCAAAGGAACGTATCCGGATGCCTGGCGCCCGCACGAACCTGAGCCGCCGCCCCAAGGCCTCCCGGCCCAGGTGGCCTGCGGGCAGCAGCGGCTCCGACAACAGAGGGATCGTCGCATGAGCCAAAGCCTGCCAGGGCCGACCGGGGGCGCGACAATAAAATACGCGGCCGCGTAATTAATTGTCGCGTCCCGCGGCGGGTGCAGCCCCGGACAAAGCGATTCCCAAGGCGCCTCGGTCCAATGCAAGGGCGAAGAATGGGGGCAATTGTGACCTTCCAAGACCAAGATTATCGCCAAAATGAGCCGCGAATGCGCCGCTGGCAGAGAAGCCAAACGGATTTTTCGTGCATACGCACCATTCTTCGGTCCCGAGCGGAGGACTTGCCTGGATGCGCACTATTCTGGTAAAAGGGCGTCTATGGCGCGCAAACTCAGTTCGATTGCCCCGGATTGGTGGGATTACACGACGCTGGATGACGACCTCATCCGGGACGCGGCGTCCCTTACTCCGCAACAGATGCTCAGGCTGTCAAGGCCCGGCTTCAAGGTGGTGTTTTACGACACGCTCGCGGAGTTTTACCTGGCCGAGGCGCTCGAGTATATCACCGCATGGAAACAATCCACTCCAGACAGCCCTTGCGGCATCTGCGGCCCAATTGGCCCGACCGAACAGTTGCCCCTGGTGGCCCGGCTGGTAAACGATCTGGCCCTCAATATCCGCTCCGCGCATTTTTGGGGAATGGACGAGTGGGTTTTGGGCGAGAAGGAAGCGCCCGTGACACACCCGCTCTCGTTCGAAAAGGCGGACCGCGCACTCTGCTTCAGCCGGATTCGGAAGGAGTTGAGAATGCCGGATGAGAACCTCCATTTTCCCAAGGCGGAGACGACTGACTATAGGAAGAGCTGGCAAAGCGGGGCGCGTTGCGTGGTGATGCAGGGCGGACAGGGCGATGTCAAACATTGGGCCTTCAACGACCCGCCACGCCGCAAGGGCCGTTACAAGGATGCCCCGCCCACGGCCCAGGAATATCGCAAGCTGGCCACGCGTGTGGTCGATCTCCATCCACTCACGATTGCGCAAAACGCTCGCACGTCGGGGGGCGGGAATATTTCCCTGGTGCCCACGAGGGCGGTTTCGGTCGGCCCGCTGGAAACATGGCAGGCGGAGAAAGTGTCCATCTGGCAGGCGGGAATGCATGATAATCCCTTCGGGCAGAGGCTCACCTGCTTGATGATAGCCAAGCGTATTGCCGATGCGGCAGTGCCCATGTCGCTGCTGGCGGAGCATCCTGACGTGCAGTTCAATTATTACCGGAAGGGGATCGGCAGGTGCGACGTGGAAATGCATTGACTGAGCCGGGCGCGCGGCAGATTCCCATGCGGCTCGGCCAAGAGGCGCCAAGAACAGGGCTGCTCGAATGCGGCGTGGACGAGGTGGGGATCGGCTCCGCGATTGCCGAGGTTTATGCGGCCGCATGCATCCTGGACCCCACGCGCCGGATCAACGGGCTCCGGGATTCCAAGCAGCTTACCCCGGAGCGGCGCAAGGTGTTGAGCCAGCGCATTCAGGAACGCGCCTTGGATTTTTGCATCGCGACGGCGAGCCTGGAAGAAGTCAATGAATTCAATGTTTTTGGCGCCTGCATGCTGGCGATGCAGAGGGCGGTAGCCGGGCTGAAACTTAGACCGGATCTGGTGCTGATCGACGGGAACCGAATGCCCAGACTATCCGTTCCGGCGCGAACCATCGTCAAGGGAGACGCCACCGTCCGGGTTATTTCCGCGGCTTCAATCCTGGCAAAGGTCGCGCGAGACGAAGCGATGCTCACCTATCACGAGCGGTTTCCGCTGTACAATTTCGCGGAGAACAAGGGCTACCTGACGGAGTTTCACCTGGCCGCGCTCAAACAATACGGCCCTTGCCCGGTTCATCGGAAGAATTACTCGCCGGTGCGCCTGCTCCTGGCGGCGTCCGATGCCGAGGAACTGGAGCTCGGTTTGCAAGCGCCCTAGCGCAGCTCGACCTCCAGGTCCTTGCCAGAGGGCACTTGAAGACACCTGAACCGCTGAACCGGAAGCGGCAATTATTTTCTTGTATGGTTTGCGGGTTATTGTTCTAATCTGGCTTAATTCAGCGGTAAAGTCAGGCGGCGCGGAAATTGTCGTTCGTGCTTGTGAGAGCAGACGATTTGAGACCTGAGCCCCAGGAACGCATCCCTGATTTTGGCCGCGCAGACAACCAAATTGACTATATGGCGTCCAGACTATTCGTAGGGAACCTGCCCTTCACAGTCACCGAAAACGACCTCCAAGACTACTTCGCGCAGGCAGGCGCCGTGGTCGCGGTCAACATCATGCAAGACCGCGCCACGGGGCGCTCGCGCGGATTTGCGTTTGTCGAAATGAGCACACCGGACGACGCAACCAAGGCCATCTCCATGTTCCATCAGAAAGACTTCCAGGGCCGTCTATTAACGGTGAACGAGGCCCGCCCCCGTGAGGAACGACCCTCTGGCGGCGGCTATCGGGGCGCCCGAGGGGGCGCTCGCGAGCGCCGTTGAAAGAGGATTCATGCCGGTTGCCTGGCCTGCTGGTTTTCCGCGGTTGCCAGATGGACGGGCGCGGCTTGGGTCGCCGTGCCGGGATAGGCGGGGCGAAAGTGATTTCGCCCCTTGAGCCACTCCACGAAGGCGGCCTCGATCTTCGCCAGGTCGGCCAGCGTCAAGGGGCACTCCGCCAACTCGCCTTCGGAGATGCGGTCGGCGAGCAGCTTTCGGACAAAGGCCCGCAGGTCCGGCTCGGACCTGGAGGAGACCGATCTGCTGGCGGCCTCGACGCAATCGGCCAGGGCGATGATGCCGGATTCCTTGCTGGAAGGGGCCGGACCTGGGTAGCAGAACAAGGCGCGATTCACGCGCGGTTGCGTGCCATCGGGCAGAGGCTGGCAGGCCTTGGCGTAAAAGAAACGCACCACCGAGACGCCGTGATGCTCGGTAATGATCTCCCGGAACGCCTTAGGCAGCCGGTGTCGGCGCGCCAACTCAATTCCATAGGAGACGTGTTCGATGATCCTTTGGGCGCTGACCTGCGGCTCGAGCGCCTCGTGCGGCGAGGGGCCGTCGTTGTTTTCGGCAAACAGGGGCGGGTCCTTCAGCTTTCCGATGTCGTGGTAGAGCGCGGAGGTCTTGCAGAAAAGCGCTCGCGCGCCGATTTGGGCGGCCGCCTTTTCGGCCAGGTCAGCCACGTTCAGACTATGACACCAGGTGCCGGGGGCGCTGGTGCGAAGCTGGTCCAGCAAGCGATGATCGGTGCCATACTCGATGAGGGTGACATCCGACAACTCACCCAACATCCACTCCAGCACCGGCAAAACCGCCAAGACCAGGAAGGCACAAAGCAGGCTCAGCCCCCAGGGAACCAGACCTGCAACGGAAATCGCCGCCATCGGCGCTGTCCCGATGCTATAGTAAGAAGCGGTGACCATGCCAAGAACGGCTCCTGCGCCGATTCCCGCCCGCAGTACCCGCATTCTGGTAAGGGACCGACGCATTAGGAGAATGCCTGCCAGGGGCGAGGTCAGGCAGCCAAGCAGGGGCCATGGCCCCGGGTCGGCCAGCAGGTAGAGCATCAGGGCGCCAGTCAGGCAAAGGACAATGCCGTAACGGCTGCCAAGGAGCATCCCCGTGAGGGCGGGAATCAGGAACCAGGGCACCCAGACCCAGGCCTGCGCTGGCAACCAATCTGGAATCGGCGCATGATAGGCGTTGGCCGTCTCGAACACGCCCCGCAGCAGGATGGCCTGCAGCACCAGCAGCAGCACGCAGTTCCTGAATCGACGCCGCTCCCGGCGGTCATTGGGCCAAAACCGGACCTTGAAGCCCCAAAACCCCGCCGCCGCCAGAAACCAGGCAAGGACTGACGCCAGGGTCTGCGGGTTCACTCTCTGGGGTATGCGCATAACCGCTCCCGCCGTGGGCATGGGCAAGAACAGCACTCCTGCTATGACCAGAACACCAATTGCAAAGGGCCAGCCGTTGGCTTTGGACTTCATCTCTCGATACTCTAGCAGTCCTTTCGCCGGCAGGAAACTGCTTTTCTATGCCCCCTCTCGACCGCTGATCGAATCGCCGCCTTGAACTCCTCAACCCCTTCGCCGAACCCGGCCGCCATCAGCAAAACCGGCGTCTTAGAGATGGAACGTTTGAAGCGCTCAAGGTTGGATTTAGCAGCCGGTTCGTCCATTTTGTTGCCGGCCACCAACTGTGGCCTCTGCAGCAGGGAAGGATCGTAGAATTGAAGCTCATCGAGCAGACTTCGATAGTCCTTCTCTGGAGGCCGCCCATCCGCGCCGGCCATGTCAATCAGGAGCACCAGCACCTTGCACCGTTCGATGTGCCGCAGGAATTCGTGTCCCAGACCCACGTTCCGGTGCGCCCCGGCGATCAAACCGGGCACATCGCAGACCGTCAACCGGTGAAAATCCGGATACTCTACGATGCCAATCTGGGGGTGCAGCGTGGTAAACGGGTAAGGGGCTATTTTGGGACGCGCTCGGGAAATCGCCGTCAGCAGCGTGGATTTTCCCGCGTTGGGATAGCCTACCAGCCCCACCTCCGCCAGGATTCGAAGTTCCAACAAAAACTCTCCTTCCTGCCCTGGTTCACCCGGCTGCGCAAACCGTGGCGCCTGGCGCGTGGCGGTGGCAAAATTCCGGTTTCCAAGTCCTCCTCGGCCTCCTTTGCAAAGAACAAACCGCTGGCCATGCACCGTAAGGTCAGCCGCCAAATCCCCTGCCGCGCCCGGCCTCCGAAAGGGTGGCTTGGGAGGCCCCGGCTCCGATGACGGTTCGTTGGCAGGTCCCATCTGGCTCGGCTGGGGGCTGGTCGAGGTGGGCAGGAGGGGCCGGTCGCGGCTGCTGGTCGGCAGGGCGGGGGGCGCACCAGACAGCACCACCGGGGTGTCCGGAGGCGAGTGGTCTGAAGCTAATCTCCAAACCAATGTCCCGCATGGAACCCTGACCACCAGATCATCGCCCGCGTGGCCATCCATCCCCTTGCCCATCCCCATTTGGCCGTCCTGGGCTATGAGGCGGGACTGATAATACTGAGCGATGAGGTTGTTGAGGTCGTGATTGGCTTCAAGGATTACATCCCCGCCGCGCCCCCCATTACCCCCGCTGGGGCCGCCCTTGGGCCGGAATTTTTCGCGTTGAAAGGCGATACACCCCCTGCCGCCGTGACCGGCGCGGGCGTGAATCTTGATTTCGTCTATGAACGTAGGAAAACAACTAGCACGCCGCCGCGGCGGGTTGCGCCAGGACGTTGACGCGTCGGCGCGCCTTGTCGAAGGCGACCTGACCATCCACCAGGGCGAATAAAGTCCAATCCCTTCCCGTGCCGACGTTTTGGCCAGCCACGAACCGAGTGCCACGCTGCCTCACCAGGATGCTGCCCGCCGTGACGAACTCACCCCCAAATCGTTTGACTCCCAACCGTTTGCTTACGCTGTCGCGACCGTTGCGGACGCTGCCTTGACCTTTCTTGTGTGCCATAAAAAATCCAAATTGTTTCTGACTTCAGACCTTCGGCCCTAGGCCGCCACCGTCGCGGCTGAACCGGAACTCGGGGCCGCGCTGGGCTCATTGCCAGTCTTGATCTCCTTAACCTTCACCACCGTCAATTCCTGGCGGTGCCCAATTGTCTTGTGAAATCCCTTCCGGCGCTTCATCTTGAAAGCGACCTTCTTCTCGCCGCGGATGTGATCGACCACGTCCGCCACGACGGTGGCATTGGTTACCGTCGGCGCGCCTACCGCCACTTTGCCGTCCCCGCTGACCAGCAGCACGCGGTCAAACGTCACCGCGCCGCCTTTCTCGATCGGCAGACGTTCCACTTCCAGCGTGGCGCCCGCGCTCACGCGATACTGTTTGCTTCCCGTTTCTAAGATGCAGTATGTCACAATAAGAACCCCGTTTTCTCAGGGAACCGTAAAACTATAGGACCGAGGCCGCTTTGCAACCAAAAAATTGCAGTTCATAGTTTATCACGGACAGACAATACACGGCGGCCGTCTCGACCCTCAGCACAAGGGGACCGAGCGTAATCGCTCCGGCACCGGCGGCCTCTATCGCGGCGATTTCACCGGGCGAGAAGTCCCCTTCCGGCCCAATCCAAACGGCTATCGAGCGCGGCATCCGCCCCATGCGGGACAGAAACCCGATGAAGTAGTGACGCGGATGCACGGCGTTTGACTGCAAAGACCCGAGCAACGACAGATCAAACTGCGCCTCACCCTGCATCGCCTCGCCCGGCAACACCGGCCCTGCCACCTTCGGCAGCCACGGGCATCCACACTGCTTCATTGCCTCGACCGCTACTCCCTGCCATTTCTCAGCCTTGTGCCCCGCCTCTTTGGAGTCCATCCGCTTTACGACGCGTTCGGCCAACAACGGCACAATCCGCCATACGCCAAGTTCGGTTGCCTTCTCAATGATCCATTCGATGGTCTTGCCCTTTGGCATCGCCTGAAACAGCGTGACGCGGCAGACCGGCGGCTCGAAACAGCGTTTCTCGGCGATCCTGAGCCGAAGCCCCCCACGCCCCGCCCCGGCAACTTCGCAGACCAATTCGTGTCCCGCCCCGTCCACCACCTTGAGACTCTCGCCGCACCGCACCCTCAGCACGTGGAGCGCGTGATGGGCTTCCGCGCCGGTGAGCAGCAACTCGGCCCCCAGGCACTGTTCCGGTGGAAGATAAAACCTGTGCATGAGGAGAGGTTCTGACCGAAAGCGGGCGGTTTGGCAAGCCTGCGGAGGGAGGAGCAGAAAACATCGAACTTCCAACGGCTGCCCCTTGCTCCCTGGGGGTTGAATGTTTCCGCCGGGTTCGTGAAAAGGTAGGTGATGCACCCACTAGCCGAGAAGGCGAGAGTTGAAGTAGTTTTAGGACGCGTGCATTGAGCAAGCATCCATGAAAGCCCGCAGGGGTAATTGGAACCGGGGGAGCGGCGGGGGACGAACCAAGCGGCCATTACTCGATACGTATCGAACGTCAATTCCATTAAAGAAGCGAGCATGAAAACGACAACCGAGAGCGGAAAGCATGTGGGTCACGATGAAATTGCCCAACGGGCTAAACAAATCTGGGAGCGCGAGGGCCGACAGAGCGGCCATGATTTGGAATACTGGTTTCGGGCCGAGCAGGAACTGGTTCCAGGGCGAAGCGGGTCGCAAGTGGTCTCACCAAGCCGGGCGCCTGGGCAAGCGGCGCAACGAATGGAGCCGCACGGGGAGGGCAGGACTACAGCCTCCAGAGGAGCAAGCTCGAAGACAGGAACTCTCCACACATGAGAACTTTATGGCTGCGCACTTGAGAGGAATCTCCCGCAGGCCAGCAGCGCCCGCGGAGGAAACGAACAACCCGAACCCGGCCGGTCGTGATGCAGTGCGTGCCAGCGCTCCGGGCGTTCAAGCCGCGAATGCGCCGCCGGGCGGCTTCGAGGAGCCGGGGGTCTTTCCGCAGGAGACCCGCTGGCGGCGCGAATCGTTCTATCCGCCGCCCTGGCGGCATGGTGGGCTGAACGAATAGCCGCTGCGTCAGCGACGGAGTCAATCCTCGGTTCTTCGGCGGAAACGGAGGATGAAGCGGTGGGAAAAGGTGCGGGACCGACCCCCACGCCTGGCCGCTCCCTACGCTCAATCTTCAGCTTTGAGATCGCGCGACATGAGGTCGCGCACGGCGTGGGAGACATCCTTCTCCTGGAAAAGCATAGCATAGACCTCGTCGATGACCGGCGTGACGACGCCCAGCTCGCGGGCCAGTTCAAAGGCCGAACGAGCGGTGGGAAAACCTTCGGCCACCGCCAACGTGCTCGCTTCAATCGCTGCGGGCTTTTCACCCCGTCCCATCCGCTCGCCAAAGCGGCGGTTGCGGCTGTGCTGGGAGAAGCAGGTTACGATAAGGTCCCCCAGGCCGCTTAGCCCGGTGAACGTTTCGGCCTGAGCGCCACACGCCACTCCCAAGCGGCGAATCTCGGCATTCGCCCGCGTAACAAGCGCCGCCTTGGAATTGTCACCAAATCCCAGTCCGTCGCTGATACCCGCCGCGATGGCGATGACGTTCTTGAGGGCGCCTCCCAACTCGACGCCCAGACGGTCGCCGCTGGTATAGACGCGGAAGGCCGGGCGGCTGAAGAGTTGTTGGACCTGCTCGGCAATGGCCGCATCCGGGCTGGCGGCGACGACGGCGGTGGGAATATCCCGGGCGACTTCGATGGCAAAGCTGGGGCCAGATAGGGCGGCGCAAGCCGCACGAGGGGCCGTTTGGCTCAAAACGCCACACATGGTCAGGCCGGTCTTGTGTTCAATGCCCTTGGTGACACTGACGACGAGGCCGGTGTAGGCCGCGAGTTGGGAGGTGACCTCGCGAAAAGGCTGTGATGGAACCGCCACAACGACCAACTCGGCCCGCTCGACCGCGCGGGGCAAGTCGCTCTCCAGGCCAATCTCTTGCGGCACCTCGATTCCCGGCAGAAATCGCTCGTTGCGGCCTGCCCGGCGGATGTCCTGGAGCCACTCCCCGACGTGTCCCCAAAGCGTGAGGTGATTGCCGCCTCGGCAGAGCAGCCGCGCCAATGCGGTGCCCCATGCCCCGGCCCCTAGAACCGTGATCCTCATGCGGTGCGCCCCGGCAAGTTCTGGCCTGGCAGTTTCTTGGAGCCGAGCCGGTGCTCGGTGCCGTGGAGGAGGCGCTTAATGTTCGGGCCGTGTTTGCCCACCGCCAGCGCCGCCATCCCGGCGGTGACAAGGATGACCGCCAGGCTGGCCTTGGTCGCCCACGCCGCAAACGGCAGAGCGACGGAGGCGGAAATCGAAGCCAGCGACACGTAGCGGCTGAGGGCGAAGACGACAACCCAAACGCAGAAAACAGCCAGCAGCGCCCAGGGTACCAGGGCCAGAAGAACGCCTGCGGAGGTGGCGATCCCCTTGCCTCCCCTGAAGTATAACCAACACGTGTAATTGTGGCCCAGGATGGCGGAAAGACCGCCACAGATCGCGAACCATTCGCGCGTCTGCGCGTCGGAGGCTGAACCGAGCCAGTAGGCGAAACACTCTGCCACAACCGCCGCCGCCAGCCAGCCTTTCAGGAAATCGGCCAACAGAACCAAAACGCCCGCCGGTCGGCCAATCGCCCGCAAGACATTGGTCGCTCCGATGTTCCCGCTGCCCACCGTCCGGATATCGACACCCCGCGCCCGTGCCAGCAGGAAGCCTGTCGGGATCGAGCCCAGCAAGTAGCCGATAATGATCGTCAGGATGAAACCTTCAATCTGCACAACAATAATGTATGAGCTCAAAACTCCCAACTTGAAAGTGGAAAGTTGAAACGCCGTTGACGCCCTCCCTTCGCGGCGGTAGCGTGCGACGTATGTCGTTGACGCTGGAACCGTCTTCCATTCGGGAACAAAAGCCTATGGCTGAGGTAAGAGCGAAGGTGCGCCTCACCAACGCCCTCGATGAGTCGCTAAGCCAACTTCGCCAGCTTCCGTCCGAGCGCGTTCGAAGGCGCGAGGCGAGCGCGCTTGTGGACACCGGCGCGGTCCGGACCATCGTGCCTCGATTCATCGCGGAGGAGTTGGGTCTGCCGATCCGGGGACAACGGACGGCGGAGTACGCGGATGGTCGCAAGGAGTCGGTGCCCGTTACCGGACCGTTGATTGTGGAGGTTTTGGGCCGAGACACGGTCGAAGAGGCACTGGTCCTGGGAGATGAAGTCCTGATCGGCCAGACGGTGTTGGAAAAACTGGACCTGCTGGTCGATTGCCTGAACCAGCGCCTGGTTCCAAACCCGGCCCATCCCGATCAACCGGTGACCAAGGTCAAGCGCGTGGACAGAAACCGCAATCACAAACATCTTCCAGTTCCATAGGAACGGCATCTCTGTAGAAATCGCGCCCGGGAGCTTTGCTAGCCCCGTCAGGGGCGGCATCTCCACGCACCCCAAAGGTGCCGGCCCTATGTGCCTCATGCGCCGGGCGAGCCTCTCTACAAGGATGCCGGCCCTACGGGCCTCACGCGCCCTGGGCGGACGTTTTGCGGTGGCCGAGTCTTTACGTGTAAAGTTGAGAGGGGACCCTTTGGAGGAATCGATATGTAGTCCCGATGCCGTACCGGGTACTCCTTGCCATCAGCCATGCGCAGCGTGAACGGATTCCCGCTGGCAGCCGCGGACTCAATTTGCTCTCTAGAGTCATGTCAATATACTTGCCGATCCGCGCCTCGCGGGCAAGCCGTTTGCCAACCAAATTTGGTTCGCTAAAAGAATCCGTGGCTGATTTCTGGCTCGGGTAGTTTACCCAGCACATGAAAGCGGGCAGGAACCTCGAGCCTAAGCCCGAACCACAGTTTTTCAAATCTTGGCATTTGCTGGCCATAAATTGTCAAATGCCCGCAGTTCCCTTGACTTGCCTCCACGCGCGGGTAGTCTGCCGCATGTCAAAGGTCCGATTCGTCATTGAGAACAAACATTCTCTGTTTATGAAAACGCGCCGCGAATTCCTCAAAACCGGGCTCGCCATTGGCACCGGTCTTCCCTTCATTGGCAATCTCGGAGAAGTCTTTGCCGCCGATGCGCCCTCCGCCAGCGGTTCGGCGGACCCGGCGGCGGGCAGGTCCGTCCTCGTTGCCGTCCGGGATGGCGGACGCGCCGCCATGCTGGACAAGGCGATGTCCGTGCTTGGAGGCATGCGGACGTTCGTCAAGAAAGGGCAAACCGTCCTGGTCAAGCCCAACATCGGCTGGGATACCCCGCCGGAACGGTGCGCCGATACGCACCCGGAACTGGTGAAGCGGGTGATCGAAATGTGTTTTGCGGCAGGCGCCAAATCGGTGAGCATGTTCGACAACCCCTGCGACCAATGGCAGCGGTGCTATACGCACAGCGGCATCGAGAAGGTTGCCCAGGAGACCGGCGCCAGCCTCATCGATGGCAAGGACCAAACCCTCTATCGCCAGGTTGAAATTCCAGGACGAAAACTCAAGCACGCCAAGGTTCATTCCCTGGTGCTCGACAGCGACGTGTTCATCGACGTGCCGGTGCTCAAACACCACAGCAGCACCATGATGACCGCCTGCATGAAGAACCTGATGGGCATCATTTGGGACCGCGGGTTCTATCATCGCACCGACCTGAACCAATGCATCGCCGACATGCTGACCTTCAAGAAACCCGCACTCAACATTCTGGACGCCTACGCCCCGATGGTGCGCAACGGCCCGCGCGGCGTGTCCGTCAACGACCTGGTCCTGATGCGCACGCTGCTGGTTTCCACCGACGTCGTGGCCATCGACGCCGCCGGGGCGAAAATGCTCGGCCATCAGCCATCAGACATCGGACATGTGGCCATCGCCGCTGAAATGAAGCTGGGCACGATGGATTTGAAGCAGGTGGATATCCGCCGGCTCAAACTGGCGTGAGGCTGTGCCGTCCAAGGGCCTGAAGTGGCTGCGAGCCGGTGTCGCCGCGGCAGTGCTGATCACGCTGACGGCGGCGATAGTTGATTTCCGGGAACTCGTCCCATGGCCGGTCGGACGCGTCCTGGCGGAAATCCAGTTCGTCCCTTCGCTGGTCGCCCTTATCAGCGGGGCGAGCCTCTCGCTCGCCTGTCTTATCATTGTCATCACCACCATGGCAGTGGGGCGAATCTATTGTTCGGCTTTATGCCCGCTGGGGATTCTGCAGGACGTGGTCATCCGCCTGGCCAAATGGCTGAAACGAAAGTCCGCTCCGACGCCGTACGCCCGCCCGCAAACCTGGTTGCGGCAGACCTTTCTGTGGGCAACGGTCGCGGCCGCCATGGCTGGCTTTGGCGGCTTCGCGCTTTCCTTGCTTGATCCCTACAGCGACTTTGCCCGCATTGCCTCGGACGTCTTCCGGCCCCTGCTGACGCTGGCCAACAACTCCGCCGCAGGCATCGCGGAAAGGCTCGGCGGGAAAGTACTCTTTCATGTGCAGCCGCACTGGGCCAGGCTCGGCGCCCTGGCCCTCCCTCTTTTCCTGCTCCTATTAATAGTCGCGCTGGCGGCGTGGCGCGGACGACTCTACTGCAACACCGTTTGCCCAGTGGGCACAATCCTGGGCTGGCTCTCTCAGCGCGCGGTCTTCCGGCTCCAGATTGACAAAAGCGCCTGCCTCCGATGCGCCGCCTGCCTGCGCGCCTGCAAGGCCCAATGCATTGACCTACATTCCCGTACAATCGATTTCTCCCGCTGCGTCGCCTGCTATAATTGCATTGGTGTCTGCGAAGAGCAGGCGATTGGTTACCGCTTTGTCTCGTCACGTGAGACAGTGGGCTCGGCACCCCTGGCGCCGGCAGCGTATCCCAGAAGTGCCCCCGAGAAAGCGACGACATGTTCTCTCCAATCGCAACTCGCAACTCGCAAATCGCAAATCAGGTCGGCAGCCTGTGAGAATTCGATTGACCTCCCGCGGCGCGCCTTCCTCTCTCAAGCGATTGTGGGCATTCTGGGTGCGACCGGCGCCGGCGGCCTATTAGCCGTGGAGGTGAGTCGTCGGGAACGGCCTCGGGGAAAAGCTGCCGGGAGTGGGAAGCCGGAGAATTATTCCCCGGTGATTTGTCCGCCGGGGTCATCGAGCATTGGAGATTTCTTAAACCGCTGCACGGCCTGCCACTTGTGCATCACTGAATGTCCAACGGCCGTGTTGCAGCCGGCCTTCCTGGAATACGGCTGGCGGGGGCTGATGAAACCGCGCATGGATTACAGCGTGGCCTTTTGCAATTTCGATTGCCGCCGCTGCGGCGAGGTTTGTCCGGATGGCGCGATTGCCTTGCTGGGACTCTCCGCCAAGCACCTCACCAAAATCGGCGAGGCCCAATTCGACCGCGACACGTGCGTGGTGGTTACCAACGGCACCGACTGTGCCGCCTGCTCGGAGCATTGTCCAACCAAGGCGGTCTCGACGACCCCCTATCTCAACAAGGGCAAGAATCTCCGCCTGCCCTCCGTGAAGAAGGAGCTGTGTGTGGGGTGCGGCGCCTGTGAATACGCCTGCCCCGCCAAGCCAAACAAGGCCATCAAGGTCAACGGCCTGCTCCGGCATGGCTGGGCCAAAAAGAATATCCAACCCAAGGCGACCCTGCCAAAATCCAGCGGTGATTTCCCGTTTTGATCTCAGGGGTCCAGGCTCAGGCGGTAGAAGCGCCGCGGGCTATTGGTGACGGTGTCGCTGAACCCCCAAAGCCCGTTACCGCTCAATGTGTTGGTGGCGAGTGGCAGCCAGGCGCTTGATGTAGAAAGATTCGTGGTGGTCTGGAGGACATAGGCAAGGCCCGACTCACCGGCGAGTTGGAGCAGAATGACGCCATTGACAGTGGCCGAGACGCTGAGAATCCGCGGTGTGGCATCCGCGGGCAGCGGCACAACGCTGACGGTGACCGTCTGATAATTAGTGCCGCCCCAGCCATCAGTAACCGCGCACACAAAAACATCATCAACGTTGTTGGAGTTGGAGTAGAGCAGTGCGTCCCCGGTATTCGTAATGGCCACCCCGTTGGTGCTGAGGCCAATGCCCGCCAGCGAGAGCGTGTCGCCGTCCACGTCGCTCCAATTGGCGGCGAGGCTGGCAACCGGGATGAGCAGAGGAAAGCCGGCGTATCGATTCGTGGCGAAGGGCATCACCATAGGTGGATGGTTGGTGACGACCTGCCAGAGGGTATTTGTCGCGGGCGGATAGGCGCTGTCGCCAGAATAGATGGCGCTGATGAGGTTAGTGCCGCGCGGCAAGGCGGAGGTCACGAGGCTGGAGGCGTTGCCGGTGGCCAGCGGCTCGAGATCGAACGGAACGCCGTTGGTCAGGAACTGCACCGACCCGGTGGCCGTTGGCGGGGTAACGGAGGCGGAGAAGCTCAGCTTTTCATTGAAGCCGGACGGGTTTGAGGAGGACCTCAGAGCAATTGAGGACGAGGGCTGGGTGACCGTGAGAGTAGCGGGGCTGCTGGTGGCGGAGCCGAACGGGTTGCTGACGATGAGGGTGTAGGTGCCGGCATCGGCCAGGGTGACACCCGAGAGTGTCAGCGTGTCGCTGGTTGCGCCGGACACGTTGACCCCGTTGAGGAGATTAGCTCCGTCTTTCCGCCACTGGTAGGCCAAGGGCGCGGTGCCTGAGGCCGTGGCGCTGAAGGCTACGTCGCTGCCGGCAGCGGCTGTCTGGCTGTCGGGCTGGCTCGTGAAGGAAGGGGGAAAGTGCGGTGCGGGCACGAGGGCGTTGATGAGGTTAGTGCCGTTGGGTGTGCCCAGCCCCGTACATAAGTCGTAGCCGGCTACGGCGGGGAAAAGGCCGGGG
>JAJYHY010000487.1 GCA_021784555.1 bacterium
GCAGGCTTGCGACATCGCCCTTGGCCGGATGGTGGGGGATGGCTTGCAGCAGCTTCAGATTGCGAAGGATCGCATCAGCCATGGGCGCTCTCGAGGAAGCATGACGCGAATCATTGTATCAGTGTACCAGCGGGGTGCGACATGATCGGTCGCACCCTTGAGCTATCGTGTATCCGTGACGCACGGAGCTGACTGACGACCTACTGAGCGCGAATGAGTCGGAGTAGCGTCCTGCACGTCGATTCTCGAAAAGCCCATTGGTTTGGAGAGCGCCATGAAAAGAGCAACGCCGCGGATGATTCGTCAGGGTGATGTGTTGCTGGTCGCGGTCGAAGCGATTCCGGATGACGCTTTCGAGCAGCCGCGCGACGAGTCCGGTCGCGTCATTCTGGCGTACGGTGAGGTCACGGGTCACGCGCATGCGCTGCACGAGACCAGCGTGACGTTATTGCGCGCCGCCAATCAGGGGGTCTTCCTGCGAGTCTTGGAACCGTCGAATCTGGTGCATGAGGAGCACGATCACATCACCATTCCGCCGGGCCTGTACCGGGTAGTGCGCCAAAGAGAATGGACTGACGACGATGAGCCCGTCCAGGTGGCCGACTGAGATGCCGGAAATTCACACGTTGACTGCGGAGCAGCATGCACGGCTTAAGGCCGAGGTCGTGGATTGGTTGGACTGCGGGAGGTCGGTAATTCCGTTGGATCGTGAGAGAGCCGCCGATGCCATTCGCGCGTTGTACGCGGCGGTCGGGAGCCCCACGCCAGCGGTGCTGTTCTTTTCCTCGCCCGCGGCATGCATTCTCGCCTGGCAGGCGCTGCGTACCATGGACCGCAAGCGAGCAAAGCACTATGCCCCGCGTAATGCTCCGTTCTCACATCAACTGCGATCGCAACTACGCGAGCAGCTGACCTCACAGCCAATTCCGAAACAGTGGTTGCGGCTGCGTCGGGACGCGATGTCCCGGATCCAGCGGCAGATCGCTTCGTCGAAGGGGTCACGGACCTGGCCCTCCACCTGGGATCAGCTCTCGGGGCACTTCGACCCGCGGATTGATTCTCGGCTTGGTCCGTCGCCCAGAGTTCAGCTGGAGTTCAACCTGCGGGCGGAACTTTGGGCGAAGCTACGATTGAGTCTCTGGCGGCCAGTCGAGCTTCAGCTGGAGGACTGGTTCGACAGGCCGGCACGACCACTGCTGACGCAAAGGTCCTCGTCACAATATGCGCAGCAGAATGACGACACTCACGAGCGTGAACGGAACTTGCGCGAGATTGCGCGGCACCGCTCGATGCTCGATGAGATCGAGCTCGAGATTCGCATGCCCGGAACAGAGGTCGTTCCCATTCAGCTCAAAGACAATATCGCAGGGCAAGTACGCGGATGCATGGGTAGCTGGTGGTGCGCTTCCGGAGTCTTTTACGACTTCTGTGGACGCCTCGGCCTGCCCTACGCCGTAGAACAAAAGAGGCTTCTACGACTGTGGCTGGATCAGTGCCGGTATGCACACTGGTGGTTCGAAGACGGCGGAGTCGTCTTCGCGTCCGATCGTCCTGCGGAACTCACAGTCGATGCGCGGGGGCGGTTGCACAATGACGATAGTCCGGCTCTCGACTACGGTGACGGATTTCGACTCTTCGCGATTCATGGTGTACGGGTCGACGCGGACATCGTCCTGCATCCGGAGAACATCGCGGTCAAGCGGATCGAGAACGAAGATAACGTTGAAGTGAGACGCGTATTGATCGCTCTCTATGGGCACGAGCGTTACATGAAAGACTCTGGCGCCGCACTCGTGCATCAGGACGAACGCGGGAAGCTCTGGCGGAAGAAGCGCGCTGAAGACGCGGATCTCGTCATGGTCGAGGTGACTAATTCCACGCCGGAGCCGGACGGGAGCGTCCGGTCATATCTGTTGCGAGTTCCGCCGAATATGAGAACGGCATCCGCAGCGGTCGCTTGGACGTTCGGCCTGCGATCACGCGAATACCGCCCAAGTGTGGAAACGTGACCCAGTGGCAGCACTGACGCATTTGCGTTCCCGGGCGCCTTCAACCGCGCGGTACAGGAATCCAGTCTTTGGCCGAGTCCGGCCGAACGTCTCGTCCCCCTCCGGCATGAGCGCACAGGCGTCGCCCGGCGGTTCCATCGGCGTCCATATTCCGGAACATAGCGAAGCACCCATCGCATGATGGTCGTGTGGCTAACGTGCGCGCCACACTCAACGACCAGGGTGACAAGATCGCTGTAGCTCAGGCGATAGGTATTGAGCCCCGCGACCAGCGGTTTACAAAGCATCGATCGGGAGTTCTAGGGGCTTATGAATCCATCACTTGCAGCGCTTGCCAGCCCCGTCCCCCGGCCCACCAAGGCACAATTGCGGCACACCAAATCTGAGCCCGGCACGTTCCTGGCACAGTCGTCCGCCCCGACTTCAATCGCATCGAATTTATAGGTGCGAAAATCTGTCCAAGCCCACTCTCAAACGGCCACCTCAACACCACCTACTGGAGGGATTGCGGATCGACGCTGACATCGCCGCCTCTAATAATGAACTGAACTCGGCTCCCGACTCTCAGCTTTTCCAAATCCAGTTCGGCCAGTGCAATCTTCACAGAATAAGGCCCATACTTTAGTTCCGCGGTGCCATTCGTGTGGTCCACCGAAATCAGCTGCCCGACGTACCTCCCGTCAGCGCGCGATGTCTTCTCTGGGCGCGTACTTGCTACAGCTCCAGTCTTGCGCGCGGCCAAGACACTGCGGCCCAGGTCGTGCAACAGCCGGTCGGTCACCTCAGGAAGCCTATTGTGATTCCGGCTAGGAGACAATCTCCGGAGGACACCAACACTGTGTTGAAACGCTTCTTCCATAGACTGATCAATTCTCCGGAGAATCTGCAGGAACTTCTTGTCGTCTAGCGCAACTTCCTTCTTCAGAACCGGAGCCACCTGTTTTTTGACCAATAGCGCCAAGTGAAAAGCCCAATCGTAAAGGTCCCGTTGCTTACCGCAAAGTTGCTTTACCCGAGATACAATATGATGTGAAGCAAAATACAAGCCCGGATAGTCGTCAGCCGCAAAGAGTTCGCTCGATTTGTTGCTGTTGTACTCTGAAAGCAGTCTGCCGTAGTAATAGTGAACCTTATGTGGCTCCTCCAAGACTACCGAAATAAACGACTTAATCAATGATGGAGTGGTAACAATACTGTTTTCGCGGATGTCATCCCGGCCATCAAACTGATGCGGCCGACGCTCATAATTGTAGCTAAATCCTGTGCTACGCATCGCCGTAAAAAAGTCCTCAATACTTCTGTGATACGGGCGAATTGTAGCGAAAGCCTCCTTCGTAACCTGAGACTGGCTGTTCGTTGTTTCGATAACCTTACCGCTTAAATCGACATCTGATGTTTCGATCAACTTAACAGTGATATACATGTCGTCAGTAAGCGTATCTCTATTGCTGAACAGCACATTGCTTGTCTGGCAGCCATTGACGACTTGAAACCGAGAGATCTTGAAGTTATCGCCTGATGGTATAACGTTCTTTGCGACGATGGTTACGCCATTATTCAAGATTGCAAACTGATTTCGCTCGTCCGGGTCATTTATTGTCTTCGCAATCTCCTGATTTACAGGATTGCCACCTCCGAGATAGTCCCTGACATTATCGAAGAAGATTCCCTTATTCAGGTCACGGTTATCCTTCTCGATCATTCTCACGTAGTCCTTACAACTCACCACCCCCAAGTACGCCGCTCTTGCTCCTTGAATGGGCGGGAGCGCGACGTGCCTCTGAAAGGAAATCTCCTTTTGAATGTCATTTTGAGTCTCGCGGTAGAGCCTCGCCATCGCTTCCCCGTCGCATACGCGACAAGTGACGTCCGAAAAGAGGTATGGCATAGCCTTCAGTCCATTTACCTCTACCTCGATCTGGGTGCTCGCGTGAGAGCTATTTGGTTCATAGCGGCCTGAATAAACATAGGCTAGCTCGACTGTTGGCGGCTGACGCATCTTGGCGGCACGAGAGTAAATGAGGCTCTTAATCTCGAAGGCTCCATGGAGTTCCGGCGGGACAACAGAGATGTCGCGGCCGAAGAATGCCCGAACGACAGCCAAGAACTTCAGAACATCTCCAGTATCTAGACTGGAGGATGTCTTGACTTGAGAGAAGAAGAACTTCGCATCGAATTGGGTCTTGGTGAACGCCTGGGCATCATCTAATTCGTTGACAATTACGCCATTGATGATTACAGCAACGCCATCTACACCCATGCAATCGCCCGTGGCGACCTTGTCGAAATCGAACGAATCGTAATGATCTGTTTTCAACAGACAGAAATTGGCAAATTTTTCGAATTGTCGGTCGGGCGACTCAGACGACAGTTCATATTTCTCGGAAAAATCGGTGAGCATGCCCGATAGAATAATGTTGTCCATGTTCGACTCCCCACGTACGCGCAACCAATAACCGGGTGTGGAATCGTGATCGCTATCGGCGATACCGATTCCAATTTAGCGCACCTGCGCAATATGTCTTTTGCTAGCTCCCTCGCGCGCAAGCTTTCCTTCTCGCATCAGCAGTCCAATGATGCTGTATGAGAGATAGTCTTTAGAGCCGCCTCCGTAGTCGCTTCTAAGGCCTAGCAAGCTCGCCGCATCAGAATTTGTAATGCCACGCTCGTTAGCTTTCGCGAATTCGAGCACCGCCTGCTTTAGCAGGTTCACGCCTAGCTGGGCCCTCTCTCGAACTCCGGACGGGACGATGATTGATTGCCTCACCTTTTTTCCGAGACCTTTCGGCACGACGGCGTTCGTGAGCAGACCTCCGGTCTCTTCGGTTCCGAATGCGGAGATCAGTTCGGCTTCCAAACGAATCGCCTGCTCCTCCGTCAGAGAGTCGACCATCGTGGCAACCAGGACCTTGTGACCGGAGTTATGAATTTCC
>JAJYHY010000103.1 GCA_021784555.1 bacterium
TCGTCGGGCAACCGCAACAGCCAGTCCACCAGCCGGTATAATTCCTGAATGTCCGCCTTCCCCAACCCCATCTCATACAGCCCCCGCGTCAACTCCCACTTCAACACCCGCCGCCGCTCCGCGTCCTTGCCCGTCCGCTGCGCCGCCCAGTTGGCCAGAATCACAATCGCCGCCGGCTCCCGGCTCGCCCGCAACGCCGCCTCATCCGCCGTCAAATCTAGCAGCTTGCAAACCGAAAAGTCAAACCGCACCCGCGTCCCCGGAAGCACCATCTCGTAGTGCGTGGGACGCCAGTCCGGGTCCGTGTCCGCCAGCACCGCCAGCGTGATGACCGGACGCCCATACACATCCATCGCCCGGTAGTTGTACCGATACAACCGCACCTCAAAGTGCGGGTCGGGCCGATGCTGGATCTCCACGTGAGAGAACCTGACGTAAGGCAACTTGCCCTCGGCCATCAGTTTATCCACGGACCGGGCCGAACATCCCAGCAATTTCGCCACCCCGCGTTTGTCCATAACCGGAGGCAGTCCCACCTCTCCAAGTTCCGAACAGATTTGATCGTTCAAGGGCTAGAGTATGCACTCTATGTAAACTCTATGCAATAATTATGTTTCAAGGTGGTTCATTATGGTGACTTTCCTTGGAAAATCGCATTTTTTGCCCCATCAAGGGAACCTTGAGTTCGAATCTCCCTCTCTCCGCCAAACATCCATTCCACCCGGTAAAATCAGGAGTTTCTCCAACCATCCACCCTTACTCGGCATGGCCGTTCTGCGATCTCTCGCCCAAGGCCAAAGCGGGCGGCGCCAGTTCCACGGGGCGTCCGGGCACTTCCCGTTCCTTGCGTCCGGGAGGGCGGCCAAGCAACCGCTCGAAGGCCGGCGCATCCAGCGTCTCTTTCTGGAGCAGCTCGCGGGCGACCAATTCGAGTTGGTCGCGGTGCCCCGTGAGGATCTCCTTGGCCTCCCTATAGGCCTCGTCGAGGATGCGCTTGACCTCCTGGTCCACCTCCTGGGCGGTCTGCTCGCTGCAATCCCGCTGGAATGCGCCATCCGCTCCAGGCATGAATATCCCGTTCTGCCGATGGGCGCAACGCGCCAACCCGACGGTATCGCTCATGCCAAAGACACAGACCATTTGGCGGGCAAGCGCGGTGGCGTGTTCGAGATCATTCTCCGCCCCTGTGGTCACTTCGTGAAAGATGACCTCCTCGGCGGCCCTTCCGCCCAGCATGCCCCGTATCCGCTCCAGAAGCTGGGAGCGCGTCATGAGAAACTGATCGTCGGTCGGCAGTTGCAGGGTATAGCCCAGGGCGGCCCGCCCGCGGGGAATGATGCTGATCTTGTGAATCGGGTCGGCGTGTTCGCTGTAGGCCGCGACCAGAGCGTGACCGGTTTCATGGTAGGCGACGCGCCGCTTTTCCTCCTCCTTGAGCCGGCGGCTCCGCCGTTCCGGGCCGGCGACGACCTTCTCCACCGCTTCCTCAAGGTCCTGCTGGCCAATCATCGTGGCATGCCGCCGGGCCGCGAGCAAGGCGGCTTCATTGAGCGCGTTGGCCAGGTCCGCCCCGGAGAACCCGGGCGTGGCCTGGGCGATGCGGCGGAGATCGACCTCGTTGTCGAGCGGTTTGCCCCGGGCATGAACTTTTAAAATGGCCTCGCGTCCATCGATATCGGGCGCATCGACCACTACCTGGCGGTCAAAGCGGCCCGGCCTCAGAATCGCCCGGTCCAGCACGTCCGGACGATTGGTGGCGGCCAGGACGATAACGCCGGCGTTGGCGGAGAAGCCGTCCATTTCCACCAACAACTGGTTGAGCGTCTGCTCCCGTTCATCGTTGACCGCCCCGACATGCACGCCGCGTTGGCGTCCAATCGCGTCCAACTCGTCAATAAACACGATGCAGGGCGCCTTGGCCTTTGCCTGCTGGAAAAGATCGCGCACCCGCGCCGCCCCTACCCCGACAAACATCTCGACGAAATCGCTGCCGCTCAGCGAAAAGAACGGGACATGCGCCTCTCCCGCAACCGCCTTGGCCAAGAGCGTCTTGCCGGTGCCGGGCGGCCCAATCAGCAGAACACCTTTGGGAATGCTCGCCCCAATGGAGCGGTGGCGACCCGGGTGCTTCAAAAAATCGACCACCTCCTGCAACTCATATTTCGCCTCCTCGCACCCGGCGACGTCCCTGAAACTGATGCCCGTCTCCTTTTCCGCCACCAGGCGCGCCTTGCTCTTGCCAAAGCTCAGAATGGATTCACCGGCGCTGCCAAGCCGGCGGCTGATAAACATCCAAAGCAGCACCATGATTCCCAGCGGTACAATCCAGGAGAGCAGGAACTCGGAAAAGAACGATGGCGGCTCTCCGCTGAACTTGACCCCCGCCGCCTCCAACTCGTCCACCAGTTTGGGGTCTTTGACGCGATTGGTTCGGAACAAAAGGGGCTTGGAACTGGCAGGAGCGGCTTGGGCGGTCGAGGAAGGCCCGGAGGGCGCGTTCGTGGCACGGGAGGCCTTGGCTTTTGCCTTTCTTGCCGGGCTGGCCACGGCCTTGGGCTGGATCTTCCCCTCGATGACGGTCTCTTTGATGACGACTTCGGCGACTTCGTGCTTTGCCAGGTACTCTTTGAATTCGCTGTAAGGGATCGTCTTGTAAGAATACTGAACGATGGCGCTTTGCCACAACCAGAGTAGCAAAAGCATGATAGGCAAATACCAGAGCGGCGAGGACCACTTTGGTGGCCTCGGTTTGAAATCCCGCTTCGGCGGTGGCTGACGTCCATCCATAACCCTCTCTTTCGGCAACTCGGACTTCGATGCTGCGTAAAGCAAGTTACGATGCCTGCGAGGATTCGCCAGTGGAGATTTTTGCCTCCCATGACCCCGGGAACAACCAACATCCAACATCCAACGTCGAACAACCAACAACCAACGTCGAACAACCAACATCGAACAACCAACATCGAACAACCAACGTCGAACATCGAACAATCAACGACCATCATCCATCATCCACCATCCATCGGTTGTTGGATGCTGGCTGTCGGTTGTTCGATGCTGGATATTGGCTGGTGGGTATCGGCGTCCCTGCACGCGCGAGGACTGGAGCGGTGCAGCAATTGCGCTCTTTGCCTTACTCACCGCCTCCATACACGATTGGCCGCAGTGGCGCTCCTGTTGGAAGGCCTTGTCGTCCAGCAGGTTACGTCGCCATCCCCGTGTATGGCACGGCCTATGCCATTGACCTAGCCGGTTGATAATTAACCTCAACCAAGCAACATCGAACAAAACTGTATCGAAATCCTTAGTTTATGAGCGAAGCAACGAATCCTGGATCCGCAGCCTCGGCCACCCCGAACACCGAAAATCCAGCCCCCAACCCGCAGCCTTCAACGCCTGTGTCCGCCAAGGCCCCGTCCGCACCCGGACAGACGCCCCCGGCCCAAAAGGGCAAGCGCAACCAGCGCAAGCGCTAGGTTGATGTCCAGGGGCCCTGCCAGGGAACGTATGGCCAACTGACCAAAAACAAGAACTGGCGCCTTCCGCCCTGGGGCGGGGGCGCCGGTTTTCTCATTTGTGCGGCTCGATACCCCCTATACCGGAAACCATCCAACTGACATTTTGGCGATGATTTTGGTGTGAGATTGTCACTTCAAGCGGAGCTCATCGCCCATCCATGCGTAGTGCTTCCGGCTTTTGAATTGAAGGAATGGACGCTCCGGGGGGCCATGCTTGGCGTGAAATTGTCAATGCCCGGAGTTGGACCGTTCTCTTGGCCGCGACAATAAAATACGCGGCCGCGTATTTTATTGTCGCGCCCCCGGCGGGTGCAACCCCCGGCCAGAGCGATTCCCCAGGCGGGTCGGTCCAATGCAAGGGCGAAGAATGGGGGCAATTGTGACCTTCCAAGACCAAGATTATCGCCAAAATGTAACATCCAACATTCAACATTCAACAACCAACGTCCAACCATCCCACCATCCATCATCCATTATCCCCCCATCCGCCCATCCACCATCCACCATCCATCGTCCCGTTGAACCTCGAAGGGGGATCCGTTGTGGCGATGCACGAATCGATGGCACTCTGTGCAAAAACTGCACAAAAGTGATCGGGGCGGTCCGATCGCGGCCTGAGCGAAACCGGCGCTAGTTCGTATCTTCTTGACTTGGAACAGCTTAGCGTATAGAAGAAGGGTGTTGGTACGAATCTAGCACTATCCCATAACAATGAATACTCTGCTACAGAACCTGTTGAAACTCCAGGCGCTTGAATTCACTGACGAGGCCGGCCCGGATGATGAAACGCATATCGCTGAGTTGCGCGCTCAGATTCCCCAACCGATTCTGGGCCACTACGACAGGCTGCGCGTACGCGGAAAGAAGGGATTGGCCGCGGTGCGCAACCAAACCTGCACCGGTTGTCACATGCGCCAGCCCCTCGGAAAGATTACCGTGCTGATGCGCGACGAGGACATCCAGTTGTGCGATAGCTGTGGCCGGTATCTCTACCTGCCCGAGGAACGCCCCAGTGAACCGGTCGAACAAAAGCCGGAGACGAAACCTGCGCGTAAACCGGCCACAAAATCCCGCGGCAAGAGCGGGGAGAAGGCTCTCCGGAAGCAGCCGGCGCTCGAAACGGTCTGAGGCAGGTAACGACAAGAGCCGGGAACGCCGCTTAGTTTGAGATTGAACTCCGGGAAACGGGGAGGGTGACCTTTTTTATCAGGACATGCCATTCGATACGCAGGTCAATACGGTCGCACCGGGAACGCTGGCTGATTTTACGAGCTTTGGCCTAATCGTGCCGGAACTGCGCCAGCGCGACACCGCGGGAATCATCAGCGAGCTGAGTCAGGTCCTCCAACGGGAGGGCTTTGTGCCGGATGTGTTGCCCTTTTACCATGCCGCTCTCAATGGGGAACTGCTCTCCAATTCCGCCTCTCCTTTCTGCATAGCTTTCCCTCATGCGCGCTCCAGCGCCATCAAACGCCTCCAATTCGCTTTTGGCCGCACCCCTCAACCCGTTGCGTGGGGCGCCAACGGCCTCTGCCGTGTCCAACTCGTTTTCCTTCTCGCCGTGCCCGCGACCGACGCGGCGCAGTACCTGCATCTGCTGGCCAGCCTGGCGCGGTTGGAGCGGCAGCCTTCAATTGTCGAGGCGCTTCGCGCCGCGAGTGGTTCCGATGCCATCCTTGAGGTGCTGGATCGCATCGGAATCCGACGGGTCTGACTGACCCGCCACTCGGATTTCCCAACACCCCGGCAGCCTCTCAACACCCTTATAGCAGACCCTGAGCCCGCTGGCTTTGACCTCATGGAAGCCGTATGCCTGATCTACTCCTGAAACTGTCCTTATCCGCCTACGCCTTCGGCATCGTCGCCGGTTTGGCGGCGGCACGGCGCGACGAGTTGGCGCGTTTAGCCGGGGCCGGCGCCGGCTTGGCCGCCGGAACCTGCGGCGTGGCGGCCGCCCTGTCGGAGTTGATCGGCGCGCCTGGGAAAAGGGTTGCATTTAATCTCTGGCCGTCGCTGCTGCCTCACTTGCGTTTGGGTGTCCGCCTCGATCCGCTCGGCGCCTATTTCTTGCTGATCGTCTCCGCGCTGGCGATCGCCCTGTCACTTTATTCCTTTGGCTACGTTCGAGGCTTCTGTGGACGGAAGAGTGTTGGAGCGCTCGCCGCGTTTTTCAACGGCCTGCTGCTCACGACCACCCTGGTGTTTCTGGCATCGAATGCCTTCTTCTTTCTCATCGCCTGGGAACTGATGGCGTTGACGGCCTATTGCCTGGTGAGTTTCGAGCACGAAACGAAGGAGAGTCGCAACGCGGGCGTTCTCCTCTTCATTATGTCGCACCTCGGCACAGGCTGCCTCATCGCGGGTTTTCTGCTGCTGTTCCAGGCCTCCGGGAGCTATGAGTTCGAGAGCTTTCGCCGGCTTGGCGTCCATCTGAGCGCCGGGCGGCGTGACGCGGCCTTCCTGTTGTTCCTCGTCGGTTTTGGCGTCAAAGCGGGCATTATCCCGCTTCACATCTGGCTGCCGGCGGCCCATCCGGTGGCGCCGAGCCATGCCTCAGCCCTGCTTTCCGGGGTGCTTATCAAGGCCGGGATCTATGGCTTGACACGTGTCCTGTTCGAGTTTCTTGGGACGCCGCCCAACTGGTGGGGAGTAACGCTCTTGAGCATCGGGACGGTATCAGCGCTGCTGGGCGTGTTGTATGCGCTGATGGAACACGACCTCAAGCGATTGTTGGCCTACCACAGCATCGAGAATATCGGCATTATCCTGATGGGGCTTGGCGCCGCCTTGATGTTCCTCCACACCCATCATCCCATCCTGGCCACCTTCGCGCTCATCGCCAGCCTCTACCACACCCTCAACCACGCCATCTTCAAAGCCCTGCTCTTCCTGGGCGCGGGCGCGGTGGTCCATGCCACCCATACGCGCAACATGGAGGAAATGGGCGGCTTGATCAAGCGGATGCCCAAAACCGCCTTGTGCTTCCTGGTCGGCGCCGTTGCCATCGCCGCGCTGCCGCCACTCAACGGCTTCGTCAGTGAATGGCTCACGTACCAATCGCTGCTCCTGGGATTTGGAACGACCTCCAGCCTGATCCGCCTGATGTTTCCCCTGTGCGGAGCGATGCTGGCCTTAACCGGCGCTCTGGCCGCCGCGTGTTTCGTAAAGGCCTTTGGCATCACCTTCCTTGCCCAACCCCGGGGCGAGCCGGCCGCCCAGGCGCGCGAGGCCTCCCCAACCATGCTCGCCGGCATGGGACTGTTGGCGGCGGCGTGCATTTTCCTGGGGCTGTTCCCGTCGGCGCTGGTTCGGCTGCTGGCGCCCTTGACGCTTGAACTCACTGGCCAGCGGCTAGCGTTGACCAGTGGATCGATTCTGACCAACACGCGCCCCCTGGGCGGAACAGTCTCGACGCTGGGGATTGCCTTGATGGGAATCTGCCTCTTGCCGATCCCCCTGGGGCTCTGGCTGGTCTTCGCAAGGCACTCGCGCGTGCGTATCGGACCCACCTGGGATTGCGGCCTGCGAGGGCTGACCCCGGCCATGGAATATACGGCTACGGGCTTTTCCAAACCGATCCGGATGATTTTCAAGGCCTTGTTCCGACCAAAACGCGAGGTGCAACGCGAATACGATTACTCGCCGTACTTTGCCAAAACCCTTCGGTTCGATAGCCACATCGAAGAGCCATTTGTCAGGCGGCTTTACCGGCCGTTGAATCGCGCCGTTTTGCGGCTTTCACGGCGGATGCGAACCTTGCAGGCTGGAAGCATCCACGCCTATCTCATCTACATTTTCGTCACGTTCCTTGTCCTGCTGATCTTCGCGCTCTGAAAGGCCCAAATGATGACCTTTGTTGCCACTGTGGCTCAGGCCCTCTTGTTGCTGGCGTTGGCGCCGCTGCTGACCGGCTGTATCCGAAACTGGAAAGCGAAGTTGCAGAACCGCCGCGGGCCGCGCGTGTGGCAGCCCTATTTGGATCTGCTGAAGTTCCTCCGCAAAGACATGGTCATTTCCGAGCACGCCTCCTGGATTTTTTCGGCCATGCCTTACGTGCTGTTCACCTCGACGCTGCTGGCCGGGCTGATGGTGCCGCTGGTAACCGTTGCGGCCCCGCTGAGCCTATTTGGCGGAGCGCTCGCCTTTGTGGGACTGCTGGCCCTCGGCCGGTTTTTCCTCGCCTTGGGCGGGTTGGACACCGCCAGCGCCTTCGGCGGAATGGGGAGTAGCCGGGAGATGACGCTCGCGGCCATTGCCGAACCGGCACTCATGCTCGCCGTCTTTACCGTGGCAATCCAAGCCGGTTCGACCAACCTGAGCCGGGTCCTTCAAGCGGCGCAGGGGCCGGGTTGGACGCTGCTCAACCCGGCTTATGCCCTGGCGTTTGCCGCCCTGTTCATTGTGTTGTTGGCCGAGACCGGCCGCATCCCGATTGACAATCCGGCGACGCACTTGGAACTGACCATGATTCATGAAGCGATGCTCCTGGAGTATTCAGGCCGCTACCTCGCCCTGATCGAGTGGAGCGCTTCGATAAAGCAACTCGTCCTGATGGCCCTGCTGGCGAACATCTTTTTCCCGGCGGGCATCGCCACGGAGATGACCCCAGGCAGGGTTGGCTTTTCGCTGATCGTCTTCCTGGGCAAGCTGCTCGTCCTGGCGGGCGCGGTCGTGCTTGTCGAAACGACCAACGCCAAGTTGCGCCTGTTCCGGGTGCCGGACCTGCTCGGCGTGGCCTTCATTCTGGCGGCGTTGGCGCTGCTTTCCACTTTCCTTTTTCAATGACATGAACTCGTCTCCATCAGACTTTCCCTCACAACTGATCACCCTGCTGGCCGCGGGGATGCTCGTCATTCAACTGCTCATGGCTGTCCAGCGGATGCTCCTGACCAGCATCCGGCTCTTTGCCCTGCAATCGCTGCTGTTTGCCGCCATTGCCACCGTCATCGCCTACTGCCACAACGCCCCGGAGGTGTATTGGGTGGTGGGCCTGACCTTGGCCGGGAAGGTGTGCTTCTTGCCATGGCTGTTGAACCGGCAGGTGCGCCGAATCGGGATTGTCCAGGAGATCGCGCCGTTGCTCAATCCGTCGGCTTCGATGCTGCTCTGCGGAGCGTTTACGGTGGTCGGTTACCTCGTCGCACGCCCGTTTACTTCCCTGGAGCGGCTGGGCAATAACACCTTGGCGGTGGCAATAGCCCTGTTGCTGACCGGTTTCTTTCTCATGTTAAACCGGCGCAAGGCCATTTCCCAGGTGTTGGCCCTGCTCACGGTTGAAAACGGCGCCATGCTCGCGGCGGTCGCGCTGACCACCTACGGAATGCCGCTGGTAGTCGAAGTGAGCATGTTCTTCGACATCCTGGTGGCCGTGATGGTTCTCGGCATCCTGGTCTATCGCATCCGCGAAAGCTTCGCCTCCATGGACCTGAGTGAACTCAAATTGTTAAAAGGATGAACCACGATCTAACGTTGTTATTGATAGCCCCGGCGTTGGCGGCCATCGTCTGCCTTCTGAGCCGCTCGCGCCGGGCGATGGAGTTGGCCAATGTCCTGGCCTTTGCTTTAACGGTTGGCTTAGGACTCGAACTGTTGCGCCAAGTCTTGCTTCATCGCGTCGTGAGCGAGTGCGGCGATTTTCTTCGCGCCGATGCCTTGAGCGCATGGATGGTGCTCCTCGTCTCGGTCGTATCTCTGGGCAGTTCTCTTTACGCCGTGCGTTACTTCCGGCGCGACCTCGCCTCCGGCGCGGTTACTCCCGGCCGCATTAAGGAGTTTTATGTCCTCAACCCGCTCTTTGGAGGGGCGATGTTCCTGGTGGTCCTGGCCAATAACCTTGGCGTGATGTGGTTCGCCTTGGAGGCGACGGCCCTCTCATCGGTGCTGTTGGTCGCCCTCTACAATCGCAAGACCTCCCTGGAAGCGGCCTGGAAGTATATCATCCTGGGCAGCCTGGGGCTGGCCCTGGCGTTGTTCGGCACCGTCTTCACTTACGCCGCGGCCATCCGGCACTCCGCAACTCTGCCCAATTTCAATTGGTCGCATTTGATGTCCATGGCCAGCCAACTCGACCCGCGGATGATCCGGCTCGCCTTCATCTTCGTCCTGGTCGGGTATGGCGCCAAGGCCGGGCTGGCGCCGATGCATACCTGGCTGCCGGATGCCCATAGCGAGGCCCCTTCGCCCACCAGCGCCATGCTCTCCGGGGTCTCACTTAAGGTGGCGCTCTATGCCCTGCTGCGTTTTCACATCCTCACCACCGCCTGCCTCGGTTCATCCTTTAGCCGCAATCTGCTCCTGGTCTTCGGCCTCGGTTCCATGTGCCTGGCGGCGCCATTCATCCTGGTACAGACAAATCTGAAGCGGCTGCTGGCCTACTCCAGCCTGGAACATATCGGCCTGATCTGCGCCGGAATCGGGTTGAATTCCCCTTTAACCATCTTCGGGGCCTTGCTCCACATGGGCTACCATGCCCTGATTAAGCCGGTGCTCTTTTTCTCCGCCGGTAACATCCATCAAAGCCGCCATACGTTACAGATGCGCCTCATCGGCCCAGGGCTGATCCGTGTCCTGCCCCTAACCGTCCTCTCCATGGGCCTGGCCGGGGCCGCGGTAATGGGGCTTCCTCCCTTCGGCCTGTTCTTCAGCGAAATCACCGTGTTGACCGGCGGATTTGCCACCGGCCAGACGTTGGTCAGCGCCCTGTTGCTGGCCGCCATTCTCGCCTCGTTCTGCGGCATCCTCTGCCAGCTTACCCGCGTTCTGCTCGGCACGCCGAGAGTCGAGCATGTCAGCGAGCCGAAGATGCGGGGCGAGTTCATCCGGCCAGTACCACCGCACTCCCGCGGCAAAAACTCGAGCTCCGAACAAGCTCAAGTACGGCAAGGGAAAACCACGGAATACACCGAATACACGGAAGAAAGCCTGGGCGAGGGCATTGAATCGCCTGGAGGCAGAGTCCACGCCAGTGGCGCCCATTTAGCGGACCCCTTCCGTGTGCTCCGTGTATTCCGTGGTTTTCCTCTCCCTTTTTCGCGTATTTCGCGTATTTCGTGGTCCCTAACTCGGTTTCGGTCATTACGCTTTTTGGGTTTCGGGTTTGTTTCGAATTTTCCATTTCGGGTTTCGGATTTAGTAAAGCGTTGGTGGTCCCGTCGGCATGCGCCGGTGTTGGACGGTCTGCCCGCAACGGGCCTGATGCTCGCGATATTCCTGGTCTTCAGCGTCTGGCTGCCGGCGCCACTGCTGGAGTTGATGCGCCAAGCCGCGGGTATCATTGGGGGAGGTCTCAGGTGAACATGCTCCCTGGACTGGAACCGATCGTCTCTGACCTGACTGAACGCTTTCGGGCGCACGTCAACGGCGTGCGCCTGGAGCGGGCCAACGAGGTCTATCTCGACGCCGACGTGGAGGCCGTGCCGGGCGTCTGCGCCAGGCTGTACCGGAACTGGAACGGGCGCTTGGTGAGCCTCTTTGCCGATGATGCCCGCCAGGAGTCGGCCATGTTCCATCTCTATTACGTTTTCGGCCTGGATGCGGCCCATGGCTTCATTGTCCTGCGGGTCCCCGTCGCGCCCGGCCAGGCCCGCTTCACCTCACTCTCCAATGCCGTGCCCGCCGCCAACTGGCAGGAGCGCGAGATCCAGGACCTCTTCGGCCTTAAGCTCGAAGGCCACCCCAATCCGCGCCGTTGCGCCTTGCACGATGATTGGCCGGAGGTGTACCCGCTTCGGAAAGACTTTCCTTTGTGCGCGGCCCTCCCGCCCTTTCAGGGCGAACGCCATAAGTTCCGCAATGTAGAGGGAGAAGGGGTGTTTCAGGTGCCGGTGGGGCCGGTGCATGCGGGGATTATCGAGCCGGGCCATTTTCTATTCAGCGTCGCGGGTGAGCCGGTCCTTTACCTGCAGATCCGGCTCTTTTACACGCATAAGGGCACCGAGAAACTCTTCGAAAATATCCCGGTAGCGCACGGCGTGAGGCTGGCGGAGTCCATCTCGGGCGATTCGAGCTTCGCCCATGCCACCGCCTTTTGCCACGCCATCGAGCGCGCCGCCAACGTCCAGGCCCCGCCCCGCGCTCGCGCCCTCCGGACAATCTGCCTCGAATTGGAACGGCTCTACAACCACATCGCGGATATCGGGGCGATTGCCACCGATGTCGCCTTCGCCGTCGCGAACGCCCACGCCATGCGCCTCAAGGAGCGCGTCCTGCGACTGAATGAGATGTTGACCGGAAACCGGCTGTTGCGCGGCATGGCCTGCCTGGGCGGAGTCCGCTTCGACTGGGAGGCGGACCAAATCGGCGCGCTCAAGGCGTTCACCGGCGAGTTGCGGCCCGAATTCGATTCGTTGGTCCAACTGATCCAGGCATCCTCCTCGACCCGCGACCGCCTCGAAACCACCGGCATCTTGACTCCCGAAACCGCCCGCGACCTGGGAGTCGTCGGCATCGCCGGACGCGCCTCCGGCTTCGACCACGATTTGCGACGCGACTTCCCTCACGCGGCTTACGACCGGGCGCGCTTTCTCGTGCCGGTCTATCGCCAAGGAGATGTCCTCCGGCGCATGCAGGTCCGCATTGACGAAGTGGGCGAGTCCTTGGGCATTATGGACCAAATCATCCAAGGCCTGCCCCCCGGCGGGATAGCAACCCCCCTGCCGCCGTTGCCTCCCAACGCCGTCGCCCTCGGCTATGTCGAGGGCTGGCGGGGAGAGATCTTCCATTGGATTCGGACCGGCGGTGGAGATCGGCTGGCGCGGTGCAAGGTCAAGGACCCCTCATTGCAGAACTGGCCCGCCCTGAGCGAGGCCATCCTCGGAAATATCGTGCCCGATTTTCCAGTGGTCAATAAGAGCTTCAACCTGTCCTACTCCGGCACGGATCGCTAGATTATGTTTGACATTATACGCAAGAGTTTGAAAACGGGGATCGTTACCGCAAAATACCCTCAATCGCCCGCGGAGGTGAGTTCTCAGGCCCGAGGGCGGCCCGAGATCGATTTCGCCCATTGGAAGGACGCGCGCCCGGCGGTGGCGGCTTGTGCCACGGGCGCCTTGGCCTTCACGGATGAGGGGCGCGAGCGCACCGTCACGTTCGACCTGGCCAAATGCACCTTCTGCGGCCTGTGCGCCGAGTCCGCCGCCGCCATCCGAATGACCCGCCAATACGAACTGGCCGCCCGGCGCAGGGAAGATCTCAAGATGGTTGCCCGGTACGAACTCGCCGCCGAAGGCGCCCAATCGAAGCTGCTCAGCCTGTCCGGGCCGAATGGATGCGCCAGCGAACCCATCGACTCTCCTCATGGCTGCGACCCCCGTCGCCGGGGACCCTCACCCGGCTATGCGATCGGAGCCTCGGCCAATGAAGAGGCCAGAACGGCCTCGCTCGAATCGGTCGGCACCCAATTGAATGAAAGGGTCAGCCAAGTCCTCGGACGCTCCCTTCACATTCGCGAGGTGGATGCCGGTTCCTGCAACGGCTGCGAAGTCGAAATCGTCGGACTCAACAGCCCGGTTTATGACCTCGAGCGGTTTGGCATCCACTTCGTCGCGTCCCCCCGCCACGCGGACATGCTGCTGGTGACCGGGCCGGTATCGCGCAACATGGAGCTGGCTCTGCGCAAGACGTACAACGCGATGCCGGAACCGAGGTTGGTGGTCGCGGTTGGCGCGTGCGGCTGCAGCGGAGGCATTTTTGGCCGGAACTATGCCACCCTGGGCGGCGTGGACAAGGTGCTCCCGGTCGATATCTACATCCCCGGCTGTCCTCCCAACCCCTGCGCCCTGCTCCAGGGCATTCTCCTGGCAATCGGCAAGCTGTATAGCCGCGCATAAGCAATTCGACATGCCCGGCCCGGAATATGCTCATTTTCGCGAAAGTGATGTCGAAGTATTTACGCGCGGTTATGTGGCGCCCACCGCCGCAGGCAGAACGTACCCCCCTCGTGGCTAATGGGAAATGCCGCCGGGCGCGGGTGCCCTTGCCGGTTCCGCGCCGCTGTCCTCTCCCACCTTTACCCGCAAATACTCAGTTCTAGCAAAATCTGAAACAGGCTTAACTAAGACATTGACACGGCCCGCCCCACGTGATAGAGAAAAAACCAGACTTAAGCAAACCTATGTGGCCCGCCGAGGCTGGGCGTCGGGCTGAGATTACTGTGCGTCTTTGATGAACCGCAGGCGGGATGAATGTTCGCCGGCTCGGCGCGCCAGCAAGCTGCGCCTTTCCAGGGGGGTGGGCTTTACTCTGATCGAGTTGCTGGTCGTCATGGCGATCATTGCCGTGCTAGCGGCCATGCTCCTGCCGGCCCTGTCTCTGGCACAGGCGGAGGCCAAGTCCACCAGTTGCCAGAACCACCTGCGTCAGATGGAGGTTGCCCTCAGCCTCTACCTGGACGACAACCGCAACTCGTACCCTTATTCCGTGATGAACCCGTCGCGGTCGCCATCGGGCTCCCCTTTGGTCGAATGGGAGGACGAGATAGCCCCCTACGACCCGCTGAATTGGACCAACCGCGCCTACCATTGCCCCGGATACAGAGGGCCGATTTCCGCCGGGACCTTGGTGGGAAATGCCTCCGGGATTGGGGGAGAGCATTACGTCGGGAGCTATGGCTATAACGCGTTCGGCACCGACTGGCCATCGCCGTACTCGGCCCTTGGCCTCGGCGCGTGGGGTTCGCTTGGGGCCGGCCCTTTCTGGAAATCGGGCTTCCCGCTACCCATCCGCAATTCCGTCATCCGCGCACCGAGTGAAATGATTGCGTTCGCTGATTCGACCCTCTTCACGTGGGGGGTGGTCTCACCCGGGGGCTTCGATGAGCTGTTGGTGCCGCCGCAGACCCCGCGCGGGCCGGCTCTGGACCCTGCGGTGTACCCCTCACGCCATGGGCAGAACTACAACTTTGCCTGCTGCGACGGGCACGTAGAAGGCATGCCGCCGGGCCTGCTCTTCAGCCCCTGGAAAAACGCCGTCCGATGGAACAACGATCATCAACCTCATCCTGAGACCTGGGAGGGGACGCCATGACGACAACCAGACACATTTCGGCTCCGGCGCCGTTCTGAGCACCGTTTCCGGATTAAGCCCTACGTCTTCGGGTTGAGCGATGGCGTCTCTGTGTGTCTCGCGTCTCTGCGGTTTATTAAGCCTCACGGTGCCTCGTTGGTACCCGGTGCCTTCACAGGGATCCAACTGCGGAGATGTTGGTTCTTCGATGTTCGATGTTGGCAGTCGGTTGCTGGGACGTTTCCCGTCCGGTCGCCTACGGTCATCTATAGTCACGTATGGTCAGCCAAAGTCACATAAAACCGGCCCACACTTCTTCCTACCTCATCATTTCAGGTCTCCGCTCTCATCCCTCGACCAACTTATCGTGTCCGGTCGAAGAGCATAAGCCTTAGCCAACGTGAGCGGAGTGCCGCGGGCGCGAGGGTGGCCTGGAAGGCGGGACAGGTCATCATCCAGTGCAGCCACTTGGCCCAAGCCAGGCGCTTGGCAAAACGGCTGTCACAGACCTTGGCAATGGTCTGCCTGGCCTGGAGCCAGGAGACACGCCCGGTGCTGTAGGCGGCCAGAGGCGCGATGGCCATTTCCGCGGCCTCCAGGGCCATGGACATGCCGTTGCCAGTCGCCGGCGGGGTCATGGTCAGGGCGTCGCCGATGCGGCATTCGGAGCTTGCGGAGGCGAACCGCGGACGCAGGCAGAGACCGGCGATGGCGCGGCGGGTGTCTTCGTGGAAATCGGCGTGGGCAAGACGCTGCCGCAAGAGCGAACCCGGCTCGCCCCACAAGAGCTGCTTCGGATTTGGGCCTTGGGCCCGTCTCGCGCGCAGCGGCCCGAACAACCCGCAGACATTGACCTCACCCCTTTGAAGCCCGCAAAGGCCGACATAACCGCCCGTGCTGGCGTGCAATTCCAGATCGGCCGCCAGCCGAACGTTGCGCGCATGGATGCTCATCCCGAACCAGGCGGCGCGCGAGCGCAGCAACCGGCGCCCATTGGCCAGCACCAGCCCTTCGCGGTTCGGCTCTCCCCGCCACGGTTGGTGGAGGCGCAGGTCGCCATCAAGTTCCTGGAAACGGTGGGCCAGAGCCGCATCCATCAAAAAGCGCGACAGGCACAGGGCTGGAACAGGAAGAGGCCAGGCGCAGGTGGCAGCGGATTGGGCGAAGACCGATGCGGTATGCGCCGTGGTCGCGCCGGCTTCAATCAAGCGGTTCTCGAGGTTCAGCCGCAGCAGTACGGCTTGGCCGGCGCCGCTGATAAACTCCCCGCAGACCTTGCTCCGCGGGTAGCCGCCCGCCTCCAGAATCGTCACCGGAATGCCCTCCCGCCGCAGCCCGATTGCCAAGGCCAGGCCCGCCAAACCACCGCCAACAATTGTAATCGGCTTCAACATCGGCGCGCAATGAACAGGTGGCCCGCCAGGCCGCAGGGGCTTTCGTTCAATGCCCAGCCGCCCTCCGCGGGCCAAAGTTTCGATAGTTCGTTTCCGGCAAATCCGGCGTGGATGCTCGCCGGGGCGTCGTGCCGGGTCACGGCGTTGCAACCGATGAGCCAAAGCAGGCGGCACAAGCCCAATGCCAGAAGCGAACGGCGCGGATCGAGGGCAATGAAGATCTCGGTTCGGTCGGCGCTTCGCCGCAGCAACTCCGCCAACTCCGCTTCGGCAAAGTGGTGCAGGAAAAGGTTGGCAACGGTAAGCTGGCAGGGGAAGGACGGGGCCTGCCGGAGCCAATCGAGCGCGGTCTGCCGCACCGTTTCAACCCGCCAGCCCAGCTCGTTGAACTCCCCCCGAACCGAAGGCCGCACGAGGTCTTCCTTATCCAGGAGAAGTGCTTGGACGCCTCTTGACCGGGGCTGCGTCCGCCGGGCCACCCCCAGGAGCAGAGTTCCATCACCCGCGCCGAGCTCCACGATGCGTTGCGGAAAGGCGCCGTCAGAAGCCGAGCGCAAGGCGGCGGCCAGCGCGCGGGCGTTGCCCATCCAGGCATTGACCCGGCGCAGGTCCAGGCGTGAGCGCATGGCGCGCGGGTCCTCTGGAGGCAGACGGTCCAGCAATTCCGGTGTCACATTGCGTCGCATCGCGCTCAGGTCAAAGTTCCACTTCCAACAATGCACCCTGGCAACTGAACCCCGCCCCGAAGGAGGCCATCCACCAATGGCCGTTGGGGGGCGAATCGTGCAGCGCCGCCTCCAACACGAAATAGAGCGAAGCGCTGCTCACGTTGCCAAACTCGCGCAGCACCGCCTCGCTCCAGCGCAACGCGCCGTCTCCCAGCCCAAGCCTCTCACGCAGGGCGCGCAACACGTCCCGCCCGCCGGGATGCAACACCCAGCCGGCCACTTGCGAGCGGCGCAATCCGGCCCGTTCCAGCACCTCGTCGGCCACGGTGGCGGCGTACTCCGCGGCCAGAGCCGGCACGCGGGGCGCCAGGAGATTTCGCAGCATCCCGTCCTTCTGCACAAAGCGCAGGAGTTCGCGTTCGCCAGGTTTGAGCAGGGAACCGCTCGACTTCCATTCCATGCGGTATTTTGGGGAGGGCGACGGGCCAAGGACGGCGGCGCCCGCGCCGTCTCCGAACAGGCAGGCGCTAATCAGAACGCCTGGGTCGTCATCGAGGAAGAAAGCCGCGCTGCAAACTTCGACGCAGACGGACAGAACGCGGCGGCAGGCTCCTCCGGACAGCAGGGCGTGAGCGGCGCGCAAGTTGGGCAGCGCGGCCACGCAACCCTGGCCGACCAGGTCCAGGCTCAGCACATCCGGGCGCAAACCCAGGCGCTGGGCGACATAGCTGGTCAAACCGGGGCAGAGGTAACCGGTGCAGGTGCTGATGAGCAGGGCGTCGATGCGCGCCGGTGACTCCTGGGCATCGGCCAGAGCCCGTTCCGCCGCCGCGGCGGCCAGGACAGGGGCGTTTGCCTCGAAACGCGCATGGAGCGCGTCTGGCGTCAGGTCGAAAGCGTCTTGGAGGTCGTCCAGCGCCAGGCGCCGGGTCTCGATTCCATTAGCCCCGGTGAGCACTTTCTTGAGAAGGGCGCGCGATCGAGGGGTCAGAGAGGCAAAACGCCTCGACGATTGCAGAGCCGCCCAGCAGTCCCTTTGCTCATACCGTTGCGGCGGCGCCGCTGTCCCCACTCCCTTGAAGAACATACGACCCAACATAATGTCGCTTGCTAAATTCCGCCAGTGACAGGTTCCTGGGGGCCTGGCGCAGGGCCATTGACAAGGTCGTAGCGCGGATTGGCAATCCAATGCCACGAACCTTTGAACCGGCCATCGGCCGAGCCAACTGCGCGCAGCCGTAGGGGTCGGTTCTTAGTATTGATAACTCACCTGGAAATCCGTCGGCACGGAAGCTGGAGAGTTATCAATACTAAGAACCGACCCCTTTAAGGAAATGGTAGTGGCATCCTAACCCCCAACGCGGAAAGAGATCTTTTTGATCAACTCACGCCCGAAGCTGTGGTGGAGGCGATCGAGGATTTCCTTGTGACGATAGCGGACGATCTCGCTGAGCCACACACTGCTGTCCACGGAGACGAAGAGGGTGCCCTTTCGCAAGCCGGTGGGCTGGGCGTGGGCAACGACCTCCGGGTCGAGCAGCCCGTTCCAAACCTTGACGATTTCGGCTTCGGTTCGCCGGCTCTCAATCCGCAACTCAGAAAGGACGCGAGGCAGGAGCGCACTAACAGGGCGCGCGGAGAGGGCCCGCTCCTTCTCAACAGGGGCCAAATCGATGCCCCGCCACTCGGCCAAGACGCGCTGGCGGGGAGAGATCTTACCCGGGCCGAGCGGAGGCAACTTCTTTGGGAATGGAGGGAGCATAACCCCTGGCGAGCCGGCGCTCAGACGAATCTTCCGCGTTGGCACCAATTTGCAATTCTTAATTAATGATTCAGCCATTACAAAACTCGATTTGTTCACACCCTGTTTTCAAAGTCGGGGACTCTCGTGCGATAGCAAGGAAATCGTGAAACGTGAGTCCTATCTCCCAAGCTCCGTCCCACCATGGGCGCCTCCCGTTTCACATTTTACGTTTCACGCCACTAGCCCCCGGAGACCTCGGCCATTTTGGGTTCCGGATGCTCATCCAGGACCAAAACGCCATGCGGCTGCAGGTCGTAATTGCCGGAGAAGGAGTTGCCGGTCAGAAAATCATGCATCGGCTTATAGAACTGGATTCGGACAGGGGCATTTTGGTGGTTCAGGAGGAAAAAGACTTCCGAATCCTCCTTCTGGCGCATGCTGACCTCGACGTTCTCGGGAACCTTGAGCAGTGGACGCAGATTGCAAAGCTGGCGGAGCCAGAGAACCAAATCTCCATAAAAATGCTGGTGGCTCTGCGTCCCGATATAAATGGCCTTGCCCAGCCCGAAGGTGTTGACGGTCATGGCCGGAAGGCCCGCGTAAAAGTCTTTGGCGTAAGTGGCGACCACCTGGCAGTCCTTTGGTTCGATAAGGTCGCACCAGATCCTGGCAGGGTGGAGATGGCTGGTGGGAAAAGCGCCTTTGAAAACCAAGTGATTCTCCTCGCCTGGTGGCAACTGGTCGAATTCGAGCACCTCCAGACCGAAGAGATCGGTCAGGTCGTGTGGGTAGCCGTTGTCGGGCGCCATGCAATGTTCATCCACCAGGCCGGTGTTGAAGGTGGCGACGAGCGTGCCGCCGTTTTGGACGTAGAGCTTAAGGCGGTCGGCCTCGCCGCCTGAGAGCAGGTGCAGGGAGGGGACAAGGACCAGTTTGTAAGCGGATAAGTCCTCCACGGGACGGGCGAAATCGACGGAGATGTTGCGGTCGTGGAAGGCGCTGTAGAACAGGAGGATATGATCGCGGAGCTTGAAATGCTGATTGGGCTGATGGGGTTGCTGCAGCATCCAATCGTTGTCGTGGGTGTAGAGGATGCAAACCTCGGCTTTGACACTCGTGCCTTGAATCGTCGGCGCCAGGAACTTCATTTCCTCGCCCAGTTGAGTGACTTCCTTGAAGACGCGGCTGTCCGCGCGGCCATTGTGCGGGAGAACCGCTCCATGGAATTTCTCGGTTCCAAAGCGCGGTTGACGCCAGCGGAAGAAGAGGATGGCATTGGCGCCGCGGGAGACCAACTGATACGTAAACATCCGCAAGACGCCCGGCCGAACCAGCGAATTGACCTCCTGCCAGGATACGTTGCCCGCCTTATGCTCCATCACCCAAAACCCGGGATCGCCGTCCGGCGTTCGAATCTCGCTTTTCTTGAGCGAGCGCAGCATATCCATCTCGCAGGCGACTTCGGCCGCCTTGGCCTTGAGTACCGCCGCGCTCTCGATGGAGATGAAGTCGATGACTTCGGCAAGGTCAAAGTGGTCAAAGCGATGGAGCAAAGGGCGCAAGTTGGTCGTCACCGGGCAGTTGGGAGACATCTCATGGAGGATATCCGCCTGGAGCTTGACGAACTGAACGATGGTATCGCTGCAGAACCGGCGCCAATCCAGCACCAGGGCCGGGTTATGCTCGGCAGGGGCGGCCATGGGCATGGGAACCTCGTCCCAACGCCGAACGACCTGGCCCCAGTGGCGCAAGCCCATCAACTCGTTTAATCGCTCGATGGTTTCGTACTTGGCCTCCAGCCAGCCATGCCAGTCCCGCCGCGTATCTCCGTTGAACGAGGATTCTGTAAAGTTGCCGCCCAAGCTGTTGTCGATCTGCCAGGCAATGAGGCTGGGATGCTGGCCCAATTCCCTGCCCATGTTCTCCACTATCCGCCGGGAATAGGTCCAATACACCTCGCTGTTGAGGCAGACCGCGCGGCGGGTCCCCTCGTGCCGGGTCAGCCCGTTCTCATCGATGGGGAGGATCTCCGGATAGGCGCGGCTCAGCCAGATGGGCGGGGCGGCGGTCGGCGTGGCCAGCACGGTCTTGATGCCCGCCTTGCCGAGGATGTCCATCACCCTCTTGAGCCAGGCAAAGTCGTATTTGCCATCCTCCGGCTCGCACAAGCCCCAGGTGAATTCACCCATGCGCACGACGTTGACGCCGGCGCTCATCATCAACTCCGCGTCCCGTTCCCATGTCGCTTCCGGGTTGTCGGCTGAACCTCCATACGGATAAACCCATTGTTCGGGATAATAATCGACGCCGAAATACATAAGTCGCCTTTCGTCTGCGGGCCTTTCTTTGACTCTACCCACTTAGACGCATTTGCGCAATCCTATTTTCAATGGATTCGCTCGTTGCCGCCCCGAACAGTCTTGCGCCGCCCCCGTCAAACCCCCTAACCTCTCCCCAGCAACGAGCCGCTCGGAGCCGTCGCCCGAGACAGCCCGGCCCGGCTCCCTGGACCCATGAATACCGTTTCCAACGACAAACTTGACCTCTTTTTTGGCCGGCGCAGCATCCGTGTTTATGCGCCGGGCGCTATCGACGAACAGACCCTTTCCATTCTCTTGAAGGCGGCGATGGCCGCGCCTTCGGCCATGACCAAAGACCCATGGCGGTTTGTGACCGTTCGAAATCAAGCCATGCTTGGGCGACTGGCGGCGGCGCTGCCTGGTGGCAAAATGCTCTCCACCGCGGCAATGGCGGTCGTGGTATGCGGCGACCTCGATGCCGCCCTGGAGCAGCGCCTTGGCTACCTCCTGCAGGACTGCTCCGCGGCCATCGAAAACCTCCTGCTCTGCGCCCACGCGCTGGGATTAGGGGCGTGCTGGGTCGGAATTCATCCCAGCGAGGATTCTGCCCGCCAGGTCAGGGAGATGCTCTCTCTGCCCAAAGCGGTCTTGCCCATCGCCGCCATCTCGCTCGGATGGCCGGGGGAACAATTGGAGGCGCGCACCCGTTTCAACCCGGCCTACGTGCATCCGGAGCGGTGGTAGCTCCCGCGCCGCTTCCCCCTCGTAGTGCGCCTTTTCTCTTTGAATGCCAGTGCCTCGCTCCTAGAATAGCCCGGATGATTGCGTCGAACTACCGTGTGCGGCGTGCGACGCTGGACGATGTGAGGGCGCTTTTGGCCCTCTGGCAATCCATGGATTTTCCCGCTCAAGCGCTGGCAAAGCGGGTCACGGAATTTCAAATCGCTGAACGCATCGACGGCGCGCTGGCCGGAGCGATTGGGTTGGAAATCGCCGAGCGGCAGGGCCGGGTTCATAGCGAGGCATTCACCGACTTCGCCCTCGCCGAATACCTGCGGCCCTTGCTCTGGGAACGAATCCAGACCGTGGCCGCCAACCACGGCTTGCTCCGGCTCTGGAGCCGGGAGCAAGCCCCCTTTTGGCGCCACTGCGGCCTGGTCAAGGCGGACTCCGAGGCGCTGGAAAACCTCCCCTCAGCCTGGCGCGAAAACCGCTTCGGCTGGACGACCGTCAAGCTTCGAGAAGACCTTGACTCTATCCTGGCCACAGAACACCGGTTTGCCTTGTTTATGGCCGCCGAAAAGGAGCGCACCAAGCGGTTGCTCCGGCGCGCGGCGATTCTGAAGTGGCTGGCCATCCTCGCCGCCGCGGCGGTGTTCATCGTGGCCACGGGCGCCGCGTTTTACCTCATCCGGCGCAATTCCATGCTCCACGGGCCATGAGCGGGGCAAGGCACCAGACAAAACGCTCCGCTAATCGGCGCCGCCCCCCAGAATCATTCTCCAACCGGCCCGGGCGGGAACCTCAAGGTGAAGCGGCTGCCCTGGCCTGGTTGGCTCTGGACATCAACCGCCCCCCCGTGGAGCGTCATAATCGATTTGACAATTGCCAGTCCAAGGCCCGAGCCGTTGGGATGTTGGGTGCGGGCCGAGTCCACACGGTAAAGCCGATCAAAGATTTTGGGCAGATGCTCCGCGGCGATGCCGCAACCGCCGTCCGCCACCGACACCTCCAGCCCGCCCTCGCCCAGAGGATTGAGCCGGATGAGCACTCGGCCGCCGCGTGGGGTGTAGTTGAGGGCGTTCGACAGGAGATTGCTCACCGCCTGCCGGAACAGGACCGGATCAGCACACACCGTGGCTTGCCCCTCGCATCGGACCTCCACGCCGCGATCCTCAGCGAGCGCGTCATAGAATTCGCGCACGGCGTCGGTCGCCCGCCTCGCGTCCGTGGCAACGCGGGAGATGCCCGCCGCCGGACCGTCCGCGCGCGCCAGAAAGAGCATGTTATCGATGAGGCGGGCCAGGCGGGCATACTCCTCCAAGCTTGACTCAAGGGTTTGCCGGTACTCTTCAGGTGAGCGGGCGTGGGAGAGCGCAACGCCGGCCTCGCCTCGCAGATTGTTGATCGGGGTGCGCAATTCGTGCGCCAGATCGGCGGAGAATTGTGAAAGCCGGGTGAAGGACTCTTCAAGGCGGTCAAGCATGTTGTCGAAGCTTCGCGCCAGCGCGGCCAATTCGTCCGGCCAGCCGTGGGCCAGAACCCGTTCGTGCAACTGCTTGGCCGTAACCCGCTCGGTGGCGCGAGTGATGTCTTGCAGCGGCTGCAGGCCTTTCCGGGTGACAAAGGCCCCCATAAGCCACGACAACGCCGACGCAAACAGGACGACCGCCGCCAGTTTGCGGCGATAGCCGGACAGCAATCGTTGCTCCGGCGTCACATCCAAGGCGACCTGCACCAGGCGCCCTCCGGATGGGACTTCGCCTTCCGTGGCCAGCGCGGACATCAGCAAATAAAACCGACGCGAAGTGGCTCTGTGGAGGGCCGTCTCCTCCGGGATTTCAGCTCCGGGGTCAGCCTGGGGGAAGGCGCTGATTGGCACCACCTGGTCCATTCCCGGAGTCTCCAGGAGCGCACGGCCTTTGCCGTCCAGCAGGCGCTCATAGTATTTGGGCCGGTTCGCGGCGGCTTCCGTTTGGATTTCGTTGATGAGCAGGGGAGACGCATCCACGTGCCGCTGGAGCACTCTCCGGCAATCCTCAATCTTGCTGAGGAGAAAGTCCCGGTCCTCGCGGTCAAGGTTCTTGGCCTGCGTCCAGTAAAGGTAAGCCGCCGCCATCACCAGCAAAACCGCCGTAACCGCGACATAAAACAGCGTCAATCGCCGTGACATCGACCAGTGACGGTCTGACCGCTTCCAAGGGCTCGCTCCCACGGAGTCCTTGCTATTCCGGGCGCTCTTCCAGGACATAACCAACTCCCCGGATGGTATGGATGAGTTTCTTTGCAAACGGATCATCGACCTTCGACCGCAGGCGCCGAATGGCAACCTCCAGGACGTTGAAATCGCTGTCGAAATTCACATCCCACACTTGTTCGGCAATGATGGTCCGCGACTGCGCCTCGCCTCGCCGCCGGGCCAGCAATTCCAATAGCGCGAACTCCTTGGCCGTCAGGTCCAGGCGCATCCCGCCCCGCGTCGCCTTGTGCCGGGGCAAGTCCAGCCGGAGGTCCGCTACTTGCAGCACCTCCGGTTGCCGTCCTGGCCCGCGCCGGAGAATGGTGCGGACACGCGCCAGCAACTCGGCAAAGTCGAACGGTTTCACCAGGTAATCGTCCGCGCCAAGCTCCAACCCCTTGACCTTGTCACGAACCAGGTCCCGCGCGGTCAGGAAAAGTACCGGCGTCTGCTTGCCGGCAGCGCGCAGGGCGCTCAGAATCGACCAACCGTCGCGGCCGGGCAACATGACATCCAGGATGATGAGGTCGTTTTCAACCGTCAGCGCCTGGTGCAGACCGTCCTCCCCATCGGTGCAGATCTCGACCACGAAGCCATTCTCCGACAAGCCTTGCCGGAGATAAGCCGCCGTCTTGAGTTCGTCTTCAATCACCAATGCGCGCATTCGTTCGGGTGGATTGAGTCGTGGGAATTGGGGCCGCGCTGGCCCAAAGCCGGCGCGAATTGCGACGGACCGATCTCAGACTCGCGGTTGGCGAACAATCCGGGCCAGCTTCGCTTGGTGTGCCTTGCGACGGGCAAGTTTGTATTTATCGAACCGCGGAGCCAAGGCTTCCAGCAACTCTTGGCGGTTCATCTCAAACTGGTGCGCATAGCCCAGGACTTGAACCTCCAAACTGGCATCCCTCTTCGTTGTTCATGGAT
>JAJYHY010000488.1 GCA_021784555.1 bacterium
GCTTTGCTCCATCGTTCACCCTCCGGGTGTGCGTCAAAGATTTCTTCCAAAATCTCTATAACACACATCCCGCGAGGGTGAGCGACCTTTCAGTCGCTCCTCCCTCCAGCCAATCTCGATTCTTGGAAGGGGGGCTTGCCTTGACAATCGTTTGACTTTCCGTTAGGTTGCGGGTTCACCGGTGTCATTCGCCGACAAACGGGCGAGGGGAAATTGTCCCGCAAACAATTTGTCACATTGACCACGGACTTTGGGGGTTCCGACCATTTCGTCGGAACGATGAAGGGCGTCATTCTCAACATTAACCCCGAAGCCGTGATCGTGGACCTGAGCCAGCAAATCGGTTCCTACGACATCTTTGAAGCGGCGTACACGCTGGCGCAGGCATACCGATATTTTCCCAACGACACAATTCACCTGGTGGTGGTGGATCCTGGCGTCGGCTCCAACCGGCGGCCCATCCTGGCCCGGACGATGGAGCACAAATTCGTTGCGCCCGACAACGGAGTCCTTTCGCTGGTCTATGAGCGGGAAGAGAACGTGGAGGTGCGCCACATCACTTCCGACCATTACTTTTTGAACCCTGTCAGCAGCACGTTCCACGGCCGCGACGTTTTTGCGCCCGTGGTCGGTTGGCTGAGCAAAGGGGTGGAAGTGGACAAGTTCGGCGACGTGATCACCGACTACGCCAAGTTCGCCTCGCCAAAGCCCAAATGGGTAAACGAGAATCTGCTCAAAGGCGTGGTCATCAAGCTCGATAAGTTCGGGAACATCATCACCAACATCACTCCGGCGGACGTGCCGCAAATTTTCGCGGAGAATCCGCCACCCTTCCGCATCATCCTTAATGAGAATGAGGTGACGCGGCTGAACCTGTCTTATTCGATGGGGAAACCCTCGGAAATCTTTGCCATTGTCGGCAGCTCGGGCTTTATCGAGATTTGCACGAATCGCGGCTCGGCCGCGAAGGCGCTCAAAGCCGCGCGCGGGGCCGAAGTGGTCGTCACGATGGGCGCCACCGGCGGCTAACGCGGAACAGGCTGAGGCCTCCCGCGATGCGTTCCTCGCCCGGCTTCAGGGGGTTGTTTCATGGGTTGGCGGGAGGGGAGGGTGAGGGCCGTGCGCGGTCTGTGGTGAACGAAGTGAGAGCTTTTCGATCTTGACGCGCGCGATCCTTCGCCCCTTCATTTCCATCACCGTATAGCGACGGCCGTCAAAGACCACCGCCTCGCCGCTCTTGGGAATAGCCCCAAATTGGACCAGCAGAAAGCCAGCCAGCGTTTCGTAGCCGAGTGAACGCGGCAGCGTAATTTGATAATCGTCGGTCAGCTCGCGCAGTTTCAGGGCGCCATCCACTACCAGCGCTTGGTCACCAAACCGCGGAGCCGGTCCGGCCCCGCGGTCGTATTCATCGTGAATTTCGCCAACGATCTCCTCCAGAACGTCCTGAAGCGTCACCAAACCCACAAAAGTCCCGAACTCATCCACCACCAGGGCCATCTGAGCGCGACGACGCCGGGCGTGATCCAGCAGGGTGATGAGCGGCATGGTTTCCGGCACGATCATCGGGTCGCGCAGGAAGGTTCGCACGTCAAAGGGCGCGGTGAACGGCACCCGGTCGCGCAGGCGGTCCGAGGCCACCCGCAGCAAATCCTTGGCGTGCAGGACGCCCACAATATGGTCCATGGACCCCTCATAGACGGGGATGCGAGAGTGTTGTTTCTGAACCATCTGCTCGAGCAAAACGCCCAGCTCGTCCGTCAGCGGCAGGCAGGCGATCTGAGGGCGGGGGACCATAATCTCCCGCACCAGGACGCGGTGCAAATCGAAGACGCCGCGAATCATCTGTTCCTGCTCTTCGCCCAGCAGGCCGCGCTTGCGCAGAGCGGCGACAATCAGCTTGACCTCATCGAGTGTGTGCAGCCGGCCGTGGCCGCCAGCGGGAATCCGTCCGATAAGGCGCAGGACGAGGTCGCTCAGGAGGTCGAGAAAGCGAATGGGGTAGCGGCCGAGCCGGAGAAACAGGTCCATCAAGGGCGCCACGACGAGCGCGGTGGCCTCGGCTCGCTCGTAGGCGATCGCCTTCGGCACCAGCTCACCCAGAACCATCAGCACGACGGTAATGAACAGAAAGGCCACGACGGCCGCGACGGCGTGAGCCAGCGCATGGGCGGCGAATTGAGCGAGGCGCCCTCCGATGAGTTGCTCGATCGCTACGGACATCACCTGCTCGCCGAGCCAGCCCATCAGCAGGCTGGCCATGGTGACGCCCAACTGAATGCCGGAGAACAGCAGGCCAACGTCGGCGAGAAGGCTCAGGGCGAGGCGGGCGCGCAACCGGCCCTCGTGCGCCAGTTGCTCCAGGCGGGTGCGGCGCACGCTCAAAAGCGAGTACTCGGCCGCGACAAAGAACCCGTTCAGGCCGACCAGCAAAATGATCCCTGCCGCCTTGAGGAGGATGAGCATGGAGATGTCCGCGCTTACGAATTCTAGCGTGGAAAGGCCGCCAAACCAAAACGGACCCGACAGCTTGAGGGAAGGAAGCCGACTCGCGGCCCCGGCCTGCCGTCCGCAAAAAAATCCATCTGCGGGCGGGCGCGGAAGGCGGTAGAATCTCACTGAGAAGCGCTCCGCGTCGAAGAGCTGAGATGCCGAACGCCAGGGAGGTCCCGACGACCCCCGCGCGGGGTGATGTTCTGAAGAACTACCAGGAGGTGAAGCATGAGAATTCGGAGCTTGGTTATGACTTGCGCGATCATCGCGCTGGGAGCAGGAGCCCTTTACGCCAGGAAGAAGCCCCGCACGACGTGGCTGGATAAGCCCTTTACCCAGTGGAATAAGGGCCAAGTGGTCGGACTGTTCAATCACTCGCCCTGGGCTCTCACGCGGGCCTATCGAGGCCAGACGACGGGCGAGCACGGAAACTTCAACCCTGGCGTCACAGGGACCTCGGGAAACGCTACGCTGGGGGTGGATACCGTGACTTACAGTTTTACTGCCAGGCTATTTTCATCGGAGCCCATCCGTGAAGCCTATGTGCGAATGCTGCAAATCATGAACCACTATGACACCATGCCCCCCGCTCGCCAGCAGATCTTTGATGCCAAGGTGGACGGCCTTTTGCACGCCGATGTCAGCCAGGAGGTCGTGGTGACGCTGTTTTACGGGACCAACGACCCCCAGTCCGCGCGGGACCTCAACCAGTGGTTTGGCACCCAAACCGCCGACACCTTGAGGCAGAACGCTTATCTCTATACCTCGAGCGCCGGACAGGTGCAATTGATCAAATACTTGCCCGCGCAGGGCGGGGGCGGGTTAGGAGCGCGATTCATCTATCCGCGAATGCTCAACGGCAAGCCAATTCTGCAACCCGGTGATGCGCGGATGCGGTTTCAATTGTACGTGCCCCAAGTCGGGCAGACGATTTACCTGGACTTCAAACCGTCGAAAATGGTGTACAAGGGACAGCTCTCGTATTAGCCTGCTCCAGCGTGCGCGACGAAGCTCGGCGGGCCGATGATCCGTGCGCGTGCTTGCCGGACCCCCCCCTCTGCGCGGCGGGAAGCATTCAGGGAACCCGCATGCGGAAGGTCAGATCGCCGAAATCGGAAGTGCGCGCCTCGGTGATTTCGACCACACCCCTGTAGGCGCCCGGAAGCAGATTCCAGCCGATTTCAAATTTCACAGGTTTTGAGCCAGGGTAGGCGGCATCCAGCTCCTGGACGCGCTGCGTCACGAGCCGCTGATGCGAATCCATCAGCGTGTGAGCAACCACCAGCAGGTCGTGACGACGAGAACCAAACCCGCGCCAGCGAAGCACGGAAGGGTTCAGAGAGAAGCGAACGGGAACCAGAAACCGGCTGCCGTTTCGCCTGAACGGAAGCACCTTCGCTCGCACGGGGAATTCGCGGACGGGCAGCGCGTAGTAGCCGGCCCGCGTGCGAACGCGGACGCGGGGCCGAAGCGATCTGATGGTAATCTTGCGGTAGCGTCCATCGAGGCGGATCTCCGTTGGCTGATAGGAGGCGTAATAGGTTCCGGCGATGCCGCCGACGGCGACGTGGATAGACCGGGCCAGGTCGTTGGTGTTGGTGAGAGCCAGGCCGCCCGTGTCCCAGGCGAGGTCATTCAGGCTATCTTCGGGAGCGTGCTGGCGCTCGACGGCAAAATCCACGGCGGCGGGGCCGGTCATGTTGGGCGGATGCTCTTGTGACGCATCACCCATAATGGAGTCCACCCGAAGGCCGTGAGCGTCAATGGTATAAAACGTGACGTTGGCCCGCAGGGCAGCATCAGTGACTGGCCGGAGGGTGTAAGGATAGGTGCTCATGGCTAGGTCGGGCGCGCCACCGAAATAGGCGGCGATGGCGTAAGCAGCGAATTGGCCCGGGTTCATCAGAAAACCGTCACCGAGGTAGAGCACAGTTTTGTGGCCTGGAAAAAGCCCCAGCATCTCCACCAGAGCGCGCAGGCTCGCGATCCGGTCCGGAAGTTGATCCGTTTCCTCCTCCTTAAACTCGCGCACCGCGTCAGTAGCGCATTGGAGGCCGTTGCCGCCGTGAGGGTGCGTGAAGCCCCGGCAATCGCTAAGCTGCCTCACCAGATCCCTGATGCGATCACCCTCGCTGTCGGCGGGCCTTTCACGCGTCATGGCCCGCAGCCGGCGGAGCAGCAGGCTGCGGTCGGCGGTGAAAGGCTGCCACACCCTCACCCCAGAGCCGATGGAAAACAGCGCCACCTGGTCGGTGGGTGACTTGTGCTTCCGAACCCATGCGGCAGCGGCTCGAAGGCTTCTCTGGAGGTCGACATAGCTGGTCGCTGAGTCGTCCATCACCAAGGCAATATAGCAAGGGGTTTCCGACGGAAGAGGGGGGCCTACTCCACGGCTGCGTCAAAGTCGAGTTGGCGGGGATGCTTCCGGCGTGGTGGGATTGAAGGCT
>JAJYHY010000489.1 GCA_021784555.1 bacterium
CCTTTATCGGACGTTGCGTGGATGGGGAAATCAGCCCGCCTGCCGTTCCTGTGACCATCGCGCACGAGCAGCCCTGGAGCTTCCGGCAAATCCTCGAAGCGTTGGCGCGAGCCCAGGGCAAGCCGCTCAAGTTCGTGCGCGCCCCGTGGCGGCTGGTCTGGGCCGGACTCAAGATGGCGGAGGTTTTGCGCGTGCCGATGGAATTTCACAGCGATAGCCTTGTCAGCCTCATGTACCAGAACCCGAATCCGGACTTCGCCCCTCAACGCCGGCTAGACGTCGCGTGCCGGCCATTCGGCAAGCCAACGCCTACGGACGGGTCACCAGCGACCCGGCACAACTGATCCCGATTGGCGGGGCGCCGACACCCAGCAAGGCCCATCCCCCAGGCCACCGGTTGGTAATCTTGGTAATCGCTCCCTCAAAAAACCTGTTGTCAAAACCGGGCGTATCCTCTATCAATGCCGCCAACACACTAGTGGCGTGAAACGTAAACTGTGAAACGTGAGGCGCTCTTGCCAGGGCGGAGTTGGCCAGCCAGGGCTCCTGTTTCACGTTTCACGACCTCCTTGCTATTGCACTAGTTTGGGAGTCGAAATCAGTAACAGATCGGAGCAAGTATGAACTTTGACAAATGGACGGTCGTCTTGGCAGCGGCGGGCATCGTTAGCCTCCCCTCCCTCGCTCGGGCCGAGGAGAAGCCTGCCTCCGTGCTTACCGCCCTCTCCTCCACCACCCTCAGCGGCTATGTGGATACCTCCGCGCAGTGGAACTTCGGCACCGGCGATGCCAACCCGCCGCCTTACCGGTTCGGCGGCTCCAGCAAGGCGGACGGCTTCAACCTGGACGTCGTCCAGCTCCGACTTGATAAGCCGCTGGACGACTCGGAACAATGGGCGGCGGGCTACCGCGTTGACCTCTGGATGGGGCCGGACGCCAATGCCTTGGGCACACAATCGGTTTTCGGCAATAATTCCTTTGCGTCTCAAAGCGATTTCGCTATCCGCCAGGCTTATGTCAAGCTGCGCCTGCCCATCGGAAACGGCATTGTGTGGAAGGCAGGTGTTTTTGACAGCCTCATCGGCTACGAGTCGGTCGAATCGCCGCTCGACCCGAATTACACGCGTTCCTACGGCAATTCCATCGAGCCCCAGACTCATACCGGCATTGTGGCCTCTTACGACTTTACCGACCTTATCAGCGCCTCGTTCGGTGTGGCGGACACCGTCGGGCCCATCATCAACGACCGCGCTCAGTCAGGCGCTGCGGGGTTTGCCAGCGGCCCTCTCGCGCCCTTGTTCAACCGCTTCGGCCTCACTGCCGTCCCCGGCTCCGACCGCCAAGCCGAATCCTATAAGAGCTATATGGGCGCAATTGCCGTGACCGCTCCGCAAAGCATGGGCTTCCTGGCCGGCTCGACGCTCTACGGCGGGATTGTGAACGGATTCAACAATTCCTTTTTGGGCTCCGGCGCCGGCGACAAGCAAACCAGCTATTATGCCGGCGCGACCGTGGCTACTCCCATCTCCGACCTGCGCTTGGGTGCCGCCTTTGATTATCTGGATGCCGGTTCGACAGAGCTCCAGTTCGGCGCCATCCCCGTCAATGTCAACCTCGATGAACTCTGGTCGGTTGCGGGCTATGCCTCTTATCAACTCACAAAGAACCTGAGCGTCCACGGGCGCCTTGAGTATTTCAAGGGCGGCATCGATGCTAGCGTGCCGGGCCTGCCCGGCTCCATCCCGGTTCGAGAGCGAATTCTCGCGGCGACCGCTACGCTGCAATACGACCTGTGGAACAATGTCATCAGTCGGCTCGAATTCCGCTGGGACCACTCTCTCACCGGCAACCCCCTGTTCGGCGGCACCGTGACGGGAGTGCCGACGCTCGACAACGCCTACATGCTGGCGGCGAATATCATTTACCAGTTTTAGTCGAGATGTTGGGGTTGTCTTCAGAAGTGCCTCCGGCACAGCCTGTCGAGAATTGGCCACCGTGGGTGAAAACATCCGCCCAAAAGAGGCGAGGTGAGGCAGGCCAACATGCGTAACAAATTGTGTTGCACTGCCTTCCGCGGTTTACGAACATTGGCACGATGCTTGCCTTTCAGGCATACGCGTCGCAGGCCTACCTCTTGGGAGCCTGTTTGCAGGAGATTGCTAGAACTAAACCATACTGGAAACCATGAAATGTCATCGTTGGACAGTCGCCCTAATCGGCGCCGGCCTTGTAAGCCTGCCCGCCGCGTTGCGGGCCGAAGAACAAGTCAACTCAGTCCTGACCTCGCTCTCTTCCACGACCCTCAGCGGCTATGTGGACACCTCCGCCCAGTGGAATCTTGGGACGGGCAATAATAACGTCCCGGACTACAGCTTCGGCGGATCGAGCAAGGCTGATGGATTCAACCTGAACGTCGTCAAGCTCTCCCTCGCAAAGCCGGTGGACGACAAAGATGTCTGGGGCGCCGGCTACCGGGTGGACCTGTTGTTCGGGCCGGATGCCAACGCGCTCGGCACTCAATCGTTGTGGGATAACGGCAGCAGCGCCAGCCCAGGCGATTTCGGCATCGAACAGGCCTATGTTGACCTGCATGCCCCGGTCGGCAACGGCCTCGACGTCAAGGTAGGCGTCTTTGATACCATCCTCGGCTACGAGGTCTTCGAGTCGGTTAACAATCCGAACTTCACCCGTTCCTATGGCTACACCATGGAACCGACGACCCACACGGGCGTTTTAGCCAGCTACCAGTTCTCGGACGCCTTTTCCGCTTCGGCGGGTGTCGCCGATACACACTCGCCTCAAATCAACGGGCGCGTCTTCCCGGACAACAGCCGCAACGAGTACTATAAGACGTACATGGGCTCGCTCACCTTCACCGCCCCGCAGTCGTGGGGCTTTCTCGCCGGCTCGACCCTGAGCGGGGGGGTCGTGAATGGATTCAACTCCGGCGCTATCGGCACCGGCGGCGGCGATCAGATCAATTGGTATGTGGGCACGACGCTCAATACGCCGCTCAAGAAGTTGAAGGTGGGCGTCGCTTACGACTATGCTGGAGTCAGCAAGAATCAAATCGTCCCCGCTGGCAGCGTCAAGGCAACGCATTACGCCAACGACGTGGCGCTCTACGGCATGTACCAGATCACCGACAAATTGAGCTTTGACGCGCGCGGTGAATACGCCTCCTCAGACACGCCCAAAACGTTCCTGGCCAAGGAGGTCTTTGCGGCGACGGCGACCCTTCAATACGACCTCTGGAAAAACGTGATCAGCCGGCTCGAATTCCGCTGGGACCACGCCGCCGATGGCTCCTCCCCTTACGGCGGAACCGATGGCGGCGCTGGCACAAAGAAGAACAGCTTCATCCTCCTGGCCAACCTGGCTTACCAGTTCTAACGGCCACGGCTTTCGCGCGTCAGGGAAATCTCGCACGGCGCGGATTCACCGGTGTTGCCGCGCACCCGGTGGAATCCGCGCCGTTTGGTTTTGAATTCGCTGCCGTTATGCAGAGCGTCACGGGTGAGCTTCCGCCATAATAAGTGCGGCGTTCGGCCAATTGTCCGCGCTCACGTTTGGTTTCGTTGGGTGCGATTGAATCTGTCAGTCACTCGTCGATCGGGGCCAAAGCGGCAGAGGACAGCCGCACTCCAAAAGCTGGCGCCAGATTCGGAAAGGTGCTCGGAGTTCCCGCCAGGTTTTTGGAGTGCGGCTGTCCTCTGCCGCTTTGCCTGGGCTTGCAGGTTCTGCGACCGGCGCTTCTAATCGCACCCGGTTTCACTTCTTTCATTGACGGGCCGGGCTCATCCTGGCATTCAATTTGCCGCACGATCACCTTTCGCTGGCGCCCGTTCCTGAGCGACGCCGACGATGATTTCATTTTGGAACTCGCGGTGCGGGCAAACGCGTACTATATTGTTACGCATAATATCAGGAACTTTGCCGGAGTGGAGAGTTTCGGAATCGAGGCCATCACTCCAGCGCAAATGCTGATGAAGTTGAAGCAGGCAACAAATGGAAGTGTACTATAAGGATTTTATTTCAGAGGGCACCGCCCTGGAAAAGCTGGTGGACGATCTCATGCTGGTCGTTCAAGGCGCCCATGAATTTGCCGAGGCGGCAGGCGCCAGTCTGACCAAAGAGCGACGAGAGGAGGTTGTGACCCGCTTGGAACGGCTCCGCGAGACCTGCCGGCGGCTTAAGGAGCAAGTGGAGGCAGGAGCGGTTGCGGCGGATAAAGCCCTGCGCCGGTTTCCCTATTCCGCCGCGGGCTTCGCCTTCGGCTTCGGCTTGGCGGCAGGCGTGCTGCTGGGCCGGCGGCAACGAGCGAAGGAGGACTGACCTCCAGGAGCGCCGACGCCCCCGTCCGCAGTCGAGGCTTTCTGGAGACGCGGACGAGGGCGTCCGGGCTCCTATCGCGTGCGTCTGGCAGCTTGACCTGAGCAGTTACCATTTATCTTATGGCAGTCGAAATTGAAGTCGTTTACGAGGGTGGGCTGCGCTGTGCCGCTACCCATGGACCCTCCCGGCAAAGCTTGACCACCGACGCCCCGGTGGACAACGGCGGCAAAGGTTCCGCGTTTTCTCCGACTGACCTGGTTGCGACGGCGCTGGGCACTTGCATGGCCACCGTCATGGGACTGGTGGCCCAGCGCAACCAGTTGAACCTCGACGGCCTCCGGATTCAGGTCATCAAGGAGATGGTGGCCGACCCTGTTCGCCGCATCGGTTCGCTCAAGACCAGGCTGATTCTTCCCCAGGGCAGCTCGCTTTCTAACGCCGACCGCGCCAGGTTGGAGGCCGCCGCCAAGGCCTGCCCGGTGAAGCAAAGCCTGCACCCGGACATCAAGCTGCCGGTTGAGTTTGTTTATCCGGAGTAGCCGGCATTTTCCGCTTCTCCTGGCGCTTTTCCTGCTCTTGCTCCGGTGCCGCCGGCCTGGAGACGG
>JAJYHY010000104.1 GCA_021784555.1 bacterium
AGAGCGTCAGGCCCACTCCTTCAACATAGCATTGGGGAAAGCTCTTCCAGACCAGTATCCAAACCAGCAGTCCCGCGGTCACCAGCGCATAGCCCAGAACCAGCCAGCCTGGTTTAACCTGGCGGCGCAGGAACAGCGGCGCCAAGAGAAAGGATAGGCTCTGGAGATAGCGGGCGGCAATCCAGAGCTGCGTCGCGAGGTTAGCGCTGATTCCGGGAAAAACACCCATCCCCTTGTAGGACAAGGCGTGGAGCAGGTCCAGAGCCGCCGCAAAGGCATAGGCGACGCCGATGACCAAGAGGTAGCCGTTTTGAAGGAACTGGCGGCTATTCCAGGCGATGAGGAAGCTGGCGCACCCGATAATAATCGAGAAGAGTTCGGCCAGGGTGTGAAAGAGCAGGTAGTTGGAACGGCTGATGAGGAACAGCGCCACCAGCGTCACCACGCCCGCAAGCAGGGCCATGGCCCGCTGGCTTATCGATTTGGCATGCGCTTCGCTCGTGCTCATTGACTCTCTGCCCCAACCCCGGCGGTCACCCAATGTGGCCGCCTCAATCCGGCGGTCAGCGTGCAGAACGCCAAGCAGGAACACAAGCATTTCCGGGAGGGCTTTAATTCAGGCGAGACCGCCTTGACCCTCAAACCGCTAATCTCCGCTAATAAACGCTAATCAAAAAAAGCGGTCCCTTCCACCCTCGCCGTTCAGTACCGCCGGGATTCAACCTGCTCGCAAGCAGTGTTGGACCCTTATGGCTTTTGCGACGCGTTCAACCCGGGGGGCGCGCTGGTGGGCGCCGGACGCGCTGGGCATTGACCAGGGCCCGATCTTGCTGATGATCGAAAACTACCGGACCCAAAGCGTCCGACGCCCGTTCATCAAGAATCCCGAAATCCAACGTGGCCTGCTCCGGGCTGGCTTTGGACCGATCCAGCCGTCTGACAGCAAGCTCGTCGTCGCCGTTCCAGGAACCGGAAAGGCTGATCGCCATCCTATTCCCACGGCTAACGCGGAGAATGCGGGAGTGCCCAGGGGCCCTGCCGCTACCCACATCCATTTGGTGTGTACTGCCGGGCCACTTCGCGTGCCGTAGGCACGACATCTGTTTGTAGAAATCGCCCTGGCAGAAATCTCCCAACCCGTCAGGGCGGCACCGATGGAGCCAGCCCGCCGCAGTCCACCAGGGCAGCTCTCCCCGCGAAGCGGCACGGGCCGGGCTAACGTCGGTGACGGGGGCAATCCAGCCCCCCGGAACAACGTCACTCTTGCGCGCGGCCTGCGTCGAAAATGCCGCTCCTGACGGAAGTGGGTGAGGCATCCAGAAAATCGGGCTGCTGAAATATACCGCTCCTCCGGAGCTAATCCAGCGTCCCGGCGGCGCATAAGCGCGGTACGCCGCCCTATGCCTAATTGACAGTAAGAGCGCCAGCGAGGGTTGCAGTGCCTCCGTCGGGGTTAGTCAGAACCACATCCCACACGGTACCGCTCTTGGCGTGGTTGCTGGCGGTTACATTCCCCCCGATGGAAGTTGAGGAGACGGTTGTCACGGACGCCGTTGGCGCAGGCCCCTTGCCGTTCACGAAGCTTACGGTCGCCCCGGACTCAAAACCACTTCCCCCAATGGACATGAGGACCGTGGCGCCGACCTGGATGGACGTGGGGCTAAAAGAGTCGATCGTCACCCCAGTCGGCGGGTTCGCCACCACAAGGTCCGCCGTGGCGTCGCGGGTTACGGTGGCGCTGTTGATCGTAGCTGTGCCGGAGACGGTAATTGAGTAGGTGCCTGCAGGCGTGCTACCCAGCGTCCCGACCGTTAGCGTATATGTGGACGACGACGTGGACGAAAAGTCCACGAGGGTGGAGCTCGGCGAGACAGTGATGCCGGCGGTCGTCGAGGAGACCGTAGCCACGAGATTGACGGTCCCGGTGAATCCGCCAGAGGACGCGACACTCACGTTGTAGGTCGTGCCGCCGCCTGGAGCAACCGTGTTCGAGCCTGGGGTGACCGACACCGCAAAGTCGGGATTTGAAGGCGCCAGCGCGCTTACCAAGCCCGGGGCAAAGGGCGATCCGAGCCCCGTCACGAGATCGTAGCCTGCCGCGCACTCGTCGTCCGGCTCGGCTCCGTTCGCTCCGCCTATGATGTCGAAAAACGTGCTGGTGCTGATATTGGGCGCAGCGCCGGCTACGGCGTAAATGTCGCTATTGCCGTTAACCGTCCCGGACGTGCGCGCCGAGTTGGCGAGGGCGATGAGGGCCGCCCACTGCGGAGCACCGACGCTCGTGCCTCCCACCTCATAAAGGAAAGGACCATACACCACCCCGACGCCTGTGCTTGGGTCGCCGACGTAAGCCACATCGGGAACGCCGCGCGACCCGTACGTATTCCATGTGTTCTGCCAACTTGGTCTGAGGTAAACGGAGCTCAATCCTCCGCCGCTGGAAGACCATGCGTTCTCTGACGCATAAGTATAAGTGCCGTCGCTGTTTGTGGTGAGGGCTAGGCTCGTCCCACCGACGCCGACGACGTATTGGGAGGAAGCCGGCCATTCAACATCGGGCGTCGTGTTTGTCAACTCACCGCTATCGCCTGACGACGCGACGAATGTCACCCCGGAAGCCTGAAAGTGCTTGTCGTAGGCTGTCACGCTGGAATCCTCCTGGCCTCCCCAACTCATCGAAACAACCTTGGCCCCATGAGCCACCGCCGCATCCACTGCCGCGAGGAGATCGGCGTCGCTGCTGGATTTCGCCACTTCGAGCTGGATCGTCGCGTCCGGAGCAATCGCGTGGGCCCACTCGACGTCAAGCGCGGTCTCCAAGGCCCAACCGCTGCTGCCGCCCCTTGGCTTTCCCCCGGGATAGTCAACCTGAACGGTGGTCGAAGGGATGCCATAGTACGAACAGAAGTTGTTGAGATCGCTCTGAATAGAATTGTCGCCATAGGCATCCACGATGCCGATGATCTGGCGGCTCCCTGTTGCGCCCGCCGCAAGCACGAGGTCCACCCCGTAGGCCTCCCGGATCTGAGTCACGGAGTACGGGCCAAGGTTCCCGTTTACATCAAACGGACCGGTATTCAGGAGAATTGGCGGCCTCGCGTAACCACGTGCCGGCGGGCCGAAGAGGCGGATGGAGCGCGCCACGGCGTTACCACTCAGAGCGACTGTGAGAGAGAAGGCCAAACAATTTACAACAATGATCTTTGTGTTCATGATTCTTTACGAAAATCGCACTTTCGGCAACACGGAACATTGCACTTCTAGCACAATAATCAGAAAATGCAATAAGAAAATTGAGAAAAACTTCAGGGCGTGCGCATCTCGCTTTTCTTTGGCGGCCAAGCACTTTCCTGCCAACGAGGAGCAATGGCGAGTGAAGCACCTTGCTTTAACCCCAGCGGGCTGGATCGCAGGCGAGAACGAGGTCATCCGGTTCGTCTGGCAACGTTGGCCGTCCCGCCGATTCCCAAATCGCAGCTTTGACCTCAGGTAGTGAGCCGCCGCTGCCTCAATTCGTCCTCGGCCTTCAGCCATCGTCTATGGGCCAGGGCAACCACGCGGTCGAGCATCTGGGGCGACGTTTGTCCGGGATGCCCTTCGATGAACTCCGTTAATTTGGCCTCGTAAGTCCGGGTGAGTCTCTCCCGCTCGCCTTGCTCGCGGGCATCCAGTGCGGCATGGTAGGCCTCAATGAGCGCCAGCAACCTCGGGTTCATTACAGCAATTCTCATTTTGATGGCCGGACAGCGAAAGCGGCGGTCCGCGCCGCACTCCATGGGCTCCGCCAAATTCGGCGCCCTCGGCCTCATCCTCGAGGGCTCGGCTTTTCTTCGGGCGCTTGATCGGCTTGTCGGCGGATTTGTCGCGCTAGCGTTTGGAGTGCGGCGGGGACCGCCGCTTTCGCCTTTTCTCCTTCGCCACGGTTAAAATGAGAATTGCTGGGTTCATTATCTGGAAAGACCTCTGAGACTATCCTTTGGAATTCAGCTTCCGGCACGGGATTATAGATCGTCTGCCATGATTGATTCAGCCTCCAAAGCAGCCAATTGAGGGCCTTGGCTGCCGCCTCATTCGGGCAAGCCGGATCCTCGACGAGCGCGAGGAACTGGCGTGCAAACTGCATCAGCCATCGCAGCTTGAGACGATGGTGCTCTTTTTGTGCGTCTGTGGGGCGGCCCAGGATCATCACCTTTCTCTCCCAATCAAGGAATCGGCGGCAGGACGAATCGAACTCCTGCAAGATGCTATTGGCGGCCTCCGACGCAACCACCGATTCGTCAGCTTCGCGAGGCTCAAGGATAGCGCTCATACGTCAAATCTGTCACGATCCGGCGGTTATGGCAACAACCGTTGGCAGGCAGCGCAGGCTCCGGGCAAATTGTTCCCCTGCGTTCGCGTGCGGTCCATCCCAAGCACATATCGGTAAGGGGCAGGTTTTGTCCCATTTTAGGACACGATTGGGCCGGGTGGTGGTTTTTTGGTTTGTATTGGCCTGTATTGGTTTGTTTTGGTTTGTGGGCCGGGCCGAGATCATTTCCATCGGCACAGGTTATTGACGTAATCGGCTGAGCCGTCGCGCAACCAGCCGTCGAGTTGGGCCTGGTCTTTGAGCTGCTGGCCGCGGAGGCGTGGGACGACGACGAAAGAGGACTTTATTTCCGGCAGGGCGGTCATATCGACCCAGAGTTTCTCGAATTGGGTGACGGGGAAGACGTCTTCCTGGCCGTGGCCCCATCGTTTCTTGACTTCTTTGAGGGTGATGTAGGTGGGCATTTTGGCGGCGAGACGGCGGATGGACGAAGTGATCTTGGCTTCATCGCGCAAGTCGTCGCGGGTGAGGCCGAAGGCATGGAGCAACGGGTCGAGGCTAATCCAACAGGTGTTGGAGTTGTAGTAGGTCAGGCCGAACTCCAACTCTTCCCGGGGCAGCGCCAGGCCCTCGACGAGGCGCACCCGGCCATTGACGCGGGCGAGGCCGCCGCCACGGTCTTCCAACCTGCGGGTGATGACCTCGAAGGAGAGACACGCCCCGGTCTGGACATGGAGGCCGAGGAAGGCTGGGTCGGCGTCGGCGCCGAGGGTGTCGATGTTGTGAAGCATGAGGTATTTCAGTTGCGGTCGCTCGGCCAGGAGCCGGGCCAAAACGCCGTTGCGCAGGAGGTTGGGGATTTCGTACCAGTGGCCGACCGGGTGAAGGCACTGCAAAGGCACGTTGTCGGTGTAATCGGCGGCTTCACCGGCGGCTTGCGCCCAGTTGATCAGGGCGTGACGGAGGCTGTCGCGGACCTTTTGCTGCTGCTCGTCGAGGACCTGCTGCGGCATTTCCTCCCAGAGAAAGCGCAAGTCGCGGACGGTGGGGACCATGCGCAACCCGACCGATTTGCCGGGCGAAAGGAGGAGTGGGCCTTCGTAATGGAAATTGTGTTCGCGGGCGAGGAACTCGGCGGTGGGTTCGTGGGTGAGAAAGCTGGTGGTGAAGATATGGGGCAGCGCGGCGCCGTACTCGCGGGAGACGCGTCTGCTCTTGGCCAGGTGAGTCTCGACGAAGGTGCGGTGGGCGCCGCCGAGCTTGCAGAAGGGGTGGAGGGCCTTGACCACCCCGGCGCCCTGCGTCCAGCGGCTGCCGGCGCCGGCGGCGAGGGTGACAACCGCCAGTTCGCCATTCCTAAGCGCGGCGGCGCCCAGTTCGCGCCATTTGTCAACATCGGGGTGAGAGCCGCCTTCTTGAGAGGTTGAGGGGCAACAATTCTCATTTTGGTGGCCCGAAAACGAAAGCGGCGGTCCGCGCCGCACTCCAAAGGCTTCGCCAGGTTCCACGCCCTCGACGCCTGCACAGCCACGGACTTCATTCTGGCACCCGGAAGGCGAAAGCGGCGGTCCGCGCCGCACTCCAAAGGCTTCGCCAGGTTCCACGCCCTCGACACCTGCACAGCCACGGACTTCATTCTGGCACCCGGAAGGCGAAAGCGGCGGTCCGCGCCGCACTCCAAAGGCTTCGCCAGGTTCCGCGGCGTGAGTTTTCTCCAGCGCCATCTGTCCTTCGCGCAGCGTTTGGAGAGTCGCATCCACCACGTCCTCCGCGCGGGCATCCTCGATGACGGCGCTGGGGGGCAGCCGGTTCTGCGCCAGGCCAATCAGCCCCTCTTTGAGGTCGGCCCGGATCTGTTCGTGCTGGACGCGGTCAAAGCCGTGCTGAGCGAGCAATGACCCCAGCGATTGAGCATTGGCGGTCTCGGTGTTGCCGCGAGGCAGCATCACGTCGAAGAGGGTCTGCACAACGCCTCGCAGTTCGGGGCGAGTGCGGCAGGCGGCGCCGAACTTATCCAATTCGGCGCGGCGGAGGGGCGAAAGGGCATGGCGGTCCTGCCGCAAGAGCCCCGGCACCAGGAGTGTGTAATAGGCCGGGGGCATGAGGGCGGAAGGCCCGTCGAGCAGTTCGGCAAAGGTGCCGCGCTCATTGATGGCGAAGTCATAAACCACCGGCTCCATGGCAAAAGGCAGGGCATGTTCGAGGCGCCGTTTTGTCTCCAGCATGATTTCCTGAAGGCGTTGTTGAGCCAGGGCCTTTTTGTCAGGGGCGAAAATGAACCCCATGCCGCCGCCCGACATGCCGCCCAGCATCCAGAAGCCCCAGAAATGCTCGGCGAATTCCTGGCGCACGCAGTGGATGAGGGTTTCGGTAAAATAATTTGTGGCCCAGGGAATGATGGTTTGGATGGGCTGATGGAAATTGCGAGTGGTGGCCGCGCCGATTTTTTGGACGTCGCCGGCGCGGAGCGAGGAAAGGATTTCGTCGAGAATGCCGAGCATGCTCTGGCGCGCCTTCCATTCGGATTCGGAGCGGAGCAGGTATTTTTCGGTGACCATCTCGAGAATGGGTCCGACGTTCTGGGCCAGGCCGCCATGGACGAGGACGAGGCTATCCTGGAGCTTCCGCCGGGTTTCTATTGAAGCGGCGTCGTGACCGAGAATGCGGTGCTGGGGCATGAGCCGTCCGCGGCTGATGCCGTGCTCCGCGTCGCCTTCGGAGGCCAGCACGCCTTCAATCAGTTTCATCCCGGGCCAGACACCGCCGGAATCCTGCCAGCCACCCCCCGAGCCGCCGAGCCATTCGCCGAGCAGGGCGCGGGCCAGGACCAGGCGGCGTTCATGCTCCTGGAGCGGGCCGATGACGGAAGCGGCCTGGCCGGTGGCCCGCATGCAGACGCTGACCAGCGCCGCCAGGAGGGTGGTTGAAACCGCCAGCCGCGACCCCTTCGGAATATTATTGACGCTGCTGACCAATTCCAGGCCGCGGCCCGGGCCCACGATGCAGGCCAGCAATTCCGCCAAACTCTGGCCCGACCCCTCAATGCCGGGCGGGACGATGCCGGAGGCAATGACCGCCGCCTTTAGCAGGCCGAGATAATCTTTGGCGAAATCGAAGACCTCGGCCAGGTTGGTGATGTCGGCGCTGGCGCGCAGATCGACGCTGACCAGCCGAAGCAAGGGCTCCTCAATTACCCGAAGGTAGGCCTCTACCGGCGGACGCGGCGCCGCATCGCGCCCATGGACGCCAAGGTCAATCGAGACGTTGAGCACCTTCGCTCCTTCAGGGAAATCCATGCCCAGGAAGAAAATGTCGCTCCAGCCGCAGTGGGTCAGGTCCATCCGCACGGGGGTACTCTCGCGAAGGATTGGGTAAGTGCCGTCTTGGGGATGGGCGCGGAGCAGGTCGGGCCGGATGCGCAGGGGCTGGTCGGCAGGGTGCCCCATGCGGAACATCCACTGGTTGCCGCGAACGGAGCGGACACTGCGCCGGACCTGGTCGGCCAAGGTCTGGAAGGCGAGGCGATGGTAGGCGGCGGCCAGGGCGCTGGAGATGGCGTCGCTCGGTCCGTTGGCCTGTTGGGTGGCCAGGAAATGGTCGATGGCCTCTTCGAAGCGCCGCTGGAGCAGGTGCTCGTAGCCGGCAAACGGGATTAAGGAGCGGGCGGCGCCATCGAGCTTGGGCGGGAGGTGAAAGCGGTGAATGGCGTAAAGGAAGAACAAGGCGCGCACGCGTTCATAGAGATTTTCGCTCCGCCGGCGGAAGGCATCGAGCCGGGCGCACTGTTCGAGCAGGACCTCCGGCGGCATGGCGCGGCAGGCGCTCTCCAATGCCTGATTACGGAGCGCGGGGTCACTCGCCGTTATAATTTCAGTTAGTTCTGTCATGATTCATGGGCCAGCGGCGCGCAGAGGAAAGCGCGTGCAGGCGTCAGACCCGGTGAGCCGGCGCTCAGACCACTATTCCCATCTCATTGGGCATCGGGCATTAGGCACAGCCAATGAACAATGGTAAATGCCCAATGCCTAATGAGAAATGCCGTTGGGTGCGCCGCGGACCGCTTCGCCGTCTCCGCACGGCCAGCAAGACTTGATTCTTCTGCGACATGTTTTGAAGTTCAAGGACTTTAGCGCATGGTTCGCCGGGCCAGTAGGTCCACCAGGCCGCTGAGGACCTCTTCACGGTCCTGGCCGGCAAAAGCCAGGGCGAGTTGAGCGGTGAGCAACCCGTATTTGACGCCGATGTCATAGCGGCGTCCGAGGAGCTCGCAGGCCAGGTAACGTTCGCGCCGGGCAAGCTTGGCCAGAGCCAGGCTCAGAGCGGGCTTGCTGCTGCCCGCTGAAGCCAAGCCCTCTTCGAGCAGGTCCATCACCGCGGGCGTCAGCACATGCATGCCGAAAAAGCAAAGATAATGGCCCGCCCGCAAACCCGGAACGATCAGGCGTTGTTCGGCCTCGGTGGGGGTGGGTTTCTCCAATACTTCGGAGACCTCGTGAAGGCCCTTCCGCCCGGGTGCAAGATGTCCGCCGACCGCGCCGTAGAAGGGCAGCTTGCTTTCGTGGGTCGCCTGAACGGCGGAGACGGAACAGTTCTCGACCGCCGCCACCTCGACCAACTGTTGGGCGCAGCGCTTTTGGCCGCCGCTGACGTAGAGATGGTCGCCGACCAGGAGCAAAAACGGTTCGTTTGAGGTGAAGGCTCGAGCGGAAAACACGGCGTGGGCGTAACCCAGCGCCTCAGTCTGCTCCACGAAGCGGAGCCGGGCGCCCTGGCCCCCCGCCGCGGCGGAATAGGCCTCCTGATCGCCGCGGCAAACCACCACGCAGATCTCCTCGATGCCGGCGGAGAGGATTTCTTCGACGAGGATGCGCAGGGCGGTTTTAGCCTGTCCGTCGCAATCGACCAGGGTCTGGAGCGGGAGGGTGCGCTGGGTCAGGCCCGCGGCGGTAATGATGGCTTTCTTGATTTGCATGGCTAGAAGGTTCCGTCGTGGCAATCCGTGCAGGCCATGCTGGGGTCCAATTCGCCGCCCGGGTGTTTGAAAACTTCGCCGGCGGCGTTGAACTGCTTCAACTCCGCGCCGCGGCCTTGAGCGAGGATGATGTGGCAGGAGTTGCAGTCCTTGGCCCTGATGGTCCTGCCGGTCTTTACGGACTTGTGATTGCCGTCGTGGCAGCGGGTGCATCCGGCTGAAATCATGTGGCCGATATTGTCGGGATGAACGTTCCACTTGGTTTTCATCTCCGGGAAGAAGTTGTGTTCGTAGATGGTCTGGACGGCGAAGATGGTCTTGCGCAGGCCGTCGCTTGCGGGATAGGCGTTGGACAGGACGGTGGCGATGCCTTCAGTGGCCTCGACGGTGGTCTTATAGGGGCGGGTCAGGACATAGACGGCATTGCTCTTGACGAAGGGGAGGGAGCGATCGATTTGATTGAGTTCGAGGGCGAGGTTAACCGCCGAATTGGGGGAGATGAATTTGTGGGCGGGGCGGTTGTGGCAGTCGATGCAATCCATGGTGCGGATGGTGTAATGGCTGATGTCGTTGGTGAAATCGGGCGTACGAAAGACGGTGACCCGGCCCGTGTCACGGTTGATCAGGCGCACCCAGGGGATGACCTGGCGCTGCTTGTCGGTGGCGATGTATTCGATCTTATTCTCGATGGACATGTGCCAATGAATACCGCTGACGGGCCCACCGCTGGGGTTGCCGCCGCCCACCTTAAGGACCATGCGGATGGTATAAGGCGTGTTGGTGCGGTCGCTTAGGAAATAATAGAAGGTCCGGTCGAGATTGCCGATGAAGGCCTCCGGCCAGTGGCACTGTTCGCAGGTGGCCTGGGCGGGACGCAGGTTGGCCACGGGGGTGGGGATCGGGCGCGGGTATTTGTCGAAGAGGGTGGCATAGACCTGGTAGGTGCCGGAAAGTTTCGAGCGGACAAACCAGCTTGCGCCCGGGCCGATATGGCAATCGGCGCAGGCGACGCGGGCGTGAGGGCCGTTTTCGTAAGCGGTGTACTCCGGTTGCATGACCGCATGGCAGGTCTGGCCGCAAAAGCTCACCGACTCGGTAAACTGGTAGGTCTTGTAGCTGCCGACCGCCGAGAGGAGCAGGAAGAGCGCGCTGCCGGCGATAAAATAGCCCAGAATCCGCCGGTCGCGTGGGCGGGCGAGATCGATGGAGAGCGGGGGCACGGCGCCGACGGTTCTCAACCGGTACCGACGCCAGAGGGCGCCGGCCACCGCGAGCGCCAAGCCCAGGATGAGGAATCCCGGCGCGACGAGGTAGGTGAGCACCCCAATGTAGGGATTGTTGAAATGGGCAAAGGAATCGAGGATAAAAAGCAGCAGGAACGAAAAAAGGCTGCCTAAGGCGATGACCAGGCCGGCAAGGCTGAACCAGTTGCGCCACCAGGGGTTACGCCGCCGAGGAGGAGTAGGGGGATGGGTTTCGGGAGCGTTCATTTCACCGGTAGTGCAATTCATTGCGCCTCGACGGCCAGTGGGGCGCCGGGGCATACGTTAAGAGTTGAGTATTGCTCATAGGTTCGATTCTGGCGATTGCTTTGGCGCAGGTCAATAGGGGTCGGTTCTTAGTATTGATAAGTCACGTCCGAATCCGCCGGCAGAAATGCTGGAGAGTTATCAATACTAAGAACCGACCCCAATGCTAATGCTAATAGCCCAGCTTGTACATAAAAAATGCCGCAGCCATCAGGCCGATGCAGATGAGGGACATTTTCAGGGCCGACCCCGCAAAGTAGGAGGCGGCCATCATCAACGCGCCGACACTCATCGGCACCCAGGACCGCTGCTTCTTGCCATAGATGAAATAGCCCAGGCCAATCGACCCCCAGACGAGGGAGGCAAACAAGAAATTCGTGTTAAACAAGCTGCTCATAATACCTTATTTCTGCCACAAAATCTGGCCCGCCTCCAGCGGCACCGCCACTCCCGGGAAATACGGGACGATTCGCGGGGTGTAGTCGGCCGCGGGACGGTTGGCGGGCACGCTCCCCTGATAGACATATCCATTGACGGCGCTGGCCAATTCACGCGCGCGTGTCATCTCCTGCCGCACACAGGGATGCTCGGCGCCGCCCTCGGCATAAAGTTCCAGCCGCACCGCGTCGAGAGGAAGCTCATCCAGGAAGACCTGGACCTCAAAGGCGTGCTGGCCGCCGGACGTTTGGATCTTCACCTGGCCAAAGCGGAGGCTGTCCCATTTCCGCGCCAAGGTCCGACGCCAATTCACAATTCGCGCGCCGGCGGCGCCTTTGTCCGAGGCACGTTGGCGGCAGGCGGCGAGGGCGGGCAAGTAGTACTCCTCGGTGTATTGGCGGACGGTGCGGTTGGCGGAGAACTGCGGGGTCAGCCGGGCCATGCTCTCCCGGATGCGTTTGACCCAGGCGGTGGGGACGCCGTTCTGGTCTCGCTGGTAGAAGAGGGGGACAACTTCTTGTTCAAGGCAGTCGTAGAGTGCCTGGGCATCGGCGGCATCCCATTGGGGGTGGTCGCCGTGCTCCAGGCCGTCACCAATGGCCCAGCCCACGTCGGGTGTGTAGGCCTCAGCCCACCAGCCGTCGAGGGTGGAGATGTTCAGGGCGCCGTTGACCAGCACCTTCATGCCGCTGGTGCCGCTGGCCTCCCAGGGGCGGCGTGGTGTATTGAGCCACACATCCACACCTTGCACCAGGCGCTCGGTTAGCAGCATGTCGTAGTCACTGAGGAAGACCACGTGATTGCGCGCGCCGGCCCGCCTGATGAATTGAACCCACTGCTGAATCATAGCCTGGCCCGGCTGATCGGCGGGATGGGCCTTGCCGGCGATGATGAGTTGGACCGGACGCTGGGGATTGGTCAGGAGCCGCAACAGTCGATCCGGATCGGAAAGGAGCAGGTTGGGCCGCTTGTAAGTCGCAAAACGCCGGGCGAAACCGAGGGTCAAGGCGTTCGGATCGAAGAGATGCCGCGCTCGCTGCAGTTCATCGGGGGAGGCGCCGGCGACGGCCAGTTCGCGGGCCAAACGGCCGCGGGTGTAGTCGATGAGCGAGGCGCGGCTGTCGGTGCGGAGCTGCCAAAGCCGGACGTCGCAGACGCACTGGACGCACTGTTCGAGGCTCGCTTGCGGTCCCAACCAGCGGTCCTTTCCGCAGGTCTGCGTCCAGAGGTCATCGGCTTGGGCCGAATCCCAACTGGGCACGTGTACGCCATTAGTGACATGCCGGACGGGCGTTTCGGCTTGCGGCCAGCGCGGGAACAGAGGCGCGAAGATGCGGCGGCTGACCGCGCCGTGCAACCGGCTTACTCCATTGACGGCGCCGCTGCCTCGAACCGCGAGGTAGGCCATGTTGAAACTCTCGGTCGGGTCCGCGGGGTTAAGGCGGCCCAGGGCCAGCAGGTCGTGAGTGGTGATGCCGAGCCTCTGGGCGTAGCCGCCCAGGTATTGCTCGATGAGACCGGGGGCAAAGCGGTCGAAGCCGGCGGGCACAGCGGTGTGGGTGGTGAACAGGTTGCCCGCCCGGGTGGCGGCCAGAGCTTCTTCGAAGGGCTGGCCGGCTTCTTCCATGAAATTGCGGGCCCGTTCCAGGACCGCGAATGCGGCGTGTCCCTCGTTGAGGTGGCAGACCTGGGGTTGAAGGCCCAGCGCCCGCAAGAGACGCCACCCGCCTATGCCGAGCGCCAACTCCTGTTTGAGGCGCAGTTCGGGGCCGCCGCCGTAGAGCTCGCTGGTAATGCCTCGATGGGCGGCAAAGTTGGCGGCGTCGTTGGTATCCAGGAGGTAAAGTTTGACCCGCCCGACCTGCACCTGCCAGGCGCGCAGCCAGACCGAGTAGCCGGGGAGCCGGACTTCGAGCCTGAGCCACTCGCCATTGGGTTCGCGCAAGGGGGTGATGGGAAGCTGGCCAGGGTCATTGTAGGGGTAGAGCGCCTGCTGGGCGCCGTCTTTGGCGATGACCTGGCGAAAGTAGCCTTGCTGGTAGAGCAGCCCGACGCCCACCACGGGAATGCCCAGGTCGCTGGCGGCCTTGAGCTGGTCGCCGGCCACGTTTCCCAGGCCGCCCGAATAGATTGGCAGCGCCTCGCTGAGCATGAACTCCATGCTGAAATAGGCGACGCACTTCAAGCCGGAGTTCGGGTGCTCTTGTTGGAACCAGGCCGGAGTGGCCGTGGACTGCCGCCGGAGCTCAACGAGTGTCTGGAGCTTTTCGCGGAAGTCCGCAGTGGCCAGCGTCTTTTCGAGCCGGTCCCGGGAAACGGTTTGCAGGACAATCCAGGGATTATGCGTCAAGTCCCACAAGTCGGGATCCAGTTCGCGCCAGAGGTCGTCGGCGTAGTGGTTCCACGACCAGCGCAGGTCCAGGGCCAACTCCGACAGGCAGTCAAACCCCTCCACCTCAGTTGGCAAAAAGCCATACAGCACCTTCTTTGTGCGCGGTTCAGTTTTCATAAGCCTCAACGGCAAAAAGATGGAGGCAAAAAGATGAATAGAAAGACATTTTTTGCCTTCATTTTCTTGCCGCCCTCAGTGAGGCGGCTGCTCCTTGTTGCCGTCGCGGGGTTTTCGCGGTAGTTTTCAAGTTTGGTAATTGATGGAATTCCGGGTTCGTGAGCAAAGAATTCATCAGAATAGGCGGGGCGCGAGAGCACAATTTAAAGAATCTGACGTTGCGCATCCCGCGCGACAAATTAGTGGTCATCACCGGCTTGAGCGGTTCGGGCAAGTCGTCTCTGGCCTTCGACACAATTTACGCCGAGGGGCAGAGGAAGTATGTCGAGTCGCTTTCGGCTTACGCGAGGCAGTTCCTGGACCAGATGCAGAAGCCGGACGTGGATTACATCGAGGGGCTCTCGCCGGCCATTGCCATCGAGCAGCGCAGTTCCGGCTCGAGTCCGCGCTCGGTTATCGCCACTACCACTGAAATCTACGATTACCTGCGCCTGCTTTTCGCGCATATCGGCCGGCCATATTGCCCGGAGACGGGCGTGGCCATTATCCGGCAGACCACGAGCGACATCGTGGATAACATCCTGAGTCTGCCGCAACGCTCGCGGGTGATGCTCCTGGCCCCGGTCGTTCGCGGGGAAAAAGGCGAGTTCCGCGATGTAATCGAACGGTTGTCGCGGGAGGGATTTGTGCGCGCGCGAGTCGATGGGCAGATGATTGAGCTGGCCAATGGCGTAAGGGTGAAACTGGAGGCGAAAGCCAGGCACACGATTGAGGCGGTGGTGGACAGGCTGGTGATTGATGAGCGGGTTCGGGTGCGGCTGAGCGATTCGGTCGAGACCGCGTTGCGATGGGGCGGCGGCGTTCTGCTCACGCTTCACCAGTTGCCGGATGGCCAGGCGAAGGACGAGGCGGGCCTGGGTGAAAGCCAGGGGCAGGTAACTGATCAGGTCAAGTTGCCAGGCGCGCGCGATAGGAGCGCGGACGCCCTCGTCCGCGTCCCCAGAACGCCGCAGTCGGGGACGAGGGCGTCCGCGCTCCTATCACCACCTGAGCAGCTACAGGGGCGTTCAACCGCCAGCCCGCCTCCTGCATCCGGCTGGCGGGAGACACTCCATTCCAACCGCAATCTCAGCCCGGCGACTGGCAAGAGCTACGAGCCGCTCACTCCCAAGCACTTTTCCTTCAACGCCCCGTTGGGCGCCTGCCCGGTTTGCCACGGCTTGGGCCAGAAACTGGTTTTTGATGAATTCCTGATCGTGCCCAATCCGGAAAAATCGCTGGAGCAAGGGGCGGTGCTGGCCTGGCGGCGTGGCGGCAAGCGGATGGCCGCTTTTTACAGCGCCTTGCTGCGGGGTGTCACGAGCCATTACCACCAAAGCCTGGGCACCCCTTACAAGGACCTGCCGGGCGACTTCAAGCGTATCCTGCTGCGGGGGTCCGGTGAAGAGGAGATCGAGTTCTCCTTTTGCCGGGCGGGAAAGGTCTCGAAGACCACGCGTCCTTTCGAGGGGGTCATCCCCAATCTCGAACGGCTGTATGTGGAAAGCGAGAGCGAGTTTACGCGGAGCCGGCTGAAGGCCTTCATGAGCCCGCAACTCTGCGATGCCTGTCACGGCAAGCGCCTCAAACCGGAGATCCTCTCTGTGACGATCGGGGGCGCCCAGAAGCCAGACGAGTCGGACGAGTCAGACCGGTCTGACAGGTCAGACCGGTCCGACTTAGCACCGCGGGTCAAACCCCCTGGCCTGTCGATCATGGACGTCTGCGCCCTCTCAATTGAGGAGGCGGAGGCCTTTTTCTCGAATCTGAGGCTGAGTGAGTTCCAGGAAAAGATAGCGCGTGAGATTCTCAAGGAGATTCGGGCGCGGCTCGGTTTCCTGAAGAACGTTGGCTTGGGCTACCTCACGTTGGATCGTGAGAGCGGCACGCTCAGCGGCGGCGAGGCGCAGCGGATCCGGCTGGCAACCCAGATTGGGGCTGGGCTGGTCGGGGTCTTGTATATTTTGGATGAGCCGAGCATCGGGCTGCACCAGCGTGACAATGACCGGCTCCTGGGCACGCTGCAGGGCCTTCGGGACCTCGGCAACTCCGTGCTGGTCGTTGAGCACGATGCCGACACGATTCGCCATGCCGATTACATCCTGGACCTCGGCCCTGGCGCCGGGGTGCATGGGGGAGAATTGGTGGCGGCCGGAACGCTGCCGGAGGTTCTGGCCAGTCCACATTCTCTGACCGCGAAGTATCTGAAGGGGGAATTGGCCATTCCGGTTCCCAAACGCCGCATGAAGCCCTCGGAGGAAAAGGGCTGGCTATCGGTGCTCGGGGCCGCAGAAAACAACCTCAAAGACATTGATGTCCGGATTCCGCTGGGGACCTTGACCTGTATCACCGGGGTGAGCGGGTCAGGCAAGAGCACGCTGGTCGATGACATCCTGCGCCGCGCCCTGTTTCGGAGATTCTTTGGCTCGAAGGAACGTCCCGGCGCCTACCGCGCGCTGGAGGGGCTGGAGCGGCTCGACAAGGTGATTGTCATCGATCAAAGCCCGATTGGCCGCACGCCGCGCAGCAATCCCGCCACTTACACCGGCATGTTCAATCACATCCGCGAGTTGTTCGCCCGGCTGCCTGCCGCCCGGATAAGGGGCTACGAGGCTGGGCGGTTCAGTTTCAATGTCAAGGGCGGTCGCTGCGAGAAGTGCCAGGGGGACGGGTTGATCAAGATCGAGATGCACTTCCTGCCGCCGGTGTATGTCACCTGCGAGGCGTGTGGCGGGCGGCGCTACAATCGCGAGACGCTCGAAATCACATATAAAGGCAAGAACATCGCCGACATTCTGGATATGACGGTCGATGAAGCGGTAACCTTCTTTCGCGCGGTGCCGCAGATTCATGAGCCATTGCTGACGTTGGCGGAGGTCGGCCTGGGTTACATCCGGCTGGGCCAATCTGGAACGACGCTCAGCGGCGGTGAAGCCCAGCGGGTAAAACTGGCTACGGAGTTGAGTCGCAAATCCACCGGCCAGACGCTCTACATTCTGGACGAGCCGACCACCGGCTTGCACTTCCATGACGTGGCCAAGCTCCTGGAGGTGCTGTTCAAGCTTCGCGCCCCCGGCAACACCTTGCTGGTCATCGAGCACAACCTGGATGTCATCAAGACGGCAGACTGGGTGATCGACCTCGGCCCGGAAGGGGGCGCCGCCGGCGGACGGATTGTGGCGGAAGGCAGGCCAGAGACCGTAGCCCAATGTGCGGCCAGTTTCACGGGCCAATATCTGAAGCGCGTCCTGGCCGGTCACGAGACGTAACAAGCCAGCCTCATGCCGGTGGCCAGCCCTTAGGGTCGCGGCCGTAGATGGCTTGGTAAGCGCGCACCGCGCAAGGCGGCGGACGGTCCATCGCTTCGTTGCGGGCCTGCTCATGGATTTCGGCCAGCTCGGCACGCATCTGCTCCAATTCGGCCTGGTGCTCCTTTTCCTGCTGCTCTTTGGCAAAGGCCTCCGAGGGGGAATAATCCGCCGGCTCCCGCAGCGCCTCGCGCAACGGCGGCAAATCCACAATTCCCAACTCTGGGAAATGGTATTCCCAGTCGGCGCCCAGGGTTTTGAGCCGGCGGAAGATCATCTCATACACCGGCGAGAGGTCAGCGCGGCCGGAGGTCCAAATCGTTCCCATGTAGAAGCGCATGCAATCACCCTCAGGCCAGGACCCGACCCTGCCGGAGAGGTATTCGTCAAGAAACGCCGAGGAGCCCCGGAACGAACCGGTGTCGGCCACGCGTCCATCGGCGGTGATCACCTCATGGTTATCTGAGAACACGTCCCACAGACATTGGCCGATCAAATCAGTAACTTCCTCCTCCGTCTTCACCTCCGTCTCTTGCCATTCCGCGCGGACCTCTTCGAGCGTCGGCTCGGGCCGGGGCGCAAGGTCTGGATTGTTGGGTTCGCGTTTCCTGCGAGCGCGGACGAGGTCTTGGATATTTCGATGCACTTGGAGTTGCTCTTTGAACACCTGCTCCGGTGACGGATGAAAACAGGCCAACAGCGACGATTTTTCCCATCCTTCAGGCGCAATGTCGGCCCGGACATCCGCCCCGGCAAAGCCTGCCGGAAAGAGTTGGTCGAATAAGGCATTCAATTCCACGTCGCTCAGACGCTGGCGTTGCGGTTCGTTCATGATATTCCTTTAGACCGGCTATCAAAATTAAGCAACCAACCACAAGAACCACAAAGATCACAAAGAAATCCCTGAGCTTTTCCAATCTCTTTGTGCTCTTTGCGATCTTTGCGGTTAGCTCTCATAGCCGCCGCTAAGCAAGCGGACCCTGCCATCACCCAGAGGTGGTTTCAACCCTCATCTTCCGCGGCGCAGTGTTGGAGTGTTGGAGGGGTGGAGGTCCGAGCAAACAATCAGGCGGAGAATCGTGTCTCCGTAAGTGCCCTGTTCGCAACGTGCTACAAAATGACCGATTTAAAACAGTTTCTTGCGGGTCTTTCGCCGAGCCCCATTCTGGCACGAGGTTGCCAAGATCGGGCCAATCCAATGTCCCAGGTGGGACATTTTTTGTGAGGCCGGTTTGCCGGTCCTCAGCCGGTGGGCTGCGGTCGCGCCGTGGCCAGCATTCGCTCATACAGGGCGACGTATTGCTTTGCGGTCCATTCCCACGAGAAATCGGCAGCCATTGCATTGCGGCGAAACCACTGGAGCAATTCCGGTTCCGCGTAGAGGGCGAGCGCCTTTCGGATGGCTTTGGCCAACGCGGGCGAAGAGTACACGGAGAACTTGATGCCATTGGCGCGGTCGCGGTCGTCGCGGATGTCGATGACGGTGTCGTCCAGGCCACCGGTGGCGCGCACCACGGGGATTGTCCCATAGCGCAGGCTATACATCTGGTTAAGGCCACACGGCTCGAAGCGGGAGGGCATGAGGAAGAAATCGCTCCCGGCTTCAATCCGATGTGAGAGAGCCTGGTCGAATCCGATGCGAACTGCCACTTGGGATGGGAATCGGGAGGCAAGGGCGCGAAAAGCGCATTCGAATCGGGGCATCCCCGCGCCGAGCAGAACGAACTGAAGGTTGGCGCCCAGCATCTGCTCCAAGGCGCCCAGCATAATGTCCACGCCTTTCTGATCTACCAACCGTCCGATGCTGCCAAAGAGCGGAACATCGCCGATTTCCGGAAGGCCGAATTCCCTCTGCAGTTCGCGCTTATTGGCGCTTTTGCCGGTCAGGTCGTTCACGGAATAGGGATAGGGGAGGCAGGGATTCTTGGTGGTATTCCATTCATCGTAATCAACGCCATTGAGGATACCAGACAGCGCTGCGGAGCGATGCCGGAGCAGGCCGTCAAGTCCACAGCCGTATTCCGGGGTGGTGATCTCTCGCGCATAGCGGGGGCTGACGGTGGCGAGCAGGTCGGCAAAGGCAATCCCGGCTTTGAGGTAATTGGTCTGGCCGTAGAACTCGACGCCATCGGGCACGAAATAGTCCCAGGGCAGATTGGCCAGGGCATATTGGCTGGCGGGAAATAGGCCCTGGTAGGCCATGTTGTGAACCGTGAGGCAGGTGCGCGGGGCAGCGTGCCATTGAGGGAGGCGCCGCTGGTGGTGGATGAAGACGGCGGCGAAGGCGGTCTGCCAATCGTGGAGGTGGAGCACCTCGGGTTTGCGGGGCAGGTGGAGCGCCAGGTGGACGACGGCTTTTGAGAAGAACATGAACCGCTCGGCGTTGTCCGCGTAGTCGATGCCGTACTGTTCATAGAGGCCCGAACGCTGAAAGAGCGCCGGCTGGTCCACAAAATAGACGGTCAACCCCTCCATCGGCTCAAGCGACCAGGCTTCGCCGCTTGCCCGGTTCATTCCCAGCGGAAAATCCAGGGGCAATCCAAGGCGCATCATCCGTGGAAAACGCTCCCGCACTCCGAGATAAAGCGGCGTGACCACGCCAACGCGATGGCCGGCTTGAACCATCGTCTTGCCCAGCGCCCCGACCATATCGGCCAGACCGCCCGTCTTGGAATAAGGATGAACTTCGCTGCTCGCCAGGAAGATGTTCACAGGGAGTTCAACGAGAGAGCTTGTCGGTCTTGAGATAAGCTTGGAGTCGAGCCGGCACGCTGATGGCGCCGTCGGCCTGCTGACAGGTCTCAACCAGCGCGACAAAAAGCCGCGCCAGGGCGGTGCCGCTGCCGTTCAAGACATGTGGCAGGCGTTTCTCCCCGGTCTCGGTTCTGAAGCGCAGGTTCATGCGGCGGGCCTGGAAATCCTCGCAGTTGGAGACGCTGGAAACCTCCAAATAGCTTCCCTGGCCGGGGGCCCAGACCTCGATGTCGTAGGTTTTGGCGCTGGGGAAGCCCATGTCGCCCGTGCAAAGCAGCACAACGCGGTAGTGCAGGCCCAGCAGTTGTAGCACGCGTTCAGCGTTCACCAGCATTTCCTCCTGCTCCTCGTAGCCGCGCTCCGGCGCCACAATCTTGATCAATTCCACTTTGTCGAATTGGTGGATGCGGATCATTCCGCGCGTGCCAACGCCGGCGGCGCCCGCCTCACCGCGAAAACAAGGGGTGTAGGCGCAATACCTGATGGGGAGCTGGCTCTGGGCCAGGATCTCTTCCCGGTGAATATTGGCGACGGGCGTCTCGGCGGTAGGGATGAGATACAGCTTGCCAAGGGTCGAGGAGTCGAGGCCCTCCTGGACCCCGTAATATTGGTCGGCGAATTTCGGGAACTGCCCCACGCCCTCCAAACACTGCGGCCCGACCATGAACGGCGGCGAGACCTCGATATAGCCGTGCTCCTGGGTGTGGAGGTCGAGCATGAACTGGATTAGCGCCCGCTCCAGCCTTGCTCCCCAGTTCTTGTAGAGCACAAAGCCGCTGCCCGAAAGTTTGGCCGCCCGCGCAAAATCGACCAGATCCAGCTTCTCGCAAAGCTCCACGTGGGACTTAGGTTTGAAATCGAAGGCCGGTTTTTCGCCAAAGGTGCGAATGACCGGGTTGTCAGCGGAGGTCTTGCCCACCGGCACGGACTCGTGCGGCAGGTTGGGTAAGCCGAGCATTAAACGGTCGCGGGCCGACTCCACCTCCGCCGCGTCCCGGTCGAGTTGGCTTATCCGGTCGCCCAACGTGCGAGTTTCGGTCTTCTTCGCATCCGCCTCTTCGGGCTTTTTTTGGGCCATGAGCGCGCCGATCTCCCTTGAAACCCGGTTCCTTTGGGCTTTAAGGGTCTCGACTTCGGCCAGGAGCTTGCGCCGCTGCTCGTCCAGTCTGAGCACCTCGTCGATGCGGGTTTGGTCTCCGGCCCCGCGGCTGGCGAGGCGCTGGCGCACGAAGTCCGGCTTCTCACGGATTAGTCTGATGTCAAGCATCGGCGAATTATAGGTGCATCGGCCCTTGGAGCAAGGATCAAGACCAGCCATGGGGTCGGTTCTTAGTATTGATAACACCTCCATCTCCATGGCATGGGTCCTTCGAAGAGTTATCAATACTCAGAACCGACCCCATGAAGGCTGAAGGCCGCGAGTGATTAAACCCGTTGTGCGGACGCGGCAAATTCCAGTAGGCTGCAAGGAGTCTTGATGAATTCAAATCTGCGCTGGAAATTTAGATTTGTGTTGGGGTTGACACTGGTCCGGGCGCCACTGATTGTCCTGTTCCTCGGTGTGAGCGTGTGCGTGGACCAGCCGCTCCCGGCTCGGTGGTTTGTTGTGGCGTTGGGCGCGATGGCGCTGTCGGCGGTTTCCGACCTCTTCGACGGCTATTTTGCCCGAAGGTTTGGAGTGGCTTCGCGCTTGGGCAGCTACGCGGACCCGTTGACCGACAAGATCTTTTATCTGACTACGTTTCCCACGGTCATTTACCTGGCGGCGCGAGCAGGTCAGTACCGACACGCGCGGGTCCTGCTGCTGCTGGCGATCCTGTTCCTGCTGCGGGATCAATGGGTCTCGTTTCTTCGCTCGCTCGGCGCGCTACACAACCTGGATGCCAAAGCCAACTGGTCCGGCAAGGCGCGCACCGTTGTCTCCTTTCCCACAATCTGCGCGATTTACTATTTCCTGGAGGCGCCGGCCGGATGGGGGCCGAAGGTTCCCATCGTCGCGATCTATGGCCTGGAGATCCTGAGTATGGCCATTAATCTCATCTCGATTGCGGTCTATACCGGGCAATTCTGGACGGCACTCAGAACTGAACTCCGCCCCCCTGCCCAGAGTCGTCCGCCAGGAAATGAGAACCGCCACGCGGAGATCGACACCGGCCCTGTAAAAGGCGTGAATTAAGCCGCCTGAGGCGCAAAATCCTTCGGTTGAAAGTTTGCCGGCACTTTCAGCCGAAAAATGTCCCCATGCATCCGCGCCACACCTATCCCCTGCGCCACCGCCAGGCTGGCAACCAATCCTTTGAGTTCCTTGTCGGTCATGCTTTCTTGACCCTATGGTCCTTGGGAATGGGGGTCAAGATCAGGAAGAAAATACTGGTTTGAGTTGTTTGATGCCGTTGATGAGGAATTGGATGGCGATGGCGGCCAACAGAAGACCCATGATACGGACAATGATATGCATGAGGATGGGGCTTAACCATTGGGCGCCTCGGGCTGAGAGGCGGAGGATGATGTAGGTGGCCAGCGAAACCAGGAGGATGCAAATGTAGAGGGCAAGATGCTGGGCGAAGGTCTGGGCCTGGTTGTGGAGGAGGATGGCGGTCGAAATGGCGCCGGGTCCCGCCAGCATCGGAATAGCGAGAGGCGCGATGGCAATATCCGTCTTTTCGACTCCGGCGGCGGTCTCTTCGGAGGTCTCGTGGACGCGTGACCGCTGGGCGCGAATCATATCCAGTGCGACCAGGAGCAAGACCAGGCTGGCGGCGAACTGGAAGGCGGGCATAGTGATGCCGAATAGTTTGAAAACCCACTGCCCGGCCACCGCAAAGCCCAGCAGCACACCTGCGGCCACACAGCAGGCTATCCCCGCCATCTTAACGCGGTCCTCGGCGGTATTGCCGGCGGTCATCGCCAGGAACGCCGGCACGGTTCCAACGGGGTCCACGATGACGAACAGGGAACTGGCCGCCAACAAGATGTATTCGGGAAGCGTCATATCGCGCAGGGCGCAAAAATCGCATCCTTCATTCCATGAACGATCTTCTTGTCGCGGGGACAGATGGTTGCCAGCACGCCACCCAGGTGGGCCCGGGCCGCCTCGGCCTCCCCGCTCACAAAATAATAAGGACAAAGCCGCACCCTCCCGTCCATGGGAACGACGGTGTTTCGGTCGAAATCGACCCACTGTGCCGGGTGCAGAGCAGGCTTATGGTAGCGCTGGAGGATGTAAGGGGAGCGGTCAAAGTCCGCAAGGGCCTGCTCGATGGCATTGGCCCAGTCACCCTGGGAAAGGTCGCTGCCCAGATACACGCCGCGGGCGCCCCAGGCCCTGGGTGAGAACCCGGACACCTTGAGGATCAAGTCACGTTCCTTGTGGGACAGGGACTGGAGTTGGCGCCAGTCGGTGAGGTTCAGTTCGGGGATGGCGGCATGCGGAGGTATGGGCGACGGATCGACTAACCACGTGCAAGGGACCCACCGTTGCATTCGTTCCAGGAAGGCATCGCCCAATTCGCGCCGCCAGAATTCCCTGAGGTTGCGGTTCCACAGGAGGGCAAAAAGCATTTTCTCTTCAAGGACCGGTTTGGGCGGCGGGGTCAGCCGAATGCGGTTGGCGGCGGCCAAGTCAAACAACTCGCCGGAGCAGGGAACGCTCTCGGTATCGAACATTTCAAAAAACCGATAGACGGCGTCGCCTTCCGCGAATCCCGCGAAATCAGGAGGTCGAACCTGGAAGCGCGCGGGGCCGAGTTGATCGGCGATCCAAGCCATCTCGGGACGGTAAGTGGCCGCTTCTTCGGAAACGACAATATGGACGTTGGGAGCCTCGCCAAAGATGCCCGCAAACCCTCGGAGCATCCCGTCCGCTCCGCCCAGCACTTCGGCTCCGAGGCGCGAGTAGGTTTGGTTGAGCCAGGCGGTCAAGCCGATGCCGCCGGGCACCGAATCGAGTTCGGTGATAGAAAAACCGCCGTCGGTCAGAAGCAGGTCTGGGCGGATAACGCGAGCCACGTCGTTCTTGAAAGGGGGGGCGCGCTGGAGGGCCACAAGCTTCGCGGGTTTGCCCTGGTCAAGCCAGCGGGCAACCCATTCCGGCTGTCTTCCGGCCGCGCTCTGGCGGTAAAGCAGGTTCGCCGCCCGATAGAACTGAAGCAAAACCCGGCCGAGTTTCTCCAGATCTCGAGCGAGCGCCGAGCCGAGGTGGAAAGGCTCCGGCGAGACCCGCCAGTCATGGCCGGCGAACAGGCCATCAGCGGGAAGCGCTTGGCGGACCCGGCGGGCAACCTCGACCGGGGGCAAGCTTATGGTGGATTGGAGGTCCGGCACGCGACCAGAGAATCAGATCCCAAACCGTTCGTAAATCGCCGAAAGGGGCAGGGACATCTTGAGCGATTGAAGAATGACTTTAGACTTGAGACCGGAGACCTTCTCGGCCGCCCATTTATTGGCGCGGCGAAAGACGGTGACTTCGGGGCTGGCCTGTGAAACGAGGACATATTCCTCCAGGGAAGGGATGCTCGTGTAGGCAAAGAACTTCTCCCGCTTGTCGGTGCGCTCCGTGCTCTCGGAGAGGAC
>JAJYHY010000105.1:0-20096 GCA_021784555.1 bacterium
GCCCCGTCGTTGTTGTGCCGGCCTGCCCGCAATCGCTTGGGAGCAGACCGGCAGGATGCATTCGCAATCCATGGGCCGCTCGGCGCTCAGGTTGCACTCCTGCAGAGCCTTACCCTCCGGGCGGCCAACACACGATGTATCCGCCCAGGCGAATCCGCAAATGCGGAGTTAGAGCCGAGGTATTTGATGGCCAAAAAGCGTTTCCATCGGATTGCGTGACAAGGGAAACGGACTTCTCCATTACTTAGCTTGCTCGTGCTCACCCTCGCCCCCGCAAAGCTGGTGCAGTATCTGAAGGGGGCAACCTCACGAAAGCTCCAAATGGAGTTTCCCGAACTGAGAAAGCGGTACTGGGGTCAGCACTTGTGGGCGAGGGGATACTTTGTCGCCTCATCCGGCAACGTAACGGACGAAGTGATAAAAAGCTACATCGAAAACCAATCAGACGAGCATGAAGAAGAAAGCTTCAAAATTACGAAATAGCGCGGTCGCTTCAGCCGCCTTTCAGGCGGGACTGGTCAAAACCCTTCGCCTTCAGGCGAAGGTGGTTTAGTTCATCGGCAAGTGGTCGCATCGCCTCCTATCCTGGCCCTGTGGTACGCATCTTGCTTTCAGACTGTGCGTGAGCTATTCTTATAGCAGAACGGCGAGACTGGCAAGTAGTTCATTTCTAAGAGCTGGTTTTCAATTGGCCCATGGTTGGTTACAGCTCCAAGGCGGCTGCAAACCTTGCTAGCCTGGGAGCTGCAACTAACTGAACCAATTGCAGCAGATAAGGAGAAAGAAATGGATACGATGATAACTGAACTCGACGAGCTCGTCAGGATGCGTGCCGTGACGAAGACGCAGAGGTTACGACAACAGATCAACGAGGAGCTTGCCACCTTGGCGCATGGCGATTCGCGGACGGACGAGTCACGCGCGCCATTGACAACTCCACACGATGGCCATGTGCTAGGCCATTCTAGCTGGAACTGGAACGTAGGTTGTGCCTATGAGGAGCAGGGGCGGAAACATGATGCTCGTGAGCCCAGTCCCCCCGCATGACCGTCTGGAGATTTGTCGCGCAGTCGGTTCTTCTGGTCAATTATCCGCCCGGTGACACCGCCAGCCCCGTGCCATTTTTAGAGGACACGGGGTTTTTATTTCTTGGTGAATAATGGCCGGCCGCAAAGGCCGCCCCGTTCAAGACAATTGTCCAGTTATTTCGGATCGCTGTCCGAAATGAACGGGAGGAGGTGTCCGAATTCATTGCTCACAAGGCAAACCACGAAGAATTTTCTTTCCTCAACGGGAAGGTCGGCAAGGTGTCTCCCGACATCGGTAAGGCACTTCTACCCGTGTCCTTCGTGACGAGTCCGAGCGCCTCGGCGGCTTTCCGATAATAGCTGCTCTGGCCCGCATCAACGCGGAAAGAGTCGGCAATCTCCTTCCAAGGAGGAGCCAGGGACCTCGGGAACCGGAGGGATCGGCACATTTTCCTTTCCCGTCGTGGAGCAAGGAAAGTAGAGTCACTGTGTTTGGGTGATTTATGCGAAGCGATCAAGCCTGCTATGCAAAGCCACAAGCTCCTGCGGCAACAATTTGCCGAATCGGGGAGTGTCCGTTTCGATGAAGCTCCTCGGATGATCGCAACGAGGGTGTCCATTATTGCCTCGGGCAGAGAATATCAGGAGGCGGCCGCTTGCGCCGCTCCGACCTATACGCGGCATCTGCCTTGGCCGGAGGCGGTGTCCGTCCTGGTACCGCGCGGGGAGGGACTGACGGATTTGTTGCGGGCGCATTCGCGCCGATACGGTTTTTCGGTCGCGAGGTTCCCTTTTCGACAGATCAGCGAGCACAAGTTTACCAGCCAATTGAAATGCCAGGCCTTTTTGTTTGCGGTCCAGGATTTGGAGGACGGCGAGATCCTGTTTCTGGTGGATGCGGATACTTTTGACCTGAAGCCCCTGGCTTTGCCCATTGAGGTCCAAGTAGCCATACGGGGCGGCAAGATCGGCCTGGCCCCGGACATTGAGGATCGACACTCTCGTGTGCCAACTGAGCCTTGGTACCTCGCGCCGGCTGAACGGGCGCCTTACGTCAACTCAGGGGTGATCGTCGCGTCGCGGAAGTCGCTGGACATGTTCCGGCTCTTCCGCCGGCTCTCCCGGCAGGCGCGATTCTTCCGAGGGCCGTTCAACGATCAAACGGTCATCAATTATGCCCTGGGTAAGCATTTCCGAGACCGTCTTGAGCTGCTCGACACGAACTACAACGGGATCGGGTCGCACCTTTCGCAGGACACCATCATTGGGCACTGCGCCGGAGGGGCTGGCTGGCTGGGGAGGCAGCCGCGCGGACTGGCGCACCGCTCAATCTGCCCGGAGCTTCTGCGCAAGGGCAGGTTCGCCCCGCCGCACCTGGCGCCTAGTGGAGATGGAGCAAGTGATGGCAGCCAGTCCCGGCTCGGCGCTCTCCAAGTCAGCCGCTCGGGATTTGAGGCGTCGTTTGCGCAGGCGGCGATCCGAGGTTTGATGGGCGCCAACCAGTACCGCTGCATCGTGCGGCACCTGGAGCGAGTACGGGCGACCAGCCTTTTGGTAATCGGTACCGGGTACGATTCCTGGCTGTGGTATCAGTGCGCTCCCGGCAAAGTTGCCTACGTGGAAGATAACGCCGTGTATCTTCGCTTGGCGCCGGTCCGGCCGGTGCGCTACAAGTTCAGGAGTAAGGTAGGGCATTGGGTGCGGGTACCGGCGATTCCATCGGCGATCAATCAGGCCTGGGACGCCATCATCGTGGATGGGCCGCGGGGCTACGATGCGACCTGCCCGGGACGGCAGATTTCCATTGCCTGGGCCTCAAGACTTGCCACGAAGTCGGTCTTTGTACACGATTACGAACGGCCGTGGGAACGTTCTGTATGTGATCGGTATCTCGGCGCCGCCAGCAAAGTAATTCGAGCCGAAGGTCGAAAGGACAGGCAACTGGGCCTGTTCTGTTTGACCCCGTGCCTGGCGAACCGATCGATCACGAGCCAGCGAAAGGACCGTCGCGGCAAGAGTCGCGCGGGATAGCGATACCTCTCGATGGCTGCCGTTCCCGTGGACTGCGCGCCCTCACTATCAAAGGCGGAACGAGCGATGAAGTTGTGATGGTCTTATCGCACAGATTGGGTTTTTCTCATTCGAGTGGCCGTAAACGAGTGTCAAGTGCAAAGCGTGCCAATTGGCACAGTTTCTCATGCGCATGATCCTTGGCACGCCGCTGTTTGACGGTCGGCCAATCAGGAGCAGATCATTCCCTCACGCGGAAACCTTGCTGGTCCCCGACAAATGAACCGGTCGCAGCCGCTATCCACCTGATCCACGCCGCAAGGGACCCTGCCCGGCGGGGGACGGTTGAACCGCTGAGGTCGGACTCTTTCGCAATCAACTCCTCGATTCGCTTCCTGGTCAAATGTCCGCTTGCCAGGAGCGTATCCAGACAATGCCGCACCAAGTCGAAGTCGCTCACAAGGCCGACCATGAACAGGTTCCTCTCCTCGACAGGCAGCCGAACAAGGTGGTTCCCGATTTCCGTAAGGCGGTAGCGTCCTTTCTCTCGGCCCACAAGTCCGAGCGCCTCCGCCGCCTCGCGGTAATAGCTGCTCTGCCGCTCGTCGAAGTGGAAATAATCGGCGACCTCTTTGTAATTGTCCAGGCCCTCGCTCACCTTGAAGACCAGCTCGATGACCTTGCTCAGGTCATTGGCCTGAGGAACCAACTTCTTGTACGCGACCACTCCTTTGGGCCGGATGTCCGCCAGTTCAACCGGATGCTCCGCCGCTATCGTCACGGCCCGCACGTCCCTTAACCTGATCGAATTGTAGTTCTCGGGGTCGGTGAATTCATAAATCCGGAAATTGAACACCTTCGTCCCGGCCTCGTAGGTGAAGAAGACCGGCACGATTCTCTTGCCGGGCGAGACGAGCCGGAAATGGTTGTAGGGATAGAAAAGCTGGCGGATGATGAAATCCTCCGGCATGCCCATCTTCGCCTCAATGAGCACAATGGCGTCTTCGCCTTCGAGACCTGAATCGACCTCCAGTTGGATGGAGGACACATTCAAGAGCGTCTGGTTCACAAAGAACCGGAATGCCCGGCTGTATTCGCGGCCCCGGATGGACTGGTAGAGAGGGGCAATGCCCACGGCGGATTCGAGGGCGCCGGCGTTGAAGCTGTAGTCGAGGTATTGCATCTCGCTCGACCCGCGCCCGGCGGTCGTGAGATGGAATCGAATCCGGGACGTGTGCTCCAGGGGCTCCGCTGAAGGCTCCAGACGATGAAACCCTTCGCCGCGGACGATGGCGTACTTCCCGTTCTTCACCGGCAGGAGGAAGTAGCCGTACCGCTTGAACACCGGCGGGAGGTTGGCCGAGGAATCCATCTTCGCCAGGATGCGGGGTTCCGCCCTGGTGATGGCCTTGATTTCGTCCGCCGTGATGAAGTGGAGCGGTTGCGAAGTGTCGAACTGCTTGGCGGCGAAGATTCGCTCCCAGAGTTGGAAGGTGCTCGTCATGGTCGATAGTTCGTGACGACGAGTTCCTTGATCTTGCCGCGACCGGTCGCCTTGCAATTGATGGCGCGATTGGCGAGCACCGTATGTTGGTGGAAGCCCTCGTACAGGTTGCGGGTGAACTCGGTGTAGGAGTTGCTGAGCATCACGAGGCATCCGCGCCTGTCGAGATCCGCGAACACGTCCCGCAGCCGGATCTGGTCTGCCTCCGCGAAGTCCCGCGCATGGTAGCTCGTAAAGCTCGAGGTCTCGCTCAGGGGATGGTAGGGCGGGTCGAAATACACGAAGTCGTTCTTCCCGGCGTCGCGCACCGCCTCTTCGAACGGTGTCGAACTGAGTTCGGCCCCGGCGAGCAAGGCCGAGGCGCCTCTCAAGTTCTCCTCGTCCAGGATTCGCGGATTCCGGTATCTCCCGAACGGGACGTTGAATTGGCCGGTCGAGCTCTCCCGGTACATGCCGTTGTAGCAGGTCTTGTTCAGGAAAATCAGGCAGGCCGTCTTTTGGGGCGTGTGGTCCGGAAGGCCGTTGTATTCGTCCCTGACGCGGTAGAACATCTCCGCCCTGGCCGGTTCCGGGGCGCCAAGATATTCGTCCTGGAGAAGGCGCAGCCTTTCAATCACGGCATCCGGCCGGCGTTTAACGTTGAGGTAGCTCCCCATGAGCGCGGCGTTGATGTCGTTCAGAAACGCCTTCCGTGGCCTGAGGTCGAAATACACCGCCCCGCCGCCCAGGAACGGCTCGAAATAAGTCCCGAACGTCCGGGGAAAGAGGTGCCTCAACTCACCGAGGAGTTGGCCCTTGCCCCCGGCCCATTTGAGGAAGGGCCTGGGCGCGCCGGAGGCAGGCTGGTTGGGAGCCCCCACCGGCCACGCGACCGCCACCGGTTCCGGCAAGACGGCGGCGGTTTTGGACTTGGAGATTGCTCGCTGCATGGGTTCATTTTAGACGAAGAGGCGCGCATGTGTAAACCGGTCGGCGAGCGGGTGGGCGAGCCGTAAGGACGGAAAGGCGAGAACCCAGAGACCAAAAGCCAAATTGTGCGCTCACCCAACCCGGATTTCCACCAATTCACCCACACCGCGATAGCGTTCCGGGTGACACGTGGCAATCAGGATTTGGGAGTGCTCTGCCGCACCGCGAAGGACGTCCAAAACCCGGTCTTGCCTCAAGTCGTCGGTGTTTACCAGCACGTCATCAAGTATCACGAGGTTGCGTCCCTGGGCGGAAAGCTCGGCAGCCACGGCCAGTCGCAGGCAGAGAAGCAATTGCTCTTTCGCGCCCTGCGAGAGGTATGGAAACCCGACCGCCGCTTCGCGTGATTCGCCCACCCCCACGATTTGCAGTTCATCGTCGAGGAACACGCGCCGGTCTGCCCCGCTCGTGATCTCCGCGAACGCGGCGCTCAAACGTGCTTCGAGCGGCTCGAGCACGGACCGGGTCGCCGCCTGCTGCCGTAGCTCGATCAGGTCTCGTACGAGGCGAGCAGCCCAACTGCGGGCGCGCAATGCATCCACTTGCGTTCGCAAGGATTCTTTGCGCTCAGCGAGCCGGCACTCTTTCGAGTGAAGCCCTTCGGCGCCTGCCTGCTCAAGGGCTCCCTCAAGCCTATGCTGCTCATTGCCGCAACGTTCCGCTGCTGCCCTTATTTCCTCGGCAGCTTGTGTCGCCCGGCGGCTGCGTTCGGGAAGTTTTTCGTACTCAGCAGGGAGTCGGGACCGGGCTTCGTTGCGGCGAGCTTCTGCGCGCACGAAGGCGCCTTGCGCGTCCTTCGTCGCTTTTTCGATGCCTTGAGGATACCGAGCCAGCAGCGATTCGATTTGTTGTTCCATAGAGGAGATCTTGGCGCTCAGGTTGATTTTTTCCCTTTCCGCGTTTCCCCGGGCCTCCGATTTTTCTCCGGCGATCCGCCGTTTATTCTTGAGGTCGGTGCTCGCATCCGCTTGGATGACTTGCTGACCTTTGACTCGGCCCTTCAGTTGTTCTGCTTGGACATCCAGGTCCGTGGATGGCTTTGCGCGCTCAGGCCCAGTTGGACTGAGCGATTGACGAAGGGCACCCACCCGAACCGCGAGCTGTGCAGCATGTTCTTCCAGCTTTTCGAGCGACCCGAAATCTCCGAGTAGGCCATGGAGCTTTTCTTGAGCCGACCTGAGATCCATCTGCAAATCCTTTCGATGTGAGAGCGCTTGCTCCGCGTCAGCCAGCGAAACCACGCCTATTTCGACAAGGCTCTCACGGAGGTCGGCACGGTCGTTGTCCAATTTCTCTTGCAATTCCCTCAACTCCGTTGCGCCGGAGCGGACCTGGAGCTTGCCCCAGCCGGGCAAATGCAATTCGGCTGCCTGCACCGCGTGAATCGCTCGCTTGGCGCGTGCTTTGAGGGTGATTCGTTCTTCTGCGCCGTCGCGGTGAACCTTTATTGCGCCGTCGTTCTCAGGGGTTAGTTCAATCGCCAGCCCAAGTGCTTCGAGTTTCGTCTCACTCTCGCGTATCTGCTGTTCCACCTGATGGAGTATGCTCAGCTTTTGTGGCGTGACGTTTGGAGTTTCACCCAATTCGGCTTTCAAAGCCTTCTGGACTGCGCCCTGAACCTGCGCTTTCTTCGCCTGCTGTTTCGCGGCGGCTAGCTCGGTTTCGTGCTGTTTAAGGTTTTGCAGGTCGGCGATGCGCTGCCTTGCAGCGTTGAGACTGGCGAGTCTGGCTGTTGCGCTGTCGAATACAGTTTGCGCCTCCGCGATGCGCTCGTCGGCAGCAGCTTTCTCTGCTACCGCAGCCTTCTCTGCCGCAACCGCCTGGATCAGCGCGCGTTTTGCCTCTTTGAGATCTTTCCGATGAATCCGGAGCTTCTCCACGTCGGCATTCACTGCCTGAAGCTTCTCGTCTGCGGCCGCAAACTCTCCTTCTCGAAGTTGCAGATCGCTTCGCGCCGCTTCGACCTCATTCGCCTCGCCCCGCAGCCGCTTTGCCCCAGCCTCGCGATCTTGAAACTCCATTTCGAGCCGCTTTAATTCCGGGCCGAGCTCGGAGTACCGTTTCTGCAGATCCTCGGCTCCGCGGCGCTTTCGTTGCACCTCCGCAAGCTCCCCGCTCACTTGATCGAGTTCTGTTTCGAGCCGCTCCAACTCTCCGTTCTTCCTCGGGCGCCCTCCCGCCTCGGTGAACAGTGCGGCGTACTCTTGCCACAGGATGTCCCGCAGGCTGTTGACCAAGGGATCAAGTTCCACCTTCGCCAGGCGCGTCTGGATAAACTGGCCGGTTTCGCCCTCCCAGATCGGCCATTCGGATGCGTCTCCCTGGCGCGCCCACAAGTAGCCGAGCAACCCCCAATGCGCCGCTTTTGTCGCGCCGCGTCCTGGAACGTTCGATTGCAAGAGCGTCTGCAAACGCCGGTCCGCGTCATCGCTCTCTGCCACAAGCTGCCATGCGCCATTGCGCCACTCGCTGAACTGACTTTCCGGGTTTTTGAGGAAGCGCTTCTCGGCCCGATAACGCGTGCCGCCGGAATGAAAGATGACAACGATCGCCGGCGCTAAATCGGAACCGGCTGGTTGCAGCGACTGAATCTCGTCGTCCTTGCATGTGTAACGGTCGAACAGCGCTCTAGCCGCCGCCCGTAACAATGTGCTCTTGCCGCGTTCATTCGGGGCTGCGAGGACATTGATGCCGTTCTTGAGCGGGCCGAGCGACACTTCGTTCCGGAACGGCCCGACGTGCTTGAGTTCGATCGTTTCGAGAATCATGTCCGTTCCTGAAACTTTTGGAGGAGTAATTGACGCGCGAGTTCGAAGTGCGCCGCAGTAAGCTCCGACCGGTCAATGGGCGCATTATTCAACACCTTATCCACCTGAGATGGGGAGAGCGGTTCAGGGGCCGGGTTCTCGTTCCGCATACCCACGCTGAATGCGGCAACTTGATCCAAGTCGGCCAGCACTTGCGCCAGAATAGGGTGGCCGGCCTTCAGGTGCTCCAGCTCGGCGCGGGTCAACGCCACCGAAGTTTCGTCTTGGAGCCGCGAGAATTGAAAGGGTTTGAGCAACTCACCCAACCATTCGCGGGCCGGCACAAGCACTTCCTGTGTCGCGGAGCCTTGCATGCGCACACGGATAACCGCGCTGTCCGGCTCGGTGCTCAGGTCGGCGACGGCCGCCTGCAGTTGCGCGCGAGCGCCTTCCGGGTCGAGGAGATTAAAACCGAACGTGCGCCAACGCACGGACCCGACGCCCACCTGCTCAACGCGTGGCGGCGCTCCGTGTCCGTCCAACACCACATGCGCGATGGAGCCCGCGCCTGTTTGCTCGAAACTGTCCTGTTCCGGGGTGCCAGGCATCACAAGGCGGCCGTTGTCATACACTTGCCAATTGTGCCAGTGGCCCACACCAAGGTAATCGAGGTCGGCCCGCGTGGCTGCTTGAAGGTTGATAGGAAAATCGTTTGGCTGGTACTGCCCTGGAATCGCCAATGAGCCGTGCGTCACGCCTACCAGCGAGCTTCCTTTCGGTAGTTGCTTGGCCATTTCGACGAACTTCAGACTTGGGTCCAGCGTGGATTGCTTTTGGTGCAGCGGCGAGGCAAGCAGAAAACCACCGTTCACCTCGACAAATCCCGCTTCCCGGAACACGCGTATATTCGCCGGCGCGTCGAGGAAAGCCTTCCGGTTCCAAACCGACGCCGGGCCGGTGAATGGGTCGTGATTACCGGGCAGAATATATACGGACACTTCCGGGAAGTCGGCGAACGCCGCCACCGCCGCCGTCACGATATTTTCCTCGACCTCGTTATCGTCGAACAAATCGCCGGCGATGATGAACGCATCCGCCTGGCGCGCTCGGGATTCTTCAAGCGCGCGGCGTAAGGTTTTGAGGCGCGCTTGGCGCAACAACTCCGCCTTCTCACCGAAGTTTTTGAACCGGCACCCCAACTGCCAGTCCGCGGAATGAATCAGCTTCATGGCGGAATTAAACCGCTTTTGGAACGTCCCTGCAAGTCTCTGGAACACCGTGAGGCCGCACGAATCCCTCGGTCAGCTCACGCCCGAGGAATATTCCGCCCAGATCAGAACGAATGGGTTACCCACCAAAAACGTCGTTATCTTGCAAACCTGACTGTCTCACATGTATCTGGACCTGTATCTGGACCTGGACAGTCTCTTGACGTTCGTTAAACTATCCCACGTCGTCGCGAGGTAGCGACCTTTCAGAAGGCGCTTGACGCGGCGAAAGCCGCTATCGAAGCCTATCTGAAGAGACTGGCGAACGCCGGCGGGTCCATTCCGGTCGAATCCCGTGATGCCCCGCCGCTCTGCATCCCCATCAACGTCAGTCTGCCGAAGCGGAGAAGCAATGCTCCATAGTCCGGGGGGCCTGCGCATCCCCAAACGAACCGTCCGCAGTTCGAAATCCCTCCATCTGGCCAAGGCGCGACCTTCGGGGTTTCGTCGTCCTGAACATCGGCGTGAACATTGAAACGGCAGTCCGCACCCGCCCTTGGCGCCCCGGACGAGAAGGCAACTCCTGCGCTTGTTTTTCCCCGCGAGGCGTGGTTTGCTTCTTAGGGTAGTCCTTTGAGAAGTGAATGCGGCTACGGGAGCTGGCCCTCGCCAAGAATGGCAGGGGCGGGTCTTTTGGTGCAACAACCTACAGCAACGATGCCAGCGAGGCTGAGCCCGCCGGTATTGGCGTAGCACTGCGCCTTACTGGCGGAACAGGAGAATACATGAACACAATGAAAACACAGACAAAACCGCGTGCGGCCAGGAAACGAAAGGCGGCCCCGCCTATCGTGACCCCGCTCGCTCTTCCGGGCCTCGTGGCCTTGTTCGGCCGAATTCGAACGAAAGTCCGGTTTCCCGACAGGGAGACGGCTGTGCGCGGATACGGGGTGCTATCTCGGTCAGGCCATGCAGTGGAGGCATTCGGCAACTACACGTTCGGCTGCGGCTCGGCGGAGCAGGTGGAACTGCTGAACCGGGCCGGCGTCCGTTACGAGGTCGTCGAATGAAGGAGCGAGACTATGGCAACTTCACCCGGATGGGGAGGCCGCCTCCTCTATGCGTTCTTCGTCGCTCAAATCGACGAGACTGGGCACGCAATGCCACGGGAATCCATCGGGCGTGCGTTCGTTGACTTGTTCGAGCGATTGAGAACGACGCTCGGCGGCATGACAACCATCAAGACCATTGAGGCCCTTGGCGAGACGGCCGCGTGGGGCGCGGAACAGACGACCTTGGTCTTGGTGTTAGCCGATCAGACTCAGGAGCGCGCCGCCGACTCAATCATTGCCGACGAGGCGAGGCGCTTGAGGCTCCACCTGGTTCAAGATGAAGTGTGGGTAACGAAACAGGAAATCCAGCTCTTCCTCGCGCGTTAGGCCTGCTGACACAAAGCTATGCAACCGCTGTCCCTTGGATGGCGGTCTTTTATTGAGGAGCGAGTTGGCACCTCACCGTGAACACCGAGCGACCGGGGAATTCCGTGGCGCGCGCAGGCCTGGGCATTGAGGGTGAGAGAAGATTCTTTCCGCCCCCGCCAGGGTTCGGTTTGCAACATGATTTCAAAGGGCGCGTTGCTTGTGGTGTTCTCAGTCACCTCCCGGATGGTAAAGCGCTTCGTCATTTGCATGGAATACACTTGGCCCGCTGGCGGTCACGCGCAAGACTTACCGCTCGTGACGGAATCGCCATATTCGCCGCGCTCGCATCGCGTGGCTCACTCTTACGAGCGGCGGAGAATGAAGGAATGAGGCCGGAGGATTGGTCGAGCTTCAAGTTGAAATACCCATCAGAGGCTGATCCACGGATGCGAGATTCCACTGTTCGAGCTCGGCGCCGTTGTCCTTCAGTTTCCCCATTAGCAATTGCTGAAGAGCGCACGCATACTCCCATGCGGTTTCTCCCCGCTCGGGTTTGACAAGCCAACCTTCGTTTATCCCGGTCTCCGCTGGATATCTCAGGTCCTTGGTCCATGCGCCGAGCTGTTCAGCTACTTCTCGGAACGGGAAAAGCCTTTCCTTGTTAGCAATATGGTCGATCAATTCGAGCTGATCGTGCGTTTTTTCAGGCTCGATACCTGCAACCTTGCCCAGGCCCTTTAGGAGCGCTTCGGTTCCATACGCCAGGCAGACCATAATTGCGAGGCCGGAACTCAGCTTTGCAGAGAGGCCAGCCTCACTCGAATCTGGCGCGTGCGCGGCTTTGGCAATCCCTCCTTGGGTTTGACGGAGAACGCGTGCAGCGGCAAGAAACTCCATACCCATGTAATACCAGGCTTTGGTAACCCGGAGTTCTTCGGTGGAAAGAGGACGCTGAGTATTCGCCATGCTGTGGATCATACAGGGATCTACTTGTGCCGCAAACCACCAAAACAACCCTGGAGTCGATTTCTGCAGTCGCTTTCTATTACTACGGTGGGCCTTCCTCTTGTCTTTGGGCGATTGTCGTTCCGGTCGTTCCAATTTGCTTTGGCCGATTGCCGAAAGCCGCTCGGTTCAGCCCCGACGGAGTATAATATAACGGTCCGTTCGCCGCCGGCGTCAAAGCTCGGCGTTTTCGGTTTCGAGAGATTCGCGGTGTTTCCGCGAACTCGCCCTGTCGAGTTGCTCTGGGGCCACAGCCTATGCCGCGTCCAGTTTTTTGCCGGAGCCCGCAGGGGGCTTGGCGAGGGCGTTCTCGACAAATTTGACAAATTGCCGATCCTGCAAGTCCCGCACCTTCCGCCAGACCGCCTTCGGGATGGGCAAGGAGAAGAAAAGCTGGATGTCCCGTGTGACACCTTCGGGTTGGCTCAGAAAGCCAGTCCTTATGGTGTAGTACGTGTTCGCGAGATGGAGGATGAGGAAGACCACGAACATTTCTTCCTCCGGCGTTATGGGGGAACGGTCAGGGTCAGCGGCGGGGTCGAGGATGCGCGCCAGTTTTGGGTCCGAATACATCCGCTCCCAGAGGAGCCGGTGCCGATCGGTAAGGTGGACCAGGTTGCTCACGCGGCGCGACCGGGCGTCATAGAAAAACCCGACCGCGACAAAGGCCAGCGCCGCGATGATGCCTCCCGTCTGGACCACGCTAAACCAATCGCGGGCTAGCCAGTCGAATGTTCCCATGCGCTGATTATATCTCCATCATCGCGCTCCTTGCCAGCCCCTCCCCATGCCCTGCTCTCCTCTCCCAAATTACCTCCGCACCCACCGAAAACGCCTCGGCCTCTCGCAGCGCGATGTCGCCTTTCTGCTAGGGTCGAAGGACGGCGCCCACGTTTGCCGTTGCGAACGGAGCGCGCAAACGCCCAATCTGCGCACGCTGCTTGCCTATGAAATTCTGTTTCAGACGCCTATCCGCGAACTCTATGATGGCGTCCGTTGCGAGCTCGAAGAGGAGATAGTGGAACGAGCGGAACTCCTGCTTGACCAACTTATCCGCAAGGGTGGCGGCAAGCGCACCGCACGCAAGATTGAAGCCTTGCGAGTACTTCTCAACCGTCCGACCGGTGGCCGATGACTGTAAGGGCCGAGCGTGGCTCTCCTGCGAGGGAATCCTGAGCAGGTCTATGCCTTCTCCGGGATATCCGCTTTCGCCGAGACGAGCCTCTGGCGAGGGACAACGACGATGCGCTCGTCCGGCCCGCAGGTCGCTCCTGGGGGCAGATTCCGAGCGGCCTTGGCGGTGATGTCCTGCCCGATTACCGCGAAATCGCCGTTTTCGAGTTCCCAAATGTCCGGGCAGCCCCGCAGGGCCGAGGTTAAAGCGCCATGCGCGTGTGGATCAGGTCCGAGTCTGCGTTTGAACATAGGCGCGTAGGATAAGGCAAAGTCAGTGCGGTGTCAATTTTCGCGAAGGCCCAGTCCCCGTCGCCCGGTCGCCAATCCGTTGCGCCGGTTTGCCGTGTCCATCCCCAAATCTTGTCGAATAGAGCAAGATTGCCCCCCGTGTTGGCATGGCTCGGTGCCGTAGAGTGAAGTACAGGAACCAACCTCGCCCTGCCCCATGCCCCTTCACGGTCAAAGACTCCCGAACTATTTGCGCACGCACCGGAAGCGGGCCGGGTTGTCCCAGGACGAAATCGCCCTCCTGCTGGGCGCCCGGAACGGCGCCCACGTCTGCCGCTACGAGCGGTTCTCCCGCCAACCCACGCTCGCGACCGCCTTCGCTTTCGAGGTCATCTTCCGCGTTCCCGCCAGAGAGCTTTTCGCCGGGGTCTATCGGAAAGCCGAACGGCGGGTGGCCGCGCGAGCAGTCTCGCTCGTCAAAAGGGCGGCCAAGGAACCCTCACACTTCACCCCGGCCAAGGTGGACATGCTGCGGTCGCTCGCCGGGACAAGGGCTGTGCGCGCCGCCGAAAGCCAATGAGCAACCGAACAAGAGAATTGCGCGTGCTTGCCATCGATCCCACTACCCGCGGGTTTGCCTTTGCGGTGATGGAAGGCCCGCACGACCTTATCGATTGGGGCGTCAAAAGCGTACGCCCCGCCAAACAGGCCCGGTGCCTTGTCGGCGTGGCAGCCCAGATCACCTTCTTTGCGCCCAGCGTCATCGTCCTCGAAGACACTTCGAAGCGCGGTTCCCGCCGGTGCCGTCGCATTCGCCGGCTTATTGAGGCGATCCGCAATCTCGCCGCCAGGGCCGGCGTTCGCACGCGCCTCGTCTCCCGCCGGCAGGTGAGAAACACTTTCGCGGCGTCCGGCGCAACCACGAAGCATCAAATCGCCGTGGCCATCGCCGAGCAACTTCCCGAACTCGCCGACCGCCTCCCTCCCTACCGTACCTCCTGGATGAGCGAGGACTATCGCATGAACATCTTCGATGCGGTCGCCCTCGCGCTTGCATTCTTCGCCCCCAGGGAAGAATCGGCGACTCGCACGCCCAGAACAATGAAAGTGGTCTGAACCACGATGACGATTTGCGATTGGCTCAGGACCGAATCTGGGAGGGATCTCCGTCGCTTGGGTTCTCCGGTTGACGGCATTTTCGTTGAGATAGCTATTGCAGCTTTCGCAAATTCCGTATTTAATTACTTTTATCTTGCATTGCCTGCGGCTTTAACGGTATTGTGGAATGAAGAGATGAGAATGAGTTTATGACATTGGGTGAATACATTAAGCGGCTGAGAAAGGCGAAGGGCTGGAAGCAGTCAGAAGCGGCGCAGAGGTGCGGTCTCAAGCAGTCCATACTGTCGCGAATCGAGGCCGGCAGGATCGCGAGGCCCACCTCCGACACACTCGAAAAGATTGCTAGAGCCCTCGATGCCTCTCTGGAGTCACTTGCCAGCCTCCTGGCCCAGGAGTCGAAGCCGGCGGAGGCAGTACTGCGCGTTGGTTTCGCGCATTGCTTATTCGCCGCGCCGTTGGTTTTGCTGGCCATGCAGGGTACTATGTTGCCCGGCCTTGAGATTACAAGCTACGGCAAAAAGACTGGTTCCCCTTTTGCGCTTGACCCGCTCTGGTACACCCCTAAGCCAAGAAGTCGAATCCCCCTGGCGCCGCGGCTGAATCAGACGAGCCAAGCCTCGCAGTTGGCAGACAAGTACGCGGATACGTACAACAAGCTCGTGGAAAAGGAGGAATACGTGATCTATACCGCGAACGAGCTAAATCAGCTTCTGGCAGCCAACCAGATAGATTGCGTCGTTGGCGCTCGGAACGTATTCGATCCAAGCGAGGGATCCCTGATCTTCTGTGCGCGTCTCCTCACTGCTGTAGGCGGCAGCTGGGGACTGCTCTGCTGGAAGAGCGATTGGGCGCTTGCAGGCAAATTCGAGAACGGCGGGACGAACGTAGTAGATGACCTTCCGACGCGCCTGCACAAAGATGTCAAAGAAGGCACAAAACTGGTCACCTTTTACCCTGAGGGAACAACGGCTGAGCGGGAGTTGGTTTCCTGGCAGGAGTCCGTCGGAGGAGACAAGCTTGATCCAAAACCAGTCTTGTTGACTGACTGGCCTCGGGCGGAACAAGAAATGGAGAAAACTCTCAATGAGAGACAGGCGTTCCTTCTTTTGTGCTGGGAGCCCGTTCTGTCCGCTGTTCGTTCTTCTGTTCGTTCCCCAGATGGGCGGGCGAATTCCGCATTTGGCAAGCGTTGGAGTGGGCAGGAGCGTGTGCCGATCCTGACATTTGATTTGATGCTCACAAGCGAGGGACTGCGCACATGGGCCGTTAGCAGAACGGTGAGGGACTTTTTATCATCGCTTGAAGACAACATCGGGAAGATCAAGAAAGCAATCGACCTCGGTCGTACAGATTCCACTATCGAACGGATCGCCTTGTATTTTGGAATCACTCCCGATGAATGCCTAAATGACATCAGGCGGATGGACTTCGAGTTGTTGTATTACCCTGAGTGGGTTCGGGCGACCGCATTGGCCAGGTGACCAGCATGCCCTGCGCGGAAATGGCGAAATGAACAAGTATTCTTCTTTAGACGTATGAATAGAAAACGTCAGTTGGTAGGCTTAGCCATCGTTATCACATTGCTGGCGGGGATCGCCTTCGTCCTGCCTGAACTCCTCAGGCATCAGAATAGTGGCTCCTCCAACCTCCGCGCAGGCAGCTCTCTGCGCTTTGCCCAACTTCCCATTACCTATAGCGCGGTCACGTTTCTGGCGGACGCAAACGGCTACTACAGGCTTCCCTCCCTCAACTACCGTTCTTTTTCGGTTCCTGCCGGTCCGGATGTTGTCACCGCCTTGCGGGGAGCCGGGCCCACATCAGCCGACGCCGGCGGCATCGCCGTTACGCCCGTGGTCACTATGATCGGTGCCGGCGACCAACCGGTAGTACTCGCCACTACCCTGACCTCCAACTCCCAAGCCAAACTTATTACATTCCAAGGCCTAGGCATTCTCAAGGACCCTGCGACGCTCAAGGGCAAGAGAATTGGGGTGGTGAAGAACACGATAGGCGAGATCTATCTCTCTCGCCTTCTTCATAAGGGCGGGCTTAACGATACCGACGTCACCATTGTGAACGGCCGGCCTGCTGATCTGCGAAGTCTTCTTGTAAGAGGTGATATCGACGCTGCGGTGATCTGGGACCCGTTTATTATCCAGGCTGAGCGGCAGTACGAGGGACTGCTTCACGAAGGAAGGGTCCGCGACCGTGGCAAACCCGTGGTTTTCGTGGACCCCACCCTATACACCCTGGCTTTCAACATTGTCACCACTCGTGCAAAGCTGGCCGTGAGGCGGGTGCAGTTGACCCAAATGCTTGAGGGGACTATCAAGGCGGAGGCATTTATCCGGGCGCACCCGAAAGAAGCGCAGCACGAGTTAGAACAGTGGCTGGGGCTCAAGTCCGGCGACCTCGATGACTTCATGGCGACCACCGATTTTCACGTGTACCTTAACGTCCCGAAGATGGAGCAATGGATGCAAGAAGAATTGGCTTGGCTTGCCAAGGAGCAGCCGGGAACGGTGGCCGTTATGCCGCACGACTTTTCGTCCTTCGTTGATGCGTCTCTGCTCAAGTCCATTGATCCCTCGCGAGTAACCCAATGACATCGGCCCGTAGCGAGCTTTTCACCCAGGCTGCCAAACTGGTAATCGGCGTTTTGGTGCTTGCCGTTCTTTTCGAGCTAGTGGCAAGCGTAACGGGCTTGCCGGGTATCGGGAAGGTCCTTGTTGGTGTGAGGTCAATGTGGAATACTGGCACTTTGCCCCACGACATCGAGGTCTCCTGCGCGCGCTGGCTCTTGGGGTGGATTATCGGGTCCGTTGCAGGAATCGCTTTAGGACTGCTCACGGGCAGGTTAGAAAGCGCGGCATTTGGCCTCGAGGGGCTCTTGGTGTTGGCTCGTGCGGTTCCATTCATTGCACTGGTACCCCTTTTCCTCCGCATATTCGGCCTGTCCGAGATTGGGAAGGTAGGGCTCGTAGCCTGGGCTTCTGCGTCCGTGTGTTGGACTGTTGTGCATCAGGCCGCGAAGAGCGTGCCTCCGTCGCTCCTCTGGCGGGCAAAGAGCCTTGGGGTGTCCAGATTGCGATGGGTCGTGCGAATCCTGATACCCTCGTGCGGAGAAAGCGTGTACGCAGCGCTTCGAACCTCGCTCAGTCTGGCTCTCTTGGTGACCGCCGTAGCAGAAATGGGAGGCGTATATGAGCGAAGTTCCGGTCTATGGTGGAGCGAAGGGCTGGGGTACCGACTGTTTCGCACCTTGGATGCCGCGCGCGATGATTTGCTTCTGGGCACTATCCTCGTGTTTGCCGCCCTCGGGATTGCATCGGATATTGGACTGGCGACATTGCGGGTTAGCTTACGCAATGCGATCCATTGGCTGCGGAGACGGCACGTCCGGAGTGCGATTGCAGCCTTGAGCAGGGTGTCCTCATCCGGAGAACCGAGCCTGGAGCATCCGTCCCCGATCAGGGTGCGAGGTCTAAGCGCACGGTACGATGGCAGGGAGGTGATTACAAATCTTTCGTTACAGATTCCCCCTGGCAGCACCCTGGGCATTGTTGGGCCGTCGGGCTGCGGGAAGACAACTCTTCTTCGGGCGATTGCTCGGTTCAAGGAGAAGCATGAAGGCTTGATCACGGACGGCGAAGTGAGGATAGGGGATGTTGTCCTCCATGGTCCGAGCACGCTGGTGGGTGTGGTTATGCAGGAGGCACCGGTGTTCGATCGCATGACGGTCTGGGACAATGTGACCATTGGGAGTAATGCTCGCTGTCCTGCCGGCCAACGGCGATGTTGGAGTCTGCTTAAGGAGTTCGGCCTGGGTGACATGGCCGACCAATTTGGCAGAAACCTGTCCGGCGGCCAGCGGCAGCGTTTGGCACTCGCCACTGCGCTGGCCAACCAACCGCAGGTACTGTTGCTGGATGAGCCGTTCGGCGCACTCGACGCGATAACCCGCCGACAACTGCAGCGGTTCTTCTGGCAGCACGTACACGGAAGGGTCACAGCAGTCTTCGTAACGCACGACATCGAGGAAGCGACTCTGATTAGCGACAAGGTGATGACCGGGGTACTGGCGACAACGCCAGCGGTAGAGATTGAGCGTGATGGCATGACATTCGTTCAATGGGAGCGGAGCGATCGTTTCGAGAGGGTTCGCACTGCTCTCGTCGACACATTGGAGACCGGCCAAGTGCGCCAAGCTGGGCAGGAGCGACGGCCTTGTTCCCCCTTGTGTTCGCGGGCTGCGCGGAAGTGAACCTCGCAGGACAGGACCCATTTAAGGGTGCGCTGGCCATAATTGGCCGAACACATGCCCGTGTGGAAATTCGAATGGAGAAAGGGTCCTTCGGCTTTTAGCGCATCCCCACAGACATGTTCAGTTCAGAAATGGGGCCGCAGTTCAGCGCGGGTTTTGCGCGTAGGGCTGGTGTCAATAGCGGAGCCTGCACTCGCGGCAACAGCGCGCTAAGGGCATACGCTTCGGCCAACTCCTCGAAAGGGACACCCGCGGCTTTGGCTGCATCCGGGGTAATACTGGTTGGAAGCAGTCCTGGAATGCTGTTGACCTCCAATGGTATTATCTCGTGCTTGGTGAGCAGGATGTCATACCGAAACAAACCACACGCCCTAATTGCTCGATGGATCCGTAGGCAAACTTGCTTCACACGTTCGGCCTGGTCGGGGTCGATCGGAGCCGGTATAATGTGCCTGGTATTAGCAGTCGGACCGAACTTTTGTTCGTAGTCATACACAATGCCGTCTTTTCGGAAGCCCACCATCGGAAAAACGGCTGGACCACTCTTTCGGTCCAAAATAGTGACACTAATCTCAGTTGCTGGCGTAATCAACTCCTGACACAGAACAGCGATGGAAGATGGGAGTAACGCCTTTACTTTGCCGAGGGCGTCACTGTAGCTCGAAACTACGCCGAGCCCCAGGCTTGAACCGCTAAAGTTGGCCTTGACTATTAGTGGCAGCGGCTGCAAAGTGATAAGCTCTTTGATATAAGCGTCAGACATGCCCGCGCACACGGTGCATCCTTTAGGAGTCCGAACCTCTGGGTCGGTGGCGAAAATGCCCTCGACTATTGCCTGAAACAACGCTTTGTCCATAGAGATTTCGCCAGCCGCTCCGCTTGGTCCTGCACATGGGACCCCCAAGAGATCGGCGACCGAGTGAAATTGACCGTCCTCCCCGCCACCAGCGCCGTATGCTACGGGTACGACAATCGTGTCGGGCCCAAGCCGCATGATGTTCCGTATGACATTCTGGGGCTGGCTCCCGTCGACCTCGGCCACAATCCAGCCTCTGCGACGCAGTGCCGCTGCCACCTCTGGGCCTGCTTTCTGGCCCATCGGATGTTCTTCGTTTCGACTCCCACTAATGACCAAGGCCTTCATTTTCATAGCACACCTCTCGTTTCGTTGGTTGTTCGCCCTGACCAGTACTCCAACAGGTTGCTCCCGATGCAAAACTGTGCTCTCGAGAGGTACTCAAAGGATGCTCTTGAATCTCTCGTCGCGGTCGCCAATTGGGTTAGATCGGCGGGAGCAAGTTGCTTGATTGCCTGCAGAGCTTCATCGGCCTCGTGCTTGAGGGAGGTGTTGCCCCGTCGCATAACAGCTAGCCTTTGCGCCGCAGAGGTAGGATCCTCGGCCAATTCGTCAAGCGTG
>JAJYHY010000105.1:20106-24423 GCA_021784555.1 bacterium
TTCAAACGCGTCATAATTCGCGCCAGTGCTGGCGTGCCACCGCCTCCACTGCCGCGTCGGGCTGCAATGTCAGAAACAAGCCGTCGGACCGCCCAGAATACCCTTTCGGCTGCTCCGGCGATTGTGATGTTAAGGCTGGGCAATCGAGGCAAGTCAGCGAACATGCTCTGCCCCGCGTGCTCGACCGCGTACGCTAGCGGGTCGGCGCCATTCGCGGAGAACTCGCTAAAACGCTTTAGGCTCTCTACCACCTGGCAAAAGGCAGGATGATGGCGCAGGACATCGAGCGCCAGAACCGTCACGTCTCGAGGCACTTCGGGCATAGTGTTAGCGGCGTCCAGCCGCATGGGGCGGTCTCGGCAGGCCCCTAGCAGATCCAGAGCTCCGGAGAGGGCTGCTAACGCGATGGTCGCTGCCCCGTACGCCCGCTCCGGGGGGATGCCACGCCCCATGCCCATGATCTTGGTTGCGGAGCTGAAGCAACGCAGTTCGATTTTGGCCCTGTCGCCGAATATGTCCTGGCAGAGTCGGATATTCTTCCCTACTGCCGCTGCATATCCAACCAACCTGGCAGGCACACTTGCTCCGTCAGGCAACAGGCCGCATCCGACAATCAGTTGGATAGGGCGGTCACCGTGACGGGCCTCCGTGACGGCACGGCTCGCCGCCAGCCATGCGGCGGGATTGTACCATGGTACGGCCCATTCGCCGGGTGTGGCGCTCATAAGCCTCCTCTCTCGAAGCCTGTGAGATCATCAAGCGCGACGATACGTCCGAAATCGTCCACTCCGATAGTGGCCCGCACTCCGGGCAGGATTTCCACCGCCCGGTGCTGGGGGTTTTGCGAATTCGGTTGAGAGGGCGTTGTCGGCTGCCGAACCGGGCTTCGTTGCTCGTTGCTCAGAAGCGCTGGCGGGGAGGATGAGACCAAGCCAACCTCCCCGTCTCGGCAGGCGTGCTGGATTGTGTTTTGTGTTTTCATCGTGACTTTTGAGTCTTCTGTCAGAATACATGGTTCCCTGCGGCGTGTCAATCTCTAAAAGACGCAATTCCATACGTATTATCCGCAAGAGTTCGGTCAGGTATGCCCGCGAAACCTTCGCGCCGCCGGTTTAGGGTGGGCCAGAATCCCCACCATTTTGATCCCGCCCGAACCACCGCGCGCCGTCGTGCTGCCGGCATCCGAGTCGAAACGCTACTCACCCAATCCCCTCGGCCGCATTCGGGGGTGCAGGACGGTGAGGACCTCAAGGCCCGCTGGCGCTCAGATAGATTGATCATAGCTTTTGCAAGAGCCCGCGCTTGATGGTGTAAGCAAGCTGAGGCTCCGTGTGCCGGTGCCTTTCTGGGGCGCCTGGGTGCCCGACATCAGGACCATCGAGATTCCTCGTCAGTGTGAAGAGCCTCCCGGGCGGACGGAGGACCCCCGTGTATGTGGCGCTGGACGGGCCCCCGACTGGCTTCGGGGCGAGAGCGTACTCGTGGGGTGCGCCTCCGCGAACGAGTGCAAAGGCGATCGCCTTGGCACCTTGCTCCAAGCGGCTGCCTTGCGCAAGCGCCACCCCATGGCTGGTCCCAGCCGCGGGATGAACCACAACTCGGTAGCCAGCGCCATTTTCGTCAAGAAACTTAGTCATGTCCTGGTGCTGGCTCCCCGGCGATTCTTGGGCTGGTGCGGTTGTCCTTTGTGGGCCGGCAGCCTCGCACCCTCCGCTGCGGGTTATAGACATTGGACTGAGGCATCCTCCGGTGGAGGACAGGCCAGACAGCTCGTGATGCGTTTTCATACTTTTGTCAGCTAATGAACCACCGTAAACCGCCGCGCAGAGTTTTACAAGCATAAAATGATATCCGGAAGTAAATGAGTAAATCGCGGAATATTGTACATGTTCCCTGTAGTCCAAGAGTCCCTCCGGTCAATCGTGTCGTGTTCAGATTCAGGCCAGATGTCTGCAAAATCATCACATGGAGCCTTGACGACACCCGTTATCGCCTTGATTCCTTGCTTGGCAATGCGGTTGGGCGGCGCGTGAACGGCGCCGATCGTGGACTTCCGCGGGCGGGTGGAGTCGGGCATTTCACCGGACCCTCGCAGCGGCACGAATCCCAGCCGGTTTGGGATGGGTTTGACTGATAGAAACCGGGAGTTTTGACGCATCCGGTGCTCAGAGCGGGCCTTGGGCGGGGGAAAATGCTCCTTTCAGATTCGCCGGCACAGATCCTGCTGCACACCATTTCAGTGGCTGGCCTTTCTGACGCGCGGAGTCCATTCGCCGGCGGCAGCCGGTAGAGTCCGCTCCCTGAACTCAGCGGCCAAGCCCTCTGTCACGATGCCTTCAAGTGCGGACGATTCGACGGTCAGGAAACGGCGCTCACGCGTGCGCCTGATGGCCCCCCTTATCGTCTGGTTCTGCGGCTCAGTGCTCCTTCTCAGTTGGAGCTGGTTCGAGAATGCCCTGGAGCGGACAACACTGGTTTTCTGGGTCGCGGTGGAGGGAGGGCCTCCCGCCGAAGAGCTCTCCGTGAAACTCGATGGAAAGGCTTTCCAATCCGGCGGCCGGGTCGGTCTTGGCTCCCACACGCTCTTCATTTCGGGCCCGACAGTTGAACCCTGCCGGAAGAAGGCATTCGTGTGGTTAGGGAGGAACGATTGGGGCCGGGTTGATCTCAAGCGCATCAAGGGCATCCTCGACGTGCAAACCGAACCCGCCGCCACAGAACTCCGCATTGCAGGCGCGCTTTTCTCCGCCACAAAGGCGGACACGGCCGGGTTTTCGCAGCCCGTCCCGGCGGGCGAGTATCAAGTGACGGCGGTCTTCCTCCACACGCGGGAACGGCGGGAGGCGGAGGTCCTCCGCAACGAGACCTGTCGGTCCGCCATCGCGCCGCCCTTTGGCGCGCTCGACCTTGCGAGTGACCCGAAGGGCGTCGAATACTCGCTGCGCTCTCCCGCCACGGCGAGTCTTTCCTTCTCAGGGACGGCGCCCGCGGAACTCACCCAACTACCTGCCGGCGCATACGACCTCTCCATGCAGTGGGCTGGCTCCGATAAAGACCGGCAGCTCCAAATCGCCGCGGGCAAGACCAACCGCCAGGACATCGTTTTTCCGTACGGCACGGTTCGTCTCACGACCACGCCTCCGGGCGCGGCGGTCTCCTCCGGCTGGAGCGCCCTCGGCAATACACCTCGGACGCTCCTCGTAAAGCCGGGGAGGTATGATTTCCATCTTGCCCTGGACGGCTACCGGCCGCTCGACGTCGCCCTTTCCGTGGCGGACAAGCAAACGGTAGCCGTGGTGACGAACCTCGTGAGCCTCCGCTACGTCGAGGCCATGACCGTCGCGCGAGGCCAATTCAACTCCGCCAATTACGATGCGGCCCTTCGGCGGGTGCAGGCGGCCCTCCAGGTCGAGCCTCAGGACGCCGACGCCTTGTCACTCAAAGCGAAGATTGAGGCGGCCCAGAAGGCGGCCGGGGCCCGGGCTGCCGAAGCGGTGCGCCAGGCCCAAGCCGCGAAGGAGCAGGCCGCCCGCGAAGCGCCGGTCAAGGCGGCGCGCCGGAAGTTCAACCTCCTGGTGAGCCGCGAGAAGGATGCCCGTCTCTTTCCCACGTTCGCCTGGGCGGCCACGAACCGGCTGGCCGATGTCGAGGCAGCGATGCGGAGGCTCTTCGCCGAGAAGGACGCTCCCTGGAAGCTCGCGGGTGAGGAGAACCCCGACGCCCGGACCGTCATCTTCCGCGGCGCGGGCCGGGGCCTCATCGGCTCCCACGAGAGACGCTGCTTTGTCATGCTCGCCCGCGTCGGGCCGGGCCGGACCTGTGTCTTTGCCGAATTCTTCGAGTATGTCCTTCCCGTCCAGTTGGCGTCCCTCATCTTCTCGGCGTCCTCGACGAGTTACGTCCCCGTGACGGCAACCACGTACAAGCCAGACGAACCCGGCGCGGCGGCAGCGCATATAAAGGCGGTGGCGGAGGATTTCATACGGAGGCTTGAGGCGGAGGGGGCGAAGGGAGGAGCGCCATGAACGCGGCAGCCGGCATTGCGGAAACCGCGCTCCAGCCCGTCCGGGAGTTCCTGGAGGAGGCGCTGGCGAGGGAGGCGAACTGGAACCAGCTTCTCGCGTACCGGTGCGGCCTCACGGACAACTTCACCTTCAGCCCGCGCGACTTTTACGCCCTGGTGGAGGAGCGGCTCCAGGCCCGGGAAGTGCCGGGCCTCGAAGCCCACCACGTCCTCATGCGCGAGAGCGGCCGGTTCTCCTCGGAACGGCTCTACCTGCAATTCCGCCGGGAGCGCCTGGTCTTCGAGGTGTAGAT
>JAJYHY010000490.1 GCA_021784555.1 bacterium
ATCCAGTCCGCGCCATTAATCCCTCCCGCGAGCGCAAAGGCCAGCGTCTGGCCCGCAGTGCCGATGTAGCTGTACGCAACCACCTGGGCTTCATTCGTCGTGGCGCGGCTCACGGTCTGGCCACAGGCAATGGACGTCGCGTCGCATCCGCCCTCCGTGAAGGACTGAATGGTAAGATTATAGGTGCCGGTCGCGCGGTAATAGTTTTCATGCACCTGGATCAAGTACGTACCGCTCGCGGCCAACACCACGTTGGTGGCGTGGCCTACGCCACCTGAGCCGCCGTCCAGGGTCATCAACCCGTGACCGGCGGGGTCATAGACATCCGCCACCATCCAGTCTGAGGCGTTGATGCCCGCGGCAAGCACGAACGAAAGGTTCTGGCCCGCAGTGCCGGTGTAGGAGTAGGTGACAACCTCGCCCTTATTCGTTGTCGTGCCCGTAACCGTCTGGCCGCAAGTGATCGTCGTCTGGCAGAGTCCAACGTGCGCCAAGCACAAGGCTCCGACAATGACAACGGTTTCCAGCAACCGCTTCATCCGCCCGCGGCGATTGGAATGACCGGTGATGTTTAGTTGAGTCGTGGTTTTCATGGTGCGATTCACGGGATTTGTCTCGTTAGCTCAGATTGGTCGGCTTTGCTCGCGCCCCTGGCCGTGGCTCGGGCGCCGGGGTAATTCGTCGTTTTCTGCAGTTGCCAAGAGTTAGAGCGGGTTCCGAAGTTGGGGCGCATGCCCTGGCTGTTCGGCAGACAGGCGCCCGCGTCTTCATTGCCTCTTGCCGTTTGCCACCGGTCGAATACATTGGAGCGGTGAGTGAAGCGGGCATCCTGCAGAAAATTGAGACAGCGCTTAGCCAATTAGTCCGCGACGGGTTTCGAGGGGTGGAACCTTGGATGGACGCTTGGAGGCAGCGCCTGGGAGAAGCCGGCGCGGATTTTGCCCTGGAGGAGTACGACGTTACCCGCAGGGAACTTGATCGGTTTATCGAACGCATGCTCGCCAAAGTGCCCGAGGAGGAGAGGCGGGGCGCCATGCGGCCCTTCACCGGCGACATCGAGCAAGGCATCGCCGCGCGAAGCGGGCGTTGCTCCCCCCGGAGTTCCGCGCTCAAAAAGTATCGACCGGTTTCAGCGGCGAGTCGCGCAGCCCCGCCGCACGAAGCGCACCCCAGAGAACCATCCGCTGTCGGCCGCCGGCTCTCTGCAGTGCGCCGGTCCAGAGATGGTGCCGCGGGTGGGCGCTTGCCGAGGATTATCGGCAAGCGCGGCGATGAAAGGCTGCTGGCTTTCGTGATGCTCGAGTTCGATCTCGCTTCAGTGACTCTATCGAAAAAACCAGCCCACAGGTTACGCACGATTTCATGATTTCTTGAAAGGCCGGGTGCGGCCGACAAGGCTCTTCCCGGCGATGGGCGCCCAGCTCCACCGTCATGCAGCCTATTCCGTTCTGATGGCATGTTTCGTTCCGTTTTGTCGCGGCCAAAGCGCCAAGCTCGCCTCGGCGGCCCAACACGCCACTCCCTAATGAATTTGGGATTCTCCAGTGCAGGGTTACGGGGGAATTTCAGATTTTTGGCCGAGGGCCGGCGAACCCCAAGGTCCAGGCTGCGCGGCCCGCACCGTGATTTGGTGGTTTTAGAGAAGGGGGCGCGGGGCGAGCCCACTCTGGCGGGCGATCGCGCGACGCGCCCGACGGGCTCGAACAAGGCACGCCGAACGACCGCGCCCTCCGCGCAGCCGAGGAGGTTCAATTTGAAGACCTTGGACGACCGGCGTGTTCCCCCAGGTTCCGACCGGCATGCGGGGGTGGCCGCGGGGACAGTTCTTGCGCAGCGAAGCGGAATGCAACGGCCCTTTTCACTTCGATTTCCCAACGGCTCGACCTGAGGGGTCGGTTGCACGCTCTTATGGTTAATCCAGGGTTTGATCGGCGAACGGAGGGAAAATAGACAAAGCTCCGTCCCGACTGCAAGAACTAATGCCCCCTGGTAATCGGCAATATCGGCAATTCGTTCGGCGGTGAAGCTCCGCAAACACCGGCGCGCCATGGCGTGCCTGCTATTAGCCGATGGTGGACCCCCTTGTGGATTCCCGCAGGGTCGCATGTTTCGATCCGGTTTTGTGAGAACGATCCTGTTCATTGAGAGTATTAAGGCGGTTGTGAAGGAAAAGCCTGGTCATTCGTTATCGCGGAGAGGCGATGATGGCGGGGCTGGCAGCATCAGGGCAACACGATGAATTGGGCGTTCATCTGGCGCACCGCGCCGTTGAGCGGGTTGCGAGCCGCCCTGTCGGAGATCTTCGTCCATGGCTTCGCGCGCTTGGTGTCTGACAGCAGGTAAAAGGGGGCGCTAACATCCAGTTCGGCAAAGGTCACCGCGCGGCCCGACGGGATCACCGAGGCGCGGCTTGGGATTTGGGCGGCGATGCCGTTCACCAAATTGCGGGCCGAGTCGGCGGAGGTCTTTAACCACAGGTAGCTGCGGTAGTGGGCTCTGGGGAAATAGAATGTGGCGTTGATGGCCGCCGTGGGGAATGTGGCGGGAGACGTGCTTGCGGGGTCGGTGAGGGCCCGCGCACCGTCGCCCGAAGCCGGCGCAGGGGCAGCCATCGAAGCCGGTGCAGGCGCAAAGCCCGCCGGACTCCTCGCGGCCGGGCCGCAAGTCACCAAGCCCAAGCTCGGCTCCCAGATGTAACGCCGCGCCGAAGCCGCCCCGGCGGAGCAGGCGGAGCGGGGTCGGCCGCAAGAGACACGGGTGTTCGAGCAGGTCGAGGTTGGCTGGGTTGCCGGGCGCATCGGCCCCTGGGCGGCGGGGGGCGGGGTTGGCCTTTGCGCGATAGCGACGGGCGCCGCCTGCCTGACAAGTGAAACGGTCGGCGGCCTAACATACCGCCCAGGGGCCGTCGGCGGCCGCCACGGAGCCGCGCGCAAGGGAGGACCCGCCGGGCACGGACTCGCAGCACCAAGGACAATGGTGACGCTCAAGGCGAGGATCAGAACACGGGATGCAGGTTGGATCGGTTTCATAGCTCTTCTCAGGTTCATAGCACTCGATTCACTCTTTTACTTTCCGCTTCAACTCCTGTATCGAGAAAACATGTGCCCAGGTTACGGGTGACTTCGAAAAAAACGCGGAAATGGTCGGACTGGTTCGGACCACCGCGCGATGGCAAAGCGGGGCTTGCTCGGAAGCTGCGCCTGCCGGGCCTCGCGGCAACGAGACAAGAGCATGGGCTCCTCGACGGCGGGTGTCGAGCCAGGGAATATTCCGCAGGGGGCCCTTTGCTTTTCGCGTCTTCATTGTGTCTTTAGTTGGTTTGCTCTAATGGCGATGCCGCCAGCCCGGCGTGGGCTCGCATCGCGCTACTCATGTATTCGAGATTTTCCGGCATCGGGTTACGGGCAATTCTCATCTTTTCGGCGGCCGCCGCCAGTCTCCGGCCATCAGGCCCGCGGCCCGCCAGTGGTATTCGGGTCCACGCGCGGCATTATACCGCGCGGGCCAAAGCCGTCTATCGAACCAAGTACTGTTGGCGTGGAAAAAGGCATGTGGGTCGTGCTCCGGTGGCGGGGACCGGCGGCGTTTACGCCAAGCCGGATTGGAGCAACTCGCAGGCGACTGAACGTACGTCAACCTGTTTTCGAAGCGAGCCTCCGCGCGGCGAAGGCCACGGCGCGCAAATGGGAAGAGAGGTTGCGGAGGGCGCCTGGAACAGCTTTGCGCCTGCTCGAAATCGCCGAAAGACGGCCGCCTATTTGGTCGCAGGCCGGGTTGCCGGCTGGTGTTCTGGCGATTGCATCTTGCGGTAGAATGGAAACGGGCTCGAATCCGGCGCCGAAGCACGATTAAGTTCACGCCATGAGTGAGCGAATCATTGTTGATGCGGGAACCCAGCACGGCAAACCAGTGATCCGCGGCACGCGCGTGCCCGTGACCCGTGTTCTCGGCGGCCTGGCCGGCGGCATGAGCTTCGAAGAGGTTTGCCGGGAGTACGACCTCACGCCCCAGGATGTTCGCGCAGCCATCCGGTACGCCGAAGAGCTGGTTGAACGGGAAGTTCACCACCCGTTGCCCGCCTGAGCCAAGGGTGTGCGTTTCCTGATCGATGCTGACCTGCCGCGATGCGTCGGGCTCCTGCTGGCGAAGCACGGCCATGAGGCGATGGATGCGCGAGACATAGGGCCGCGACACGCTCAAGACCCGATCATCGCCCGGTATGCGCAGGAGCACGGCGCCTGCCTGTTGACCGGCGACTTCGGCTTCGCCGACCTGCGCAATTACCCGCCGGAGACCTACCCTGGCATCGCGGTGCTGGACCTTCCGCGCGACGCCAACGCCTTGTTGATTCTTGGCCTGATCGGGGGCCTTGTACGGCAGGCAGCCATTTTGGAGCGTCTGCCGGGTCGTTTGGCCATCGTTGCCGCAGGCCGCATCCGCCTGCGCCCAGCCTGAGCGCCGGCGCGTTCCCGCGCATTCCGGCCGGCAAACGACGGCCCCCGTGGAGACAATTGTTGGGCAGGCAAGCGGGACGCAACCGCCCTTTTTGCTTCGATTTCCCAACGCTTCCGAGTGAAGCGTGCTCTGCTCCATCCGGACTTCCGTGCCCAAATCCGCCCACCGGGCCGCCCCGGCGGCCAGGGACAAAACCTCCGCGCAAGGAAGTGAAGGTGAGCCGGGCTGGTCTTCGCTTCGATTGGCCAACAACTCCGCATCAGGGTTAGACTCCATGCCCAGGGGCAGTTCAGGTTTTGTCGGCGGACAAGAGGAGAATGAGCAAAATGCCATCTGAATCACAAGAATAATTTTTTCCGGACGTTAGTCGCGTGCGCATCTCACAATCTTTGGAGGGGGTGGCTCTTGGTGATGATTTCACATTTGAGCTGGCGTGGGGAACTGGGTTAGTGGGGCATCAGTTTAGGG
>JAJYHY010000491.1 GCA_021784555.1 bacterium
GCGATCGGGTTCAATGGGAACTGCTGGATCGGAGTGAACTGCACCTGGTTCGGATGCACTCGCCCCCGCCCACCACCCAGCGCCGAGCCCGCAAAAAGGCGGGCGCCAGGCCGCTATAAACACCGATTTTGGCGCTCCGCGTTGCAATCCGGCGGTCATAGTCCGAGCCCTGTGCCTTGAAAATCGCCCGTTTACTGCGTTTCTTGGCTCTTGGGACACGCTCTACCTAACGGCATGGGGGGACGAAGACACAATTTGCGCCGTGTGGGCAGCGGATGCGCTAAAGTCGGAGAGAGAATCAAGACATTAGCTCGATTTGGGCTTCGTCCGAACTTCGCATTTGCTTGGTACGGAATTCCCATGCCGCGGCATCCCGCTCGCCGAACAAGTTCGCGGCATTTCAAGGCGCGACCCTGACAAACCTGACCGCATCCACAAGAATGACCCCATTGGCCGCGTTGCTTTCTTCAACATAACGAGGCTTTTTCGCCATTCCCAGAAGATGCCATTGGCCGCCGCCCTGGTTGAAGTTCACACGGACCGTCTGCTCGTTCGACTCCGCAGCCACGCGGCCGAGTGCGGGAGGGCCGGAGACAATTGTAAAAGGAGCGTCGGTTGCCAGCCGGCCAACCTCCGGGTGCCCATAGTACACATAGATTTTGTATGTCCCCAGCATGGGATCATCGTTTCGCCACGTCGCCGTCCGGGAACCGCTGCCCGGCTCAGTCCAGAAGCAGCCCCCATCGTGATTGGCACTTTGCGGCCGGGCGTCGGAATGCCACCCGCCGCCGCACAGCAACATCCGCCCGCCGATCGTCTGGTCATCCACCGTTACTACGCGCTCGGGTTCAGTGTAGATTCGCCAGCGCCTGAGCACCACCGCTGCCGGAGGCGTGTTCTCTTTCATCCATTGCTCCAGTTGAGCGGATAATTCTTTCACCATTGTTGACGAAGGCGGCCGTGTAGTAGCCGTGGTACTTGAAATCCGGCGCAAGCATTGGCACATCCTTGTTGATCAGGGGCATCCCCGGCTGCCAGAACAGGGTGACCCCGTGCCTGGACGCATACAGGGAGGTATGAAGCGAAGAAAAGGAGGGCGCAGTCCAGGACGCGACCGTATAGTAGTGGGAGAAACGAACCCCACGCGCGGCCAGCCGATCGATGTTGGGACTCGTATCGCGCGCATTGCCATAGCAGTGCAACTGGCCGGCCCGAAGCTGGTCGAGCACGATCAGGACAACGTTCGGCTTGTCGGGCCGGGGGATGTCTTGCTCCATTGCCTTGAGGCTCCCGCCAAGGATGACAGCTCCCGTCAACGCGCATGTCTTCACCCACTTCACGTGGTTCATTTTCACGATTTGTTCTCCTTCTGACTACGAAGGATTCTGGCCTCTCCGCAAGGGTTTTGTATAGATACGCAGGGACACAAGTCTGCTTAATCGGTCATATCGGGTGGTCACCGAACGGCCATTCCATTTGACGCTCTGGGGAGGGCGCTCGGCGGCAACCTGAACGGAGGCCGATGCGCTGTCCGAAAAGATCTCCAACGGGTCGCCAGGCGCCCAGCAAGCCGTCAGTTTGGAGAGGGATTCGATGACACTCCGCTCCTTGTGGCGAAGGTAGCTTCCGTCGCCAACAAAGAAGCGCTGCACCGATTGCTCATCTGAGGCTGTGCGCCTGAAGTGCAGCAAATACGCGTCGGTGGTCCAGTCCGCAACCTGGATACTGACGGTGCCCGGGCTGTTGACGGCGCGAAGGTTCAAATAGAACTCCTCCACGGTGTCCGGCGTCCATACGCGCACACCGAGATAGGTTTTCCCCTCCAGCACTTCAAATCTTGGCACAGCACCCGGATTCAGGCAGATGGCGGTGACGAACCGGCGCGATGACGCGGGGGCGTCGGGAGAGAAAACCAGGTAAGGCACCTTCTTGTCCGGATCGTGATCCGCCAGGCCCGTGTCCTCGCGGATTGTGGCTGGCGGGTAAAGCATTCTGACCACCGCCTCGGCCGCCCCGTTTTGAAGCCTGACGCCCCCGCCCGGATGGGTCGTGTATTTCCCGTCGTAGTGCAGCAGCCAGTCCATTTGGCCGGGAGTATGCGCGCGGACGTCGTCTATGATCAGGATGACATCGCCGCTCCAAAACCAGTGCCGATAATTTCGCAAAAACCAACGGGCCATCGGGCCGGTGGCATCGGCATAGACATATTTCAGGCCCAAGCCGTCAATCAAACTGTGCAAATGGCCGGGGAACTTGCAGCCCAGGAGAATATCGTGCTCCGGTTGGCCGCAGCCATTGAAGAGAATCACATTGTGCGCCCGGCTCTGACGGTAATAGGTGCTGTATTCCCGGCGATTGTAATTGCAGGTGCCGGAATCTATGATGAGCGGCGCGCCCTGCTTGAAGAGCATGAACGAGCCCGCATCGGCGTGGGCGTGATTCCAGGTGTAACCGGACTTTACCGCCAGCAGGGTAGCGTCGTTTTCCCACGATGAACGCATCATGGCCCAGCCCATTCTGGGATAGGCACAGGAGTTCGGCACATTGGCGGCGGGCGCAGGGGCGGGATATTGCCGCAACAGTGAAAAGAGCGCGCTTTGGGGGTGAGTATGCACCAGTTCGAGGAAACGGCGGGCCTCCGGCGTGCCCAAACCGCAGGCAATGAGCAGCAGCATCGTGGCGGTCGAATCGGATTCCAGCGAACTGTCGTTGAAATTCACGGCGTAAAACCCCGCCGAGGTTGGATAGAGCGTGTGGAGAAAATAGCGGGCGATATGGTCCAGCGGCTCCGTATGCGCCGGCTTGCGGCCAGGATAGGTGTTCTGCCAGGCCAGCCGGTAATGGAGATATTCAGATACGCCATAGTTGTTGTAGGCCACGCTTTCGTAAGAAGGGCCGGAGCGCTCGAAGGTGGCCACGCGGCTCTGCAGCACGCTGCCCGGATAGTTGAACCACTGCTCGAAGCCCGCATCCAGGGCGTCAATCCATCCTGGTGCGCGCGCGTCGTCACCCAGCAAGGCCAGCGCGCAAAGCCCGGCGCCCGCGACGCAAACGCCCCACCAATTATGTCCCATCGAGTCAAAGGAATGAATCCGCACTCCGGGCAGCACCCAATCGTTGAGGATGGGCAGGACGGCGAGCCGGACCATGGCGCCGGCTATGGTTTTGCGATCCGCATCCGAAAGAAACCCGTGCAGCGCGTCATAGCCGGTGGCGTAGCCAAAGCCGAACTCCGCGGTGTCCAATTCCGAATGCCACGGGGGAGTGCGTCCGAAGAAGCTCTCGCCCGCCCAGCGGACGTATTTCGCATAGTAGAGCATCGCGTCGCGCAGCTTGCCGGCATAACGCTCATCGCCGGTGAGATGAAAGAGCACACCGAGCGTCAAACCCATTGCCGACATCTGCCGGGCTGGTCTGCCGTAGCTCGCGTGCTGGCCGATGCCGCGCATGGCCTCGCTCTCCGGGATAAAGCCGGCGGCCATCAGCTCGTCACCCTGCCTTTTCAACGCGCCATCGGCTGCCGCGTCCGAAGCGAGCCTTTGCCGCAGACGTTCCAGCGAGTCCGCATTGTAAAAGAGGCGTGGATGCCGTGGCAGCGCCTCAGCCCCGTTGTCCGGGCCCGTAGAGGGCGCGGGGACCACATCTGCCAACAGTGAAGACGGACGGGACATCATAGGACCAGCCAGAATCATGAGTTTGAGGAGATCGCGCCGGCTGATGGTTTCCACGGGCTTCTCGCAAGGCATTTGGCGATTTTGCATATTTGAGTTGGCAAAGGCTCGGTTACACAGCGTCATTTTGCGCTTCCGCGTTCATAGTATCAATTTCCACATTCAATGCACGCCGGCGGAATCGTGACGTTGCCGACCGATCGCCCGCCGTCGCCGACCGTTTCAAGTTTTGGAATGGGACTACCCGTTCGGCGGAGGGCTACTGGGACTTCCCGGCGGCCCGTCGTTTTTTTGGCCTGACGCTTGGGGGTTTGACCCCATGGCGGTTTTTGTAATGCATTGCGGCGGTTGCCAAGCGCCGGCTCGGGGGCCATAATACCCAATATGAGCGTCACTATCCAACTGGATTTGCCGGATGCGCTGGTGAAGGAGGCCCGTGCCAACGGCCTGCTGAATTCGGCGCCGCTGGGCGATTTGCTCGCTGCCGAATTGCGCCGGCGCAAGGCAGCCGCGGATTTGAACCGCGTAAAGGGGTCGGTTCTTAGTATTGATAACTCTGCAGCTTCCGCGCCGATGGGTTTCCAGGTGAGTTATCAATACTAAGAACCGACCCCTTTGGTGCCCGACGAGCTGAAGCTGCTGACACGGCACTATGAACTCAAGGGAGCGGCGCTCATCCCCATCTACGGCAGACGCCGAGTCGGCAAGAGCCGGCTCATCGAGGAGTTCATTCGGGGAAAGCCGCACATCTACTTTCTCGGCAAGCGCACCAATGCGGAGCTGCAACTCGCGGACTTCCGCGACGCCGCCCAGCGGCTCATTAACAACGCCGCGCTGGTGCGGGCGCGCTTTGGGAATTGGCGGGAGGGCCTGGAGACGGTTACAGCCCTGTGGGGCGGAGAGAAGCTGGTGTTGGTCCTTGACGAACTGCAGTGGTCGGCCGAGACCGCGCCTGAACTGCCTTCGATATTGCAATTGCTTTGGGACACGCAGTGGAAGACCCGAACGGATCTCATGGTTATCCTCTGCGGGTCTCAACTCGGCTTCATGGAACGTGAGATCCTGGGCCAGAAGAGCCCGCTCTTTGGCCGCAGGAGCGATCAGATTCGATTAGGCCCATTGAGCTTACCCCGAAGCGGCACAAATGCTCCGCCATTACGGGGAGACAGATCGGGCCGGCATCTATTTCCCGGTCGGAGGAATTCCGGCCTACCTGGCGCGTTTTGCGGAAGGCCGGTCGCTTCACCGCGCC
>JAJYHY010000106.1 GCA_021784555.1 bacterium
TCCGATCTCTCACCCGTCTGGCGGATGGGAAAGTCTGGAATGGAAACGGCGGTTATTGGTCCTCTCCTCCCGCCATTCAGCTCCCGGTGACCACCGACGTCTTCAGTCAGGGCGGCAGTCCCGGGATGGCCCCGCGCATTGCGTGGGCCAGCAACGAGGGCCTGCCGCAGGGCGCCAACCTGCCCGACGGCGATTATCAGGTCAAAGCGTGGGCCGTCGATAACGCCGGCAACCAGAGCACCAACACGGTGCTCACCTTTCACGTGCTGGCGTCGGCGCCGACCATCACCATGACCAGCCCGGCCGACCAGTCCGCCTTCGCCAACCAAATGCCCGCCATCGCCGGCGCCGTCGCCGCCGGCATCGGCCTCCAAATCAGCCGCGTCGATTTGGTCCTTTATCAAAACTGGTTTGATACCGGCACGGACCAAAACGGCCCGATTGACCGCTGGGAGCAAATCGACTGGTCCGGGTCGTATTGGGAGGATTTTCCATCCACCGACTACTTGCCTTGCACGGTCAGCGGCGGCAGTTGGTCTTACCAAGGCGGCCTGCCCACCGGCGCTGACCTGGTCCCCGCACGCTATTCGGTGGGAGCCGTTGCCTACGACAGCGCGGGCCACTCTTCTTGGGTGTGGCATGACTTTTACGTGGATTCCAATCCGCCGGGCGCGATCTCGGTGAACATCACCAATGGCATGTTCCTCAACCGAATTGACTTCCTGGCCGGCAGCGTGGCCCAGCCGATTGACGGCGCTCCCATCAGCCTGGTCGAACTGAGCTTGCGCCACCGGCACGCGGCTCCCAACTCCTACTGGTCCGGCACTCAATGGCAGGACTCGGCCACCACTTTCCTGGCCGATCTCCAACAAACCAACTGGGATGGCCAGGGCGTGGTGCCGACCGGGACAAACCTATCGGAGGGCACTTACGACCTTTGGGTCACTGCAATTAATGCCGCCGGCTACACCAACGCTCGCGGCCCCATCACCTTCGTGGTGGACCTCACGCCGCCGACCGCCACCATCCTCGCGCCCACCAACGGCGCCCGGCTTTTCACGCTCGGCGCCATCAGCGGCATAGCCAATGATAACCTGGGCAGCAACAGCCTGCACGCATTGGAGGTGACCCTGGCGCGCGACAGCGACACCTGCTACTGGACCGGCGGGCAGTGGGTCACGAATTACACGGCCTTGCCGATAGCCTGGGACCCGACCAACGGCGACTGGAGTGTCCTTTCGGGTTGGCTTCCCACCGACACCAATCTGTCACCCGGCGACTACACCGCGAGCATCGTGGCTTATGACGCCGCCGGCAACGACAGTCACGGCGCCTCGTCCGATTGCCACTTCACCGTCCCCACCGCAAACCCGCAGGCGGTCAATCTGGCCCTGAGTCCCGAGACCGTTTTTGTCGGCGACCCCGGCTTCGACCTGACCATCATTGGCACCAACTTTCTGCCCGAAACGGTAGTTTATTGCAATGGCGTCATCCGCCAGGCCGTGTATCTGGACAGCACCCGAATGCAATTCACCGTGGACGCCTCCGAGTTGACCAGCCCCACCACCAACCGGATTGCCGCTTGGAATCCCTCGCCCGGGGGCGGCGGTTTGAACACCCTTTATCTCCAAGTGCTACTACGGCCAGTTGTGCCGAATGACAGTTTTGCCAATCGGATCGCCTTGAGCGGCGCTTCGCTCCAGACCACCGGCGGCAATGCCGGCGCTTCCTACGAGGCCGGTGAACCCCTCCTCGTGCCGGGGCATTTTGGGGGCCGCTCGGTCTGGTGGTCCTGGACGGCGCCCGCCGACGGCTCGGTCACCATCAGCACCGCCGGCAGCGATTTCCCCAACCTGCTGGCCCTCTTCACCGGCACGGTGTTGACCAACCTCACCCCGGTGGCCAGCGGCGCGGGCACCAACGCGGCCGTCGTGATGTTTGCCGCCCAAAAGGGAACCGAATATGTAATCGGCGTGGACGGGGTCTATCCGGCCTTTGGCGACATCCAGTTGTCCATTACGATGGGCGGGGGTGTGACTGGCGTGTTGTTCCAGGACAACTTTAACACCTCGGCGAATAGCTCCGATCTGAATTTCGAGAACGCCCAAGGCCGGCAAGCGGGCGGCAGCCTGGGCGTGTTGAATTACGTGGAATCCTCGGACACCGCCGCCGACGGCGCGGACGACTGGGAGACCCAAGCCAATCCCGCGGCTGCGCCCGGCCAACTGGTGTTGATCCCGACCAACAACACCTTCGTGGCCGTCAGCCCCAGCGCCAACTTCACCCAGAGTTGCAACCTGACCATCGAGTTCGACCTCAATCCGGGAATCAACGACACGAACAACACTTCGACCGACTGGGCTGGAGTCATCTTTGGAGCCACCACGCAGAACGCTTTTATCACCCAATCCGACGGGATGGGCATCCTCTTCCGCAACAACCGGCTCATTCAGGTCTTTGACGGCTCGACCCTGGTCTATGAGGGCGATGGTGGCCTCAGCGGCGGCTTGCCCAAAGGAATGTTCCATGTGCGGCTAGATTTGGCCAGCGCGGACTTTCAAGGCAGTCCGGCCACTGTCACCCTGACCATCAACGGCGTCCCCGCAAAGATCGCCGCGGGGGCCAGCCCCACCTACCTTAAGAACGATGGATTCCATGGCAACTATCTCACGCTCGAAGGCTATGCGGACTGGAACAACGGCTGGCTCGATGCCTTTGATAATCTCAAGATCAGCGTGCCTGCTCCGGTCGCGGCGCGGCTGGAGGTTCAACTGCTGAGCAGTGGCAAGCTGCTCCTCCGTTGGCCGGCGGCGCTGGCCGGCTACGGTCTCCAGGCCGCCGACACGCTCGAGGGGCCGTGGGAGCTGATGACGGCGGCCGTAGTCGTGCAAGGCGATCAAAACACCGTGACATTGCCGGCAACCGGCCAGGCGCAATTCTTCCGCCTCAGCAAATAGCGCAGGCTGATGATTGGTAACTGCTCAGGTCAAGCCGCAGGACGCATGCGATAGGAGCGCGGCGCTACGGACTGATCACGCGATAGAACTGCGGACCGGCGCCGATGGGAATCGTCTGCGGGTTCTGGGCGCCCATGCTCGTCCACTGGGTGGAGGAGGACAACGAATCCGCCTTCTGGAGGAGAAAACCGGGGCCATTGGTCCAGGAGACAACGATGTTGTTGCCGCTTCTCTGGACGGACAAGGCCGGGCGCGCCGTACCTGGCGGTGAGAGCGGGTTGTCGAAGTCCACCCAAACGAAGTAGAAATCGGCATCGCGCAGGGTGACCGTCCCCTCGCCGCCGCCAGTGGGGTCCACGTAGTGGGACTCGATGATGAAGGCGTTGGCGGGCGTGTTGGTGCCGCCGTACTCATAGGACATGACGCTGGTATCAACGACGTTGGTCATTCCGGCTGGCTGGCTAGCCAGGTAGCCGCAGTCCTGGAGGACCAACACGCCGTTGGTGCCGGCTTTGTTGGGAATCGTCAGGGCGTAGCGTCCGGCGGACAATCGCTGGAGGCTGAAGTTGCCGGCCTTATGAATCAGCGAGCCATCGGTGCCATGAATGTAGCCGGCGATGAGGTTTTGGGAGTCCCAAGGGATGTAGAGGAACGAGAAACTCGAACCGCAGTCATTGCCGCCGTCGGCGGCGTAGATTGTCGGGCCGTATTTTTCCTGTTCGAGGTCTCGGATGGCGACATACCAGCCTGAGCCGTCGGGGAGCGGGGCATTGTTGGCGGAGGGGCCGCGGATGCTGTTGTGCTCGTCATTGCCGACGGTGAACAGCATGCCGTTTGTCAAGGAATTGACGCCGGGCAGGCTCAAGATGGCGAGACCGCCGCCCTGCGGGTCCACCCAGCTCAGGAGATGTAAACATTCGGCTAAACAGGAGGTAACAGAGGAAACTGAGGCAAGGAGCCGAGCGAGAGCCCGGTTGCCGGGGGGGCGCAGTTGCGCACGGGCAGGTGACCTGCGTGGGTCATCGCCCCCCGCCGGAAGCCACCAATGCCCTTCTCCGTTTTCTCTGTTTTCTCCTGTTTGCCCGAATATTTGCCAAAAGACAGCGACAGGTTTGAACGGATGCGCACCGTTGACGAGTGGGCTGGACTGCGCCGAGCCGGGGGTGTTTCCGAGATGCGCTCGCGGGCAGGAAAACCTCGCCAGACTCAGGCTTGGGCTGTATAAAGGCAGGCATGTTCTTCCGAGTTGTATCACCGGTGTCGAAAATCGCGCTGGCCTTCTGGGCCGGCCTTATCCTCGGCCTGCCTGCCATCGCGCACGCCGGCGAGACCTACATTCCCGAAACCGACCCGCTCGTGCTTCAAAAGATCGAGCGGTGGCGCGACCTGAAATTTGGCCTGCTGATGCATTGGGGGCCTTACAGCCAATGGGGGATCGTGGAATCCTGGAGCATCTGCTCCGAAGACGAGCCGTGGTGCCGGCGCAAGAACCCGAACTACGACGACTACAAGCGCCAATACGTCGCGCTCAAGAACACGTTCAACCCCATCCGGTTCAACCCGGATAAGTGGGCGCGCGCCGCCAAAGAGGCGGGCATGAGGTACGTCGTGTTCACCACCAAGCACCACGACGGCTTCTGCATGTTCGATACCAAGACGACCAACTATAAGATCACGGACAAGGATTGCCCGTTCAGCATCAATAAGCGCGCCAATATCGCCAAGGCTATCTTCGACGCCTTCCGGCGCCAGGGGCTGTGGACCGGCGCCTACTTTTCCAAGCCGGACTGGCATTGTCCGTACTATTGGTGGCCGAATTTCGCCACACCCGACCGCAACGTGAACTACAAGATCAGCCGCTACCCTGACCGGTGGAAGAAATTTGTAGAGTACACCCACACCCAAATCCGGGAACTCATGAGCAATTACGGTCCGATGGATATCCTGTGGCTGGATGGCGGCTGGGTGAACAAGAACAACCTCGGCCAGGACATCGACATGGACGGGCTGGCGGCGATGGCGCGCAACCTCCAGCCCGGGCTCATTATCGTGGACCGGGCTGTCCCGGGCATCCACCAGGATTATTTGACCCCGGAGAACCGGGTGCCGGACCAGTTCATTCCTTATCCATGGGAATCATGCATCACTTCGGACGGCGGCTGGGCGTGGACGCCCGACGCGCATTATATGCCGGCGCGCAAGGCGGTGGATACGCTGGTGGAGATCGTGGCCAAAGGAGGCAACCTCCTGCTCAACGTCGGCCCGGCCGCCGATGGCACCTGGGATCCGGGGGCGTACCACCTCCTGGCCGAAATCGGAAAATGGCTGAAGCTCAATGGCCGGGCCATTTACGCCACACGCCCCGTGAAACCGTATCAGAGCGGCAAGCTGGCGTTTACTCGCGGCAAGGACGGCACGATTTATGCTATTTACCTCGCTGGGGAACATGAACGCGAAATCCCACGCAAAATTACGATTCCGGTTTCCATCCTGAAGACCGGTGCTAAGGTGCATCTCTTGGGCCATCCGACGGCATTCGCCTGCGAGGAATCGCCTAAGGGATGGGTCGTCTCGATCCCGGAGGCTCTCGCCTCCCGCCCCTACTGCGATTACGCTTGGGTGCTGAAGATTCGGTAGAACCATCGGGGTGGTGGATGGTGGGGGGTGGACGGTGGATGAGGGCTGGTGGATGATGGATGAGGGCTGGTGAATGTCCTCCAGTTGTCGGTGCCCTGGCCTCTGGCCCTTATTGCGATTATGCCTGCGTGCTGAAGATTCGGTAGAAGCGGCCTGAACCCGAACAACCAACATCGCACAAGCACCACCCATCATCCACCATCCATCACCCCTCGCGCATCACCCCTCATCCCTCATCCACACGGCCAGTGACAAAGTCCGCACGGCGTAGCGCAGACTTCCAAGTCTGCTGTGTCGCGGGCTTCCAAGCCCGCCGACCGCGACCATTTCAGCGGCCTGCCGACTGGGAAGCCGGCGATACGGCAGGTTCGGAGACCTGCGCTACGACTTTGTCAACCGCCGTGCATCATCCAGGTCGCGACCGCTCCGGCGGTTGACATCCGGCCGATTGGGAGCAGTATAGGGCAAACTGTTGAGTTGAAAGGAGTTTCTATGAAGCGAGTGGTTGTCGTTTTAGCGTTCGCCGCTCTCCTGGCCGGTTGCTCCTATCTGCAAGCGCCGAACCAGTCCGGGAGCCCCGGCGGTATGGGAGCGGGCGTCGAGATGGGCAGAGGCACAACAGGCGTCAGCACCGGCGCCGATGCGGGCGCAGGCGCGGACATTACCGGCAGTGACGCGGCGCCGCGCTGAGCCGCCAGCGAATATTTCTTGGCCGAGGGGCGCGTGCTGGCTAGAGTTTAGGCTGTATGCAGCCACGCGTCTCGATCAGCCCCACAGGCGCCACCGAGCAATCGCTCCAAACGACCGGAGACAGGCTGGCGAAATCGCCCGCCAATGTCTTTGAGCGTCCACACTCGGTTCTCCTCAAAGACGCCAACCGCGCGGTTGTGGCCCTGCCTGAATTGCCGAGCCTGTGCGCGGTAATTGCCCCTCGAAGCCGGGGATCTTTCCGGGAGCAGGCGCAGGAGGTTTTGGATTCTCTTCAATCGATTCTTGCGGCCCGGAATCGCCCGATGAGGGTCGTGCTGCAGACCGTCTTTTTGCGCAACCCCAAGGATCGAGCCGAATGCCAACGGCTGTTGACGGCTCAGTTCGGCAGCGAAGCGCCGCTGAGCAGCTACCTGCCTCAACCGCCGGCGTGCGGGGCGGAGGTGGCGTTGGAGGTCTGGGCGGTGGATGCGGAATCTGCCAGGGTGGAACGGTTTGGAGCGCATGCGGTAGGCATTAGCGGCGGCGGCGGGCGCTGGGTCTATTGCACCGGCATTATGCCAGCCCCTTCCCGGCGCCGGGCCTACGACCAGACCATGGACGGGTTGCGGCGAATGCAAACGTCCCTGGCTCAGGCCGGTTCCGGCTTCGCCAACGTGGTGCGCACCTGGTTCTATCTGGGCGGCATCACCGAGCCGGAGGGCAACACCGAGCGTTACAAAGAACTGAACCGCGCCCGCGCGGATTTCTACCAGGGCATCGCCTTTGCCAATGGCCGGCCACAGCGAAACGGGCTACACAACGGCGTGTATCCTGCCAGCACCGGCATCGGGATGGCTGGAAGCAGTTTGGTGATGAGTTGCGCCGCTTTTCACACCGAACGGCGGGATGCCCGGCTGGTGGCATTGGAAAACCCCAGGCAAACCCCCGCTTACTGTTATCATCCGCGATATTCGCCGAAGAGCCCGAAGTTCTCGCGAGGCGTCGCACTCCAGGTTGGCGATTGCCTGATCACGTGGGTCTCCGGAACCGCCAGTATCGTGGATTCGGAGACTCATCACCTGGATGACCTCCAGAGACAGACCGAGCAGACCATCGATAATATCCAGCACCTCATTGCCCGGGAGAACCTGGCTGCTCACGGCCTGGAGCCCGCATGCGCCACCCTGGAGGACTTTGCCATGGTCCGCGTCTATCTCAAGCATCCGAGCTACTTCGGTCGTTGCAAGACGATTTGCGACCGCCGTTTCGGCCCCACGCCGACCGCTTATAGCGTCGCCGACATCTGCCGGACCGAGTTGCTGGTTGAGATTGAGGGAATCGCCGTATCACGGGTCCTGTGAGGCCCCTTCTGGCCTCCGGTCAAAAAACGCACTTCTCCCGGACGAAGGCCCTGGCCCGCTCCAAGGCATGGCTGATGCCGCCTGGGTTTTTGCCTCCGCCCCGCGCGTTGTCGGGCCGGCCGCCACCCTTGCCGCCGACGAGGGGGGCGATTGTCTGGATGATCTTGCCGGCCTGGATTTGTTTGGTCAGCTCCGGCGAAACGGTCCCCACCAGCGCCACCGCCCCGTTTGCGGCTCCGGCCAGCACGACGATGCCTTTGAAACGGCCCTTCAATCCATCCGCAACCGCTTGCAGATAATCGCCGTCGCCTGTCCCGAGGTCTTCAATGATCATTCGCGGCGAACCCGCTCCACCGGTTTCGACGGCTTTGTCCACCAGGGTGCGGGCGCGGTCGTCCGCCTGCTTCTGCCGCACGGCCCTGAGCTGCTTCTCCAACTCCTTATGCTGTGCCAGGAGGGACTCAATCTTCCTCTCCAGCTCACCAACCGGCGAGTTCACTTTGTCCGCAATGGATTCGAGCAATTCCAAATCGCGGCTGGCGCGCTTGTAGGCCTCCAGGCCCGCGACGGCCTCGATGCGGCGAATGCCGGAGGCGACAGCCGACTCCGCCACGAGCCGGAACAGGCCAATCTCGCCGGTGGCGTGAACATGCGTGCCGCCGCAAAGCTCCATGGAGTAGCCATCCAGGGTCGTGGGCTGCCCGCCCACCTGCACCACGCGCACCCATTGACCGTACTTCTCGCCGAAGAACTGCATAATGTCCCTTCGGGTCTTGATGTGGTCATATTTGACCTCCACCCAACTGACGGGCGCGTTTTCCAGAATCCGTTCGTTGACCAGGCGCTCAACGTCGGCGACCTGCTTTGGCGTCAGGGGCGGGCTGCTGAAGTCGAACGTGAGTTTTTCCGGGCCGACGTAAGACCCCTTCTGCACGGCGTCGGTGCTGACGACCTCGTGCAAGGCCCAGTGAAGCAAATGCGTGACGGTGTGGTGGCGCTGAATGGCAGAGCGTCGCGCCGAATCCACGCGCAGGCGCGCGACAGGTGTCTCATCAAGCGGCAACCACGGCTCCTCGTCGGTGTCTGCGAGTTTCAGCAGGTAAGCGCTGCCCCGCTTGATGGTGTCAGCGACCCGGTACGCCTCCTCTCGCTCCTGAAAGATGAGCACTCCCGTATCCCCCACCTGTCCACCCATCTCCGCGTAAAGTGGGGAGACGTCCACCACAGCGAATAGCCCCTCTGGGCTTGAGAAGGTCTTGACCACCACGCATTCGGCCTCAAGCGTATCGTAGCCAACGAAACGGGTCTCCACCTCGCCGATGAAGGGTGAGGATATGACGGTTTTCTTCTGGGCGGCCCTGGCGCGCGCGCGCTGCCTTGCCATGAGCTGCTCGAATCCAGCCGCATCCACGGCCAGCCCGCGCTCACGCGCCATCAACTCGGTGAGGTCGAGTGGAAAGCCATAGGTGTCGTAAAGCTTGAAGGCATCCTCTCCAGGAAGAGGCTTCACGCGCGAAATGCTCCAGTTGGGGACCTGCGACCTTGCCGCTCGCAGGATCTCCTCGAAATCTTGCTCATTGTGTTCGCGGAGAAAGGTAGTCGCGGAGGTGACGCCTGGGACGTAGCCGCCAGGAGGCGTCAGACTTTCCGCCACGAGGGCCGCGCAGACCTCGTTGAAGCGTCTGATTCCGCTGTCCAACGTCTTATTGAAGGCCTCCTCCTCGCGCTGGATGACCTCCTCCACGTGATCTCGCTTGGCCCGGATTTCCGGGAACACGCGTCCCATGGTGTCGGCCAGCACATTGACCAGTTTGTAAAAGAACGGTTGCTGGAAGCCGAGCGTTCGCCCGTAGCGGACGGCCCGGCGCAGGATGCGGCGCAGGACGTAGTTCCGGTCGGTGTTGCCGGGCAGGATGCCGTCGGCGATGGCAAAGCTCAGCGTGCGGATGTGGTCGGCAATGACACGGAAGGCGATGTCGATCCGTTCCTGTTCGGTACGTCCGGTGGAACCGGCCAGCGGGAGGGTGGAGGCGTAGCGTTTCCCGCTGAGCCTGGCGATTTTGTCGAAGAGGGGGCGGAAGATGTCCGTTTCGTAGTTCGAAACCAGGCCGGTGAATTCAGTAAAATGCTTTGTGTTCTGAATGATGCCGGACACGCGCTCGAAACCCATGCCGGTATCCACATGCCTGGCGGGCAGCGGTGAAAAGCTGCCGTCCGGGTTGGCATTGAACTGGATGAACACCAGGTTCCAGATCTCGATGCACTCGGCGGCGCCTTTGTTTACCAGCGCGCCTCTGGTATCCCCTTGGGCGGTAAGGTCCACGTGGATTTCCGAGCAAGGGCCGCAGGGGCCGGTTTCGCCCATCATCCAGAAATTGTCCTTTTTGCCGCCGCTGAGCACGTGTACCGCCGGGTCGAGCCCCGCTGATCGGAACCTCTCCGCCCAGATGTCGTAAGCCTCTTGATCGAACTCGCTCGGGTCCTTCTGCGCCTTTTCCGGAGAATAAACCGTCGCGTAGAGTCGCGCGCGGGGGAATCTCCAGACCTCGGTCACCAGTTCCCAAGCCCATTGGATGGCCTCGCGTTTGAAGTAGTCTCCGAACGACCAGTTACCGAGCATCTCGAAAAAGGTGTGGTGATAGGTGTCCAGGCCGACGTCTTCGAGGTCATTGTGTTTGCCCCCCGCCCGGATGCACTTTTGGGTGTCAGCCGCGCGCGTATTCCTGCCGGGGACGGCCCCGGGCCAACCCGATACGTCGGGGATGCGCTGGCCCAGGAAGATCGGCACGAACTGGTTCATCCCCGCGTTGGTGAACAGCAGGTTGGGCGAGTCGGGCATCAGGCTCGACGAGGGCACAATGGAGTGCTCCTTCGACCTGAAGAAATCCAGAAACGATTGTCGTATTTCTGCACTGGTCATAAAACTGCGCCCGCCGAGCGGGAAAAAGAGGCCGCCTGAAACGCGGGAACCGGCCCTGAGCCACGACCGCGCTCACGGGGCCGCCCGTGAATGGCCGCCGCTGCGGAGACCCGCCAGACGGGCCGATTAAGTTAGGGGAAGGGCAGGCTCAAGGCTAGAGAAATCCCTGAACCGCCTGGACCGGGGGCGCACGACAAAATTCTTCGTAGTGCAGTCCCCATGAACTTCATCCGATTCGTTCACCCTGGAGGAGCTTGTATTGGTTTGTATAGGTTGGGTGACATTGTCGAAGAAAAACTTTTTGGCAATGTGTCCTAAAAGGCCGGCTCCGTTCGTCTTAGGGTTGAAAGTGACAGTACAATGTGATAATCACTAAAAGAAAGGCGAATATGAATACACAAGACAAAGCACCGGAGTACATGCTGCTGTTTCGCGGCAACGTCTGGCACAAGGGCCTCTCGCCCGAACAAATGCAAACCATCGCCAGCCAGTGGATGGCCTGGTTCAACCGGTTGACCGAGGAGGGAAAGGCAATTGCCGGCAATCCTTTGGAAAACGAAGGGAAAGTGGTTTCAGGCCACAACGGGCGCGTGGTGGCCGACGGCCCCTTTGCCGAGTCGAAGGAGACAATAGGCGGCTATTTCCTGCTGCGCGTCAACAGCCTGGATGAGGCCGTAAGCATCGCCCAGGAGTGCCCGGGGCTTAAGTACGGCGCCGTCATCGAAGTGAGGCCCGTGGCGGCGCAATGTCCGCTGTCCCAGGAGGGGCGTGCGGAGGAGTTGGTTGCGGCGGCAACCGCATAAAGCCGGCGCAACCCCGCTCTCTTAGCCCGAATGTTTCATGCCACGATTAAAGTGGCGACAGTCTGTGGGTAGGGCGCGCAGTCCTCTGCACGCCGCCCTCCGCACAGCCGGTAGGATTCTGAGGATTGGCGGCGCGCAGAGGACTGCGCGCCCTACCCGCGTGTGAAGAACGTGTAAGAAAGGGACTGAATTCATGAGCAAAGCGCGATTGTTAGTCGGCACAAAAAAGGGGGCGTTTGTCCTGACCTCGGACGGCAAACGCAAGGACTGGGAGGTCAGCGGCCCTCATTTCGCTGGATGGGAGGTGTATCACCTCAAGGGGTCGCCGGTTGAACCCAACCGGGTGTATGCCTCGCAATCCAGCGGCTGGTTCGGCCAGATCATTCAACGTTCTGAGGACGGCGGCAAAACGTGGCAGCCGCCCGGCAGCAGCCCCGAGGAGTTGCTCAGCCCGGAGGGCATGCCGAAAGGCGAGAGCAACAAATTCGTGTATGAGGACGCGGTGGGCACCCACAAGTGGTATGATGGCACACAGCATCCCTGGGAGTTCAAGCGGATATGGCATCTGGAACCCTCGCTAACGGACCCGGACACCGTCTATGCAGGCGCCGAGGATGCGGCGCTGTTTAAATCGACCGATGGCGGCAAGACCTGGAGGGAACTTCCGGGCCTGCGCGACGCCAAGGGCCATCTTTGGCAGCCAGGCGCCGGCGGCATGGCCGTGCATACCATTCTTCTTGAGCCTAAACAGCCGGACAGGATCTTTGTGGCCATCTCCGCCGCCGGTGTTTTCCGCACCGATGACGCCGGAAAGACGTGGAAACCGGCCAATCGCGGCCTGAAATCTCCGTATCAGCTTCCCGACCCGGATGCCGAGGTCGGCCATTGCGTTCATCGTATTGCGCTGCACTCGACGCGGCCCGACGTTTTGTTTATGCAAAAGCATTGGGATGTCATGCGCAGCGACGACGCGGGCGAATCCTGGCGCGAGGTCAGTGGCAACCTGCCGACCGACTTTGGCTTTCCCATCGAAGTGCATGCGCATGAGCCGGAAACCATCTACGTCGTGCCCATCAAGAGCGACTCGGAGCATTTCCCGCTGGATGGGCAGTTGCGCGTGTACCGCAGCCGCACTGGCGGAAACGAGTGGGAGCCGCTCACAAAGGGGCTGCCCCAGAAGAATTGTTACGTGAACGTCTTGCGCGACGCTATGTCGGTGGATTCGCTGGAGCCGTGCGGCGTCTATTTCGGCACGACAGGCGGCCAGGTTTATGCCTCCGCCGATGCCGGAGACACGTGGCAACCCATCGTGCGGGACTTGCCGGCGGTTCTTTCCGTTGAGGCCCAAACACTCCCATGATTCGCGTGCTGCTTCCAGTCCATCTGCGCACCCTGGCGCGCGTAAATGGAGAGGTAAAGGTCGAACCGGAGGGCGCCCCGACGCTGCAAGCCGTTCTGGATGCCATCGAATCGCGCTATCCCGTCCTGCGCGGCACCATCCGTGACCACGCGACGTTGCGCCGCCGGGCGTTCGTGAGGTTCTTTGGCTGCGAAGAGGACCTCTCCGATGAATCTCCAGACAAGCCGTTGCCGGCGCCTGTAGCCGCCGGCGCCGAGCCTCTGCTCATCATCGGCGCCCTGGCCGGCGGGTAACGAATCTCGATTTCTGACATGAACTCCGCGGGACACGAGAACCAAGCGCCGCCGTCCGGTGATGCTTTTCAAGTGGTCGAGCATTTGTTCCGGCATGAGGCGGGAAAGATGGTGGCCATCCTGACGCGCATTTTCGGCCCGGAACATCTGACCCTGGCCGAGGACGTGGTGCAGGAGGCCTTGGCCAAGGCCTTGGAGAGGTGGCCGTTCTATGGCATTCCCGAGAATCCTTCGGCGTGGATCCTGCGCGCCTCCAGGAACCTGGCGCTGGATGTTGTCCGGCGCCAAAAGCTGTTTCGCGATAAGGAGACCCAAATCGCCTTGCTCACGGAGCACTCTAGTCCGGCGCCGGAGGCGATCTTCCCCGAAGAGGAAATCGCCGATGATCGCCTGAGATTGATGTTCGTCTGCTGTCATCCTCTGATTCCGGCGGAGGCGCAGGCGGCGCTGGCCTTAAAGACGCTTTGCGGGTTTGGCGTCACTGAGATCAGCCGCGCCTTCCTCACGAGCGCGGCGGCGGTTGCCAAGCGGCTAACCCGAGCCAAACAAAGAATCCGCGAGGCGAGAATCCCTTTCGACATCCCCGCCGGGGAGGAACTGAAGCACCGGCTGGAGGGCGTGCTTCAAACTCTCTACCTCCTGTTCAATGAAGGCTACAAGGCCTCGGTCGGCGAGAGATTGGTGCGGGAGGAAATTTGTCAGGAGGCCATCCGGTTGACCGGCCTGCTGGCCAGCCATCCGGTGGGAAACCAACCCAAGACGCATGCCCTGCTGGCCCTGATGCTTCTGAATGCCGCGCGCACTCACGCGCGGGTCGATGGCGCCGGCAACTTGCTTCTCCTGCATGAACAGGACCGTACGCGATGGGATGCAGCGTTGATCGCCCAGGGCATGTATCATTTCGCGCGCTCCGGCTCTGGCGAAGAGGTCTCCACCTATCATATCCAGACCGCCATTGCCGTCTGCCACTGCATGGCCAAGACTCCCCAATCGACTGATTGGCGCCAAATCCTCTCCCTCTATGATCGCCTTGCGCAGATCGACGGCTCGCCCGTGGTTGCCCTCAATCGCGCAGTAGCAGTGGCGAACGTCCATGGTCCAGGCGCCGGAATAGAGGCCGTCCAGGCCATTCGCAACTGCGGCCAATTGGATTCCTATTACCTGCTCCATGCGGTGCTGGGAGACTTCGAGGCGCGCCGGTCCGACCTGGACGCCGCTGCCGATCATTTCCGCCGGTCACTGGCGCTGGCGCAGACGGAATCTGAGCGCGCTTTTCTCTCCAAGCGGATTCAGGTTTGCCAAGGCGCGCTTGGTCATGCATGTTCCATGCATGGCAACGACAACTATCTCTCTGACGACTGAGGCCTACCGGGTTTTGGCGAACCTGAAGCGCCAAGGCCAGAGCTTTTCTGACGTCATCTTGGAGAATCTCCGTTCCAAGCCGCGCACCTGTGGCGAGCTGCTCGCCGAGTTGGAGCAAGATTTCGAGGGCGCCAAGCTCTTCAACCCAGAACGCATCGAACAGGTCCGGTCTGGAAGAGGCCACCGCTCCAACCGCCCACCCACCGCTCGCTAGCCCGGGGCATTTCTCCATCTTTTTTGATACCAATTGCTGAAGCACCCGAGGCTCGGGGCGCTGGCCCGGACGGACCGGAGCGCCGGATTGCGCCGTTGCGCAACTTTATTGTTGCGCGACAAACGCCTGGTGTTCGGCGCTGTCCAGGCCGTGCCGCAAGGTCGCCAAGACGGATTTCATGTCTCCCCGCAAGAGGGCGGTGGCATCGAGCCATAGACCGGGGAAGACGCCGCTCTTGAGCAACCCGTCTGCCGCCACGGGGATTTCCTGGTAATCGCCGTTTTTGAGTTGCCACCACACCAGCCGCTGTTCGCCGGTGATCCAGGCGAGGTACTCCCGAACCCCATTGCGGCGGTAGGCCTTCTTCTTCGGGAATAGGTCGTACGAACGGGAGCTGGAGACAATCTCGACCACCAGCTCCGGCGCGCCCTCGATGTAATCGTCGTCGGAAATTCGCGCCTGGCCTCCCTTGGCCGCGGTCTTGAACAACGCCAGATCGGGCTGTGGCTCGCTCTTCAGGTCAAGCCGGACGGTGGAGTTGTCGCATGCCTCCACGTCTGGGGTTTCCGAGGCGTACACCGCCAACCACCCGGCCAACTGACTGTGGGGGATCGAGTGTTGTCGGACGCGCACCGGTGAGGGCATATAAACGGTTCCTTCAATGAGCTCGGCTTTCTTGACATGGGGCATCTGCTCGTAGCGCCGCTCGAATTCGTCGCGCGAGAGGCGATCCCCATTTTCCAGCGGCGGCTCCAGAGTTTCAGGCGCCGGGCCGGTTGGTCGAACAGTTGTTGCGGCAGATGTCGCCATGTCCTTAACTTACAACTCGTGGGTCTCGAAGCAACAAAGAACCCGCCCGAGCTCTTGGATGCGGCCCATTACAGTAGTCAGGGGAGCGGCCTGCCAGCTCACAGATCGACGCCGTTCATTTCATTCGCGCGCGGCAAACGCCTGGTGCTCGGCGCTATCCAAGCCGCGCCTCAGGGCCGCCAGCACCGTTTTCATGTCTCCCCGCAAGAGGGCCGGGGCATCGAGCCATAGGCCGGGGAAGACGCCGCTCTTGAGCAACCCGTCTGCGGCCACGGGGATTTCCTGGTATTCTCCATCCTTGAGTTCCCACCACACCACCCGCTGTTCGCCGGTGATCCAGGCGAGGTACTCCCGCACGCCATTACGGCGGTAGGCCCTCTTCTTCGGGTGCAGGTCATACGAACGCGAACTCGAAACAATCTCAACCGCCAGTTCCGGCGCGCCCTCGATATAGTGGTCTTCCGAAATTCGCGCCTGCCCTCCGCTGGCCGCTGATTTGAACAGGACAAGGTCCGGCTGCGGCTCATTGTCGAGATCGAGCCGGACGGTGGAATTGTCGCCGGGCACCACTCCGGAAGTCTCGGCGGAGTAAGTGCCCAGCCAAGTAGCAAGTTGAACGTGAGGTTGACCATGGAGGTCGATGCGCACCGGTGAGGGCATATAAACGGTTCCTTCAATGAGCTCGGCTTTCTTGACATGGGGCATCTGTTCGTAGCGCCGCTCGAATTCGTCGCGCGAGAGGCGATCCCCATTTTCCAGCGGCGGCTCCAGACTTTCAGGCGCCGGGCCGGTTCGTCGAACAGTTGTTGCGGCAGGTGTCGCCATGGGGCTAATCTACAGCCCACGGGCTCGGAAACAAGGCGGAACACACGGAAAGGCGCCGGAGTCCTCACTTTTTCGCGGTGATGGAAGGGCAAGTCGCCGGAAAAAGATTCAGGACAGGCACCCAAAGCAGGGCGTCGAAGGCGAAATCAGCTGAATGAACAAACTTAGAACAGCGTCACACGAAGAGACGATGATCGCTGGCGGCCAGAGCGAAACGGTAGCCGGACGCGCGGTGCTTACTGTCAATGGAGGATCTTCGAGCATCAAATTCGCTCTGTTTCAAGCCGAGGAGGGCTTGCGGCGAATCCTCGGTGGCCGGATCGAGGGCATTGGCCTGGCGGAAGGCAAGTTCGTCGTCAAAGGGGCTGGGCCAGCGGACAGCTTTTCAAAGAGCGTCGTGGCGTCCGATCATAAGGTGGCGGTGAATATCCTCATGGACTGGATCCAGGGCCGCATTCAGGGCGGCGCCCTGGCGGCGGTGGGGCATCGGGTCGTTCATGGCGGACCAAAATATTGGGAGCCGCAACCGATCACGACCGAGATGCTTGCCGAACTGCGCGTGCTGAGCCCCTTCGATCCGGAGCATTTGCCAGAGGAGATCCTTCTGACCGAGGCCTTTCACGAACGCTTCCCTCGCCTGCCGCAAATCGCCTGTTTCGATACCGCCTTCCATCACAATATGCCGCGGGTGGCGCGGCTCTTGCCGATCCCGCGGCGTTATGACGCCAAGGGCGTCCAACGCTACGGCTTTCATGGGCTCTCCTGTGAATACCTGATGCGGGAACTGGCGCGCGTGGCGGGGCCGGAAGCGGCGCAAGGCCGGGTAATCCTGGCGCACCTCGGCAACGGGGCCAGCATCACGGCGGTGCGCGAGGGCCGGAGCGTTGATACGAGCATGAGCTTCACGCCCACGGCGGGCCTGCCCATGAGCACGCGTTCCGGAGAATTGGACCCCGGCATCGCCTGGTACCTGGCGCGGATGGAGAACGTAAACGCGAGACAGTTTCACGAGATGGTCAATCACGAATCCGGGCTGCTCGGCGTTTCCGAAACCAGCTCGGACATGCGGGACTTGCTCTCGCGCCAGGCCCAGGACGTGCGCGCCGCCGAGGCCGTCGCCCTGTTCTGTTACCAGGCCAGGAAATGGACCTGCGCCATGGCCGGCGCCTTGGGAGGGCTGGATACATTGGTCTTCGCGGGCGGAATCGGCGAAAACGCGCCGGAGGCCCGCGCCCGGATTTGCCAGGGTCTGGGCTTCATCGGAGTCGAGATCGATGCGTCTCGAAACGCCGCCAGCGCGCCTGTAATCTCACCGGATGCCAGTCGCGTCACCGCGCGCGTTATCCGCACCGATGAAGAAACGATTATCGCTGAGACCGTCCTTCGCGTTTTGCCAATTCCGCCGCACGCATGACGGCGATTTCCTTGGTGGAGAAAATCCGCTCGCCCCAGACTTCCTTCAACTGCGATTTTCTCACAATCTCCGCAACGGCAAGCATGTTCCGACAAAACGCGGCTGCCGAGGGCGCGACCACAGCGGGTCCTCTAATTGACCGCATCACGAAACTTTCTCATTGACAACCGCGGTAACGCCGCAATGCTTGCGCTTGTATGCCCTGCGGTTCCAACAACGTCGCGGTCATGCCTGTACCTGGTTGCCCGGGCCTTTCCGGAACGTCTTCTTCTATCTCTGCCCCACGTTCAGACCGCCTGTCCGCGCGCTGGGCCGGCGCTGTCCAAGCCGGCCTGTTCTTCCTCCTGTTTTGGCTCCTTCTTTGGGCGGGAGTGGATGTGAAACTGATTTACCACGGAGGGGGCGAACTTTCGGGTTTTCCGGTATTCTACTGGAGCCGCAAGTTTGCCAGGGAGTTGGCGCTTGGCCCCGGGGGCGGCGCCCGGTGGCTCGCGGCGCTGGAGATGCAAACCCTGTATCACTCCTGGCTCGGCGCCTTGGTGTTGACGGCCAACGCCTGGCTGATTTGGCTGCCGGTAAAGACGTTCGCCAGGCAAATGGGAATGAAATGGGTCGGCGCCGCCGGATACGCCTCGTCATTGCTCCTGCTGGGTATGTACTGCCGCTACGCCCACTTCGCGACCGCGATAGTGTGCCTCACGCTGGCACTGCCTCTTGCGCTCGGCCTGGCGTGGTGGCCGTGGGACAATGTTCTGAGCCGGGCGAGCTTTCTGCTACCGGCGATGCTCCTGTTATACCTGGTGGCCGCGCAAGGTCTGATTGTGTTTTCAGTCGCGGCGGCATTGCTCGCCTTGCGTGCTCCGCGCGGCTGGCTCCAGGCGCTGATGGCTCTTGCCCTTGGTTGCGTCGTGGCGTGGCTGGGCGGGACGCTTCTGTTCGGCCTGGCCCCAGGCGAGAGCTTTCGTGTTCTGCTGCCTCATGCGTGGTCGAGGAATCTAATCCATCACCGGGGTTTCGCCATGTTCGCCGCCCTCTGGTCGCTCACGCCGGTCGTGGGCCTGTTGGCCTTGGCCGCGCAAAGCTCGTGGTGTCGCGCCCTGTCGGCCTGGATTCAAACCAAATCCCACAATGCTCCCACGGGCGCCCGCCGAGGCATGCCCGGTTCGAGGCGGCCACGACGCGGCAAGACAGCGAATCCAACGGCCGGCTTGGGGAGGTGGGTCCTGGAAACGGCTCTTCTCGGCCTGACCGTTGTGGGAGTCTTCTTCCTCCTGCACGACCGCCGTCTCAAGACGGTGCTGGATGTGGATTACTACTGCAGCCACCAGATGTGGTCGCGGGCCCTTGCCGCGGCTCAAACTCAGATGCAGGACCCCTTCGTGGCTTGCTCGGCGGCGCAGGCGGCGTATCACCTCGGCCGGTTAAGCCGCACGCTGCCCCAGGTCGCCGCCCCGGATGACCTGCTGCTCCTGGGGCGGGGCCCGTACGCCCATTGGAAACAGGCGCAGCTCTATCTCGATCTTGGGTTTGTCAATTGGGCGCTCCATCACCTGACCGAGGCCATGGAGTTTTGGGGAGAGCGGCCATTGCTGCTCAAGAAGCTTGCGATAGCGAATATGGCTCTGGGTAACATCGCGACCGCGCGCATCTATCTCGAGGCCCTTGCCCAGGTTCCTTTCCAAGGCGGCTGGGCGCGCCGCCATCTGCATTTCCTGGAAGCCGACCCAACCCTTGACCACGACAAGGAGGTCGCTCATTTGCGCAGCCTGACCGCATCGCCGCTGAGAACATCGACCCCATCCTCATTTACCGGAAAATCCACCCTGCCCATAATTCCTGGCACGAAATGGTCATCTACCAGAGAGACCTCCGGACGTTTCAAGAGAGGCCGGTGCTCGAAAACCGCCGCTTCGATTACGACTGCTGTCACTGCCATTCCCTGCGCAACAATAAACCGAACCAGGCAATCATCCTGATCCGGAGCACTGGCTACCACAGCAGCCTGTTGATTCTGAGCAACGGCGTTGCGCAGGCCATCCAGGGTATGGCTGGTTTCTCCGTGTGGCATCCCACTGGCCGGGTTGTGGTCTCGGCCTTCAGCAAACCCCGATTGCTCCTTCACACCGCAAAACCAAACGATATGCGCGATATTGCCGAGCTGGAGAGCTGGCTCGGCTACTTCGTTCTGGGGGTCGATAAGGTCAAAAAGGTGCCCGCGGGCGACGCCTCCCGCCTCGTGGGCTCTCCGGCATGGTCGCCCGACGGCCGCTTCCTCTATTACTGCAGCGCTCCCAACCCTCTGGCCAACCCTGGCGCCGACATCTACACGTGTTATTCCAAAGTCAAATATGACCTGATGCGGATCCGCTATGATATCGACCGCGACGCGTGGGGCACACCTCAAGTGGTGCTGCGTTCTCAAGCGCTGGGATTGAGCGCCGCACAGCCCCGCATCAGCCCGGACGGAAAGCGGCTCTTCTTTTGCGGCACCCAATACGGCTGTTGGCCCACTTACGACCCGGGGCAGCGACTTATACGGTATTGACCTCACCGCGCCGCGCGGCCACGACGGTTTCCCTTTCCGCAGACTGGAATTTAATTCCAACCAAAGCGAATCCTGGCTGAGTTGGTCCTCGAACAGCCGCTGGGTGGTCTTTAGCAGCAAACGGGCCGCGCCATTGTTTAACCGCCCTTACATCGCGTACTTCTTTCCGGATGGACGTTGTGCCCGGGCCTTTATTCTGCCTCAAGAGGACCCCGCTTATTACGATTCCGAACTCAAAACATATACTATGCCAACTCTGGCGACCGGCCCCATCACCATCCCTGAGACGGAACTGCTGCGGGCCATCAAGGCCAAGCACAAGCAGTCCCTCCTGATGCCCGGACCTCCAGCCGAAGAGTGGGCGCACTCGCGTTGAGAACCTTCGACCTCATGCGGCCAGGGGGCGCCGTTTATGGAGGTTCGCGAGCGGCGCGACCTGCTGGAAAGATGGGCGACGAGCATAGGCCGGGAGGGGCTTGAACGGTATCGGGCGGCAGAGAACCAAAGCAGCATCGACGGACTGCCCGCCTTCGGCGCCCGGTAAGGCCACTTCAATCTCCCGAATCCTACGATCTGTCTGATTCGTCCGACTCCCCGCTTGCCCAGCAAAGGCAACAACGCTAATCTAGGGCCCAATCTAAATTGACTATGAAAACCCAGTCTAAAGAATTCTTTCCAGGCGTCTCCAAGGTTCAGTACGAAGGTCCGTCTTCCAAAAACCCGCTCGCTTTCAAGCACTATAACCCCGAGGAGTTGGTCGAGGGCAAACCGATGAAGGACCATCTCCGGTTCTCAGTCACTTATTGGCACACCATCCGCGGCCAGTTATCGGATATGTTCGGCGTGGGAACCGCCGTGCGCCCTTGGGAAGACGGCACCAACTCGGTGCAGATGGCCGAGACCCGCGTCCGGGTCGCTTTCGAGCTCCTGGAGAAACTCGGCGCCCCGTTTTACGCGTTTCATGACCGGGACGTGGCGCCCGAAGGCAAGAATCTGCGTGAGACGAACAAGAACCTGGACGCCATCGCCAAGGTGCTTAAGGCCGAACAGAAGCGCACCGGCGTGCGGTTGCTTTGGGGCACGGCCTGCCTCTTTGCCCATCCCCGCTTCGCCCACGGCGCGGCGACAAGCTGCAATGCCGACGTCTTTGCCTACGCCGCCGCGCAGGTCAAGAAAGCCATTGAGGTGACCCATACGCTGGGCGGGGCAGGCTACGTGTTCTGGGGGGGACGCGAGGGCTACACCACGCTGCTCAACACCGACCTCAAGCGCGAGATGGAGCACCTGGGCAAATTCCTGCACCTGGCCGTGGACCACAAGAAGGACATCGGGTTCGAGGGCCAGTTCTACATCGAGCCGAAGCCCAAGGAACCCACCAAGCACCAGTACGATTCGGACGCGGCGGCCTGCCTCAACTTCCTGCGCGAATACGATTTGCTCAACGACTTCAAACTCAACCTGGAGACCAACCACGCCACCCTGGCCGGCCACACCATGCAGCACGAGATGGAAGTCGCCATCGCGGCGGGCGCCCTCGGCTCGGTCGATGCCAACACAGGGGACATGTTGCTGGGCTGGGACACCGACCAGTTCCCGACCAGCGTCTATCTCACAACGGAGATTATGCTCTGTCTCCTGGGCATGGGCGGCCTCACCACGGGCGGACTCAACTTCGACGCCAAGGTGCGGCGCGAGAGTTTCGAGCCGGTGGACCTGTTCTACGCCCACATCGGCGGCATGGACGCCTTCGCGCGCGGGCTGAAAGCCGCGGCGGCCATCCGCAAGGACGGGCGGCTGGCGGAGTTTGTGAAAGAACGCTACAGTTCATGGCACGAAGGCATCGGCGCCAAGATCGAGTCGGGAACGGCCACTTTCAAGGAGTTGGAGCAGTATATGCTCAAGAAGGGCGACATCCGGCCCAATGTTAGCGGGCGACAGGAGTTTCTGGAAAATCTGTTCAACGAGTTCATTTAGCGCGATCGGCGTCTGGCGGGATGCGCCCGCGACCCAGCGGCCCGCGGCTTGGCTTTTTCGGCTTGCGTGCGTACGCGGTTGGCGGTAACATTCTCCCTCGACGGCGTAACACTCCCGTGTTCGCCGGCACATCCGCCGTTCATGCGGCGAGAAAACGGAAGATGCATTTACCGGACGGATTTTTAGACGCCAAGACCGCGGCCCTCGCGGCGGGGGCTGCGGCGGTAGGGGTAGGGGTTGCCCTGCGCCGGGTCCGCGCGACATTGGAACCGCGCCAGACCCCAATGCTCGGTTTGGGCGGAGCCTTTGTGTTTGCAGCGCAGATGCTCAACTTCCCGGTGGCGGGCGGCACTTCCGGGCATCTTCTAGGCGGCGTGCTCCTGGCGATCCTGCTGGGGCCGAGCGCCGCCATCCTGGTGATGACCTGCGTGCTCATGGTGCAATGCCTGATGTTTGCCGATGGCGGTTTGCTGGCCCTGGGAGCCAACGTCTTTAACATGGGCATCGTCAACGTCTGCGCGGGCTATTTCGTCTTTCAGGCCATCCGGCGCTCTAGCCGGATGGAGCAAAAACGCACGACCGTTCTTGCGGCGGCGTTCGCGGGCTGGTTTGGCGTCGTCATGGCGTCGATCACTTGTGCCGGCCAGCTTGCCCTCTCGGGAACGGTTCCCTGGGCGGTGGCATTCCCGGCCATGGCCGATGTCCACATGGTCATTGGCATCGGGGAAGGATTAGTGACGGCGCTGGTGACGCTGGCGGTGCTCCGGACGCGGCCCAAGCTCGTGGCGGGCGTCCGAGACCGGGTGGTCGGGCGCAATCTGATTGGCTATGGGCTCGTGGCTTCGCTCGGCCTGGCGCTGTTTGTGGCCCCGGTGGCGTGCCGTTGGCCCGATGGCTTGGAGTCGGTGGCCAGCCGGTTCGGCTTTGCAAACAAAGTCGCGCCGCCGGTATTCAATTCGCTTTTAGGAGAGGGCAAACTCTCTTTCCTCGGCTCGGCGGGGGCAACGGCCATCGGCGGCGCAATCGGCACGGTGCTGGCATTCATCGCCGCGTATTTCCTGGCGAGGCTGCTGGTGCCCGTGCTTGGCCCAAAGGAGGAGGATGCGGCTTCCTGAGAGTAAATCGCGCGCGGGCGGCATCGGGGTCAGTCCTGCGCCTTTTTCCGCCACTTCCTCCTCCATCGCCGCGGAAAAAGTGAGGACTGACCCCGACACGCTGGCGCGCCGCGGTTCTCCCCGACTCCGGCTGGGCATCGCGTTCGTCTTCATCTTTGGCGTGGCCCTGCTGCCGCGCGGGCTCGATGGATTCTATGCCGTCCCGGCGGCATTGCTGGCCCTGTTTTGGGTTCTATGCCGGGCGCCGTTTGGTTACGCTCTCCGCCGGATGCTGGTCATGGAGACTTTCATTCTCGGCATCGGACTCCTTTCTCTCTTTCGGCCCGGGGCCGCGCCGGTATTTCTTTCCGCTCTGGTGAAGAGCAACCTCTGCATTCTGGCTTTGGTGATGCTGACCTGGACGACGCCGTTTCAGGAGATCCTTCAGGTGCTCCGCACGCTGCGCCTGCCATCGGTAATGCTCACCACCGTGGCCCTGATGTGCCGTTACTTGCCGGTTCTTTCTGAAGAGACGCGCCGGATGCAGCGGGCGCGCGCCAGCCGCACATTTAACCGACGGCGCCGGTTCGCGTGGGTCAACCTCGGCACGATCACCGGGCAACTGTTCATCCGGAGTGTGGAGCGGGCGGAGCGGATCTACCTGGCAATGTGCGCCCGAGGCTGGAAATGAGCGGTGCGATTCAGATAGCGGGCCAAACGGCATCTCAGAAGACGGTGGAGCCTCCGCCTGCGGTGGAGGTACACCGGCTTTCGTACCGTTACGCGTCAGGTCTGGCCGCGCTGGAGGACGTGACGTTTCAGGTTGCGGCGGGTGAATGCATCGCGGTGCTTGGACCGAATGGAGCGGGCAAATCGACTCTGCTCCTGCACTTGAATGGCTTGCTGCCGGAGGGTCTGCCGCCAGAGCCCTGCGTCTGGATTGATGGCCAGCCGCTGAATGCCCAGACGGTGGCCCTGGCTCGCCAGCGCGTTGGTCTCCTGTTTCAAGACCCGGATGACCAGCTTATCTCCGCCACCGTATTCGAAGACGTGGCATTTGGCCCCCGACAATTGGGCCTGGAAGGGGACGCCCTCCGCGCGCGCGTGGAACGTTCTCTGAACCTGGTCGGGCTGGCGGGATTCGAACG
>JAJYHY010000107.1 GCA_021784555.1 bacterium
GCGTCGCCGGGGTCCAATCTGGTGGCAGGGAGCAGGGGCAGAACGGACATCCACCAGCGGAGCGTGGTCACGCCGCCGGCGGCCTTCGCCAGGATGTCGCCCGGCCCGGGGTCGGGCGAGGGCGTTAAAACTGTAACGATAATCGAGTCGGCCACTTCGACCATGTCGCTGGGCGCCACCACGTCCGCTTCAGTGCAAAGCCGCAGGTCGCCCGCCCTGGGGTCCATATAGCCTTTCGACGTAAGCCAGTCTCCTCCCAAACCACTGCTCGCCCCGAGGAAGCCCTCGGCGTTGTAGCCGTAGGCCCCGGCGCCCTGCCGGATGAAGAGACCGGGCATCCTCGCGTAATCAGGGCAGGCATAGACGCTGTTGCCCACAGGCTTGTCGGCCGTCATACCGTTGAAGGTACCCATCCACAGTGGCGGCTTTGCCCTGAGATACCTTTGGAGCCGCTCCTGCCAGGAAAGCAAAGGCGCCCAGCCTTGGCTATCCTGCATGACGAAGGGGGGATAGAACCTGAAGTCATCGACATACATCCCCATCGCCAGGCCCCACTGGCGCAGATTGTTTTGGCATACCGTGCTGCGGGCGGCGATCTTAGCGCGGCTGAGCGTCGGCAGCAGGATCGCCGCCAAAATCGCAATGATGGCGATGACAACCAGAACTTCAATTAGGGTAAACGCATTCCTCCTCCGCGGCTCTACGACGAGGCATCGCACGCCCGCCACAACTGCCCTTCCGTCCTGTGTTTTCATGAACCACCAAGCCACCGCCCCGGCTGGGAATGCGGGGCAAATTACGTCCTTAGTCTGCCTCAAGACCATAGATCCTGTCAAGCGCAACGCCATTCTGACCGGCAATCGGCAGTTCTCTTAATGAACAAATTGATAGGAAATTGCTTTTCGCGCGTTCGCCGGTACTGAGCGCTGCGCGGGTGAGGACACAATAGGGCCCGATATAGGCGGAGGAATCCACCACGGCGCATGCCGGCACGATAGCCGTCGGATGAATGCCTCCGGGAAACACCGGCTCCGGAAAGAACAGCGGAAGCACCTTGGCAAAGGCAATGCGCGCATTCGGCACTCGAATGAGCACCTTGCGGCTTGAAACGAAACGGCCATCGACGATCACGGCCGAGGCCGAGCTTTGTTCGGCCCGGGCGAAGTAGTTTTCGTTTTCGGCAAATGTCAGGTCGCCTGTTTGGGCGCGGTCGGCAGGGGCAAAACCTTTGAGGAGCAAGGTGGCGTCTCCCGTCACCTCGCCCCCGATTCGAGCGGCAATTTCACCGGCAGTAAAGGGCATATCGGCATCGTTCAGCCGGCGCGCTGGTTGATGAGCTTCGCCGGTTCCCCACCACTATAAAGACCCAGAGACGTAATTCAATCCGAATCGGAGGCTTGACGCCCTTTTGGAGCGGGCGAGGGGAGTTACCCACGATGGACAGTGCCAGCGTCTGCCAGCCGGCGGCTATGACCAAGACGCCACCTGGCACCGCCATCGAGGGTTGATGGCCTGGACCGCACCTCGCTATAGAACAAACTCCACGTCGATTCTGAGAGCCGCGCGGCGCTCCTGCTCGCCGAGGCGGGCGCTCGCCATGGCAGATTCCCGGCAATGCGCCGCAGCATCACCTGCGGGTCCAGCCGAGGGGGCAGGGAGAGGAAATCGGGTTCGATTGGGAACTCCAGCTTTTCACCCGAGTCCGCATCCTTAGGCCCCGGAGTGGTCTCCGGCGATGAATCGGCGGATTTGTTCATATATTTGGATAGCACCGTAATTGAGGAACAGTTGCCGCATTTTTTCGGAGGCGAGGTCAAGGCCGTTGACGCCCACCAGGCTCTCGACGTCTATCAGATCCTTTCCGTAGCGTCCGACGTGTCCATACCTCAGGGCGTGGAGCTTCAGCGCCAGAAGGTGCTCGAGGGAAGGAATCTTCGACTGAACTCCGCACCTCCCGGCCTCGAACCCGGCAGCTTTCATGGGATCAAAGGTTGTGTCCCTCACCAGTATCAATCGATAGGCCAGTCGCCTTGGAGCGGGGGAGCAAGTTGCGCGAACGCGGTGCCTTCTGAAGCCAGGGTGTAGCCCCTCTCTGCCAACAGACGCAACCAGACGCCGCGCTCCCGCAGGCGAACGAGCAGGTCGAGATCGGCCGTTTCCCTGGAAAAGCCGTGAACGTTGACGGCCAGCCCGCCGATGACCAGGAAGTCAAGCCCTTCCCGGTCTGACCAGACTTTGAGTTGTTCGAAGAGGCTGCCCGATATTGGCGTAGGGTTGGTTTAGGCGGATGGCGGCCCGTTTGCACGCAGGAAACCGCAGCCCTCTTTCGCCTTGCAAGACGCCTCCGCGATGAGGCGTTCAAGCCCCGGTCGGATACTGGCCTTCTAGAAAGCCATTGCCGCGTCTTCAGACGCGAAAGTCTCACTGCCGCCTGAGCAGGTCGCCAAAGGCCGGCAGGAGCGCGTATTTCTTCTGCCAGGGCGTGTACATGAAGCCCTGAACATTTGGCAGCGGGGCAGCGGCCTTGAGCCAGCCCCTTGTTTCATCCAGGTCATCCGCATCGTAATAGCAAACGACCATGGTGCGGAATCCCCGCCGGCGAAGAACTCAAGGCTCTTCGGACGCGGCGCCCCACCCCACACCGCTATGACGATATCTTTGGGCACATGGCGCCACGACCCGGTGAAATCCCCATTCACCAGGCAGCAGTCGCTGTGGGCGTTGTGATTCGGGTCGAGCACGTCCGACCACACATACACTTCCGCCCCTGGCAAGTAGCGGTGGATCATCTGATCCTGCCGTGTAATGCCTTCCCCCAGCAGTTCTCCCATGTTGCGGCCCCGGCAGGCGGCGCACGTCCCGCCCGTTCGAACCTTGTCGGCGCCGAGCAAGACGCGATCCGGATGCACGTATTTGGCCAGCAGCTTGGTCTCCTGGTCGAAAATCTGGTAGAGGTCAGGCTCAGCCATGCAGACGGTCACCCGCGAGTCGTTGATGATCATCGAGTGATACCAGCCTCGCTCCCCTTGACCAGAAACGGGGCGTCCTCAACCGGAAGCCCCTCCGCCAGATTCGGGTCGTGGGCCAGAGCACCGCCGCCACAGCCGATCGAAAAGACAGCGGGAATCAGGTCAACCTTGGCGCTCTCGCGTACTAATAGCCATGTTTTTCCTCTTGCATGTTTTGAAATTATCGTAGTTAATCATAATTCAGCAGCTTGGCCGACAGAAGTGATCTTTCCGGCGGCTATTGATGGCTGCAAAACCAAAAACCGCATCTCACACTGTGACCATGAGCTTGAAAACCAAATCACCTACATCCTCTTCACGCCCAGCAACCTCTCTGGCGGCGGCTTTCCTCTTCTCTGGCATAGCGGCCCAGGCCGGAATACTCTCTGACCTCAGCAACCCTGGCTTCGAGGACCTGATGGATCCCTATACGGATACAAACTGGAGGATCCATAGCGATGACACCTACAAATGGGTCAAGCGGGAGACAGAGACCAGTACATCCCCCTATGCGCACGCTGGGAGCAGTTGCGTTTTGGAAATCCAGATGGCGAACAGCGCCTCCATCGGCAGCGCCTCCGAGGCGTACGAGACCATCGCCTGCGACGCGGGTCAGGATGTCGATTTCTCGGGCTGGGTCGTGTCGCCCAGCCAATTCCCTCTCAGGCTAGGCTACTATGCGACGCTCCGGATAGCCTTCAACGGCACCGGAGGGGAGAGCCTTGGCACGTATGAGTCGGTCCACTTCCTGTACGACAACAACAACAACTGGACCTCTCTTGACGTCAAGGGGACTGCGCCCGTTGGAACGGCAAGCGTGACTGTTTACGCGATGATGGTGCGTCAAACGAGTGATGACACCAGCGGCAGCACGATTTGGTTTGATGATATGGCATTGACGATGTCCCCCGCTTCCCCCATTCCGGAGCCCGCCACGGTCGTGTGGTTAGCAGGTCTTGGGGTTTTGGTTGCCGCCGCGCGACTTCATCGCGGCGGACGCCCGGCGCCTCTGTAACTTGCCATTCGGCGCGGGGACCTCGGAGACCATGAACGGGCGCATCTCAACGGGACCACTCCGGGCAAATGAGGTTTGGTTTGGATGAAACGCTCACATTCGTTGCCTGCGATAGCGGGAATTCTCTGCTTGGTTGGGGCGCTTTTGGCGCACGCGCAGAACTGCGCTACGCCGCCGGCGGGCCTGGTCCATTGGTGGCGGGGCGAAGGCAACGCCTTCGATACCATTTCGATTGACGATGGCACGCTGCTGGGGGGATTGCAATTCGCTCCCGGGAAAGTGGGCACCGCGTTTCTCATCAGCGGCAGCGGCGACGACTATATTCGGCTCCCGGCGAATATTTTCCCGGTGCCCGCCTCCGGCGAGGGGCAAACGCCCTTTAGTTTCGAGGTCTGGTTTCAGACATCCGCCGCCGGGGCGATTCTGGGCCAGCAGGACCAAGTGCCCTTCAACACGACTCTAGGCGGGTATGTGCCGGCGGTTTATGTCGGGACTACCGGCTTGCTCTATGCCCAACCGTTCTGGGGCAGCGAGGCGCATCTGGGAAGGCATTTTGACCGGCCAGCAGATTGCCAGCCACGCGCTCGTCGGGCCGAACCAACAGTTTGTCCTGACTCGGCGCGAGATCGAAGTTGGTACGGAAGGCGGCGAGGTGGTCCTTTCCTGGCCCACTGCCGGCAACGAATCCTATTCGCTGCAGAGCACCGCTGACCTGTTGCATCCGGCCTGGGTCACGGTCACCAACGGTATTTCCGCTTCCAACGGCAGCTACCGCCTCGCCCTGGCGCCCAATGCCGCCGCCGCCTGGTATCGGCTGAAACGATAGCCCTCAACGCCCGGGTTGGAAACGAATCTACTGTCGGATTCGGACTCGATGCACTTCCACGACAAGGAGCTTACCGCGGTAGAAGTCCTGCTCCGGATGGAGATCCAGGAAGCCCAGCAGCCGTTCCGTGAGCTGCGAGATTATCTCCGGGTGGTTGTGCAACTGGATGGCCAGAATGCCAGGGAAATCCGCAGGGGGATAGGCCACAATGTCGGCAAAGTCGCCATTGAGAGACAGAAGAATTTCGTTCCGTTCCCGGGCCGTGCTAATGACGAGAGGGTCGGCTGAGGCAGTGGGCAAAACATCCCGCAGGAGAGTGACAAAGTGCCCCCGCAGCCGCAGGGTTTCGGCGATCTCGGTCGGTACGCAGTGATCGCTGAAGAACCTCAAGCTCATGCGGCCGAGGCTTCGAACTCTGCCAAATGGCGGGCGTAGTCCAAGCAGGCGGCAATGTGCGCCTCGGCGAGATCGGGAAATTCTCGCTGAATCGCGACCATGTCGCGCCCTGCGGCGAGGTATCCCAAAACGAGAGCAACCGGAATGCGGGTGCCTTTGATACAGGGCTTGCCATGGAGGATCTGTGGATCGCTCTGGATGTGTTCGCGCCAATTCATACCATGGATTATCCCATAGAATTTGAGGAAGGCGAGAAGTTTGCGGCGATGGCCGGAGGGGCGGGAGACAAAAGATCTGGCGCAAAAAACCGAGTTTATGATACACCGGGTGCATGGCTTTTCGAATTCACGACAGTGTGGTGCGTGGAGAGATTGACAACCGTCGGAAGGGCAAGGTGCAAGGCCGGATCTGGGTGGAGGGGCGCGCCGAGCCGGTCATCCTGGAGCTCGAGGGCAATGCCTGGCCCGACCTGGCCGGGTGCCTGCTCACGTTCACCAATCCTAAAGCGCGCAGCCGGCATCAACACCTCGATTCCCTCGAGCCGCTCCAGCAGGGCACGATTGGAGACCTGACCGCCTCGAGGAAGGTGCGTGTGTTTGATGTGCCGCTGGAGGAGGCCTTGTCGATGATTCGGCGCAAGGAGAAGCCTCCGGAGCACTTGGCCAATTCGCTCTACCTGGAATGGTTTAGCGAAGCCAACGGGCGGGTCGTCATCGAGAGCGCCGATTATCAATTGAAAATCTCCGCGCCACAATGGCGGTTGACTCCCGATGAAGACGCCGAGCGCGCTCAGCAGGCCGCCCACGGCATGGTCCAGTTCATGCAGCGCCTCACCGAGGCGGTTGAGGAGCATCAGCAGAATCAGAAGGACCCAGAAGAGGAATGGGACGAATACGATTATGAGGAATTCCTCAAGGAGAGCGACGCGCGCACGGAGAAATACCTCGAATTGCTGGATAAGTACGGCGATTCCAGAGACGCGCAGGACAAAATCGCACGGGAGATGGGCTGGCACGGTGACGGGGACGACGAGCACGACGGCGAGGGGCTGGGAATATCCGAGGAGGAGATGAACGAAATCTGCGAGGCGGCCGCCAACGAACCGCCGCCCGAACCCGACCCCTCCCGGGAGGGCATTGACTGGATTCGAATGGAGGACGGCGAAATTCGTCATCCCCTGCAACATCGTTGCGCGGAAAGCGCGATCAAGCTCTGGCGCGCCTGCGATGAGCTTGGTCTCGACAAATGTTCGGATGCCGACCTGGAGCAGTTCGTTTCTGAATTTCAAATTACCAGCGCCAAACTGGCGGGCGCCTTGTGCGGGATTGCCGAAGGCCAGAACTTCTGCGACGACGCGCTCACGGTTGCGTACCTTAAGCGCGCGTTGGACCACCTGCATAAATCCCAGGCCGGCTTGGAAGCGGTTGCGCCCAAGAAGCTTCTGCCGGAAACCGTGTTGCGCGAGGCTCGCCAGGACTTGTTCGAAGTCCGCGAAGGCATTTTGAGGTTGATGGACGAGTTCCGGGGAAGGAGATAGAGACCACGCGGCAAGCGGACCTCACCTGGCGGCGCGTTTATCTCGTGCCGACGGTAGTGAGGTCGTGACTGCCTTCAGACAGGCGATTTCCAATCGTCCGCATCGGTGACCGGATGCGATCACAGCCGCAAAGGCGGCAAAATCGGTGGTTGACACCTCACAACGACCTTGATACACTTGCCCCACTAACAATGGATGGTTCTTATGCATGGCGGGAAAGAAAGCCTTCTGCGCCGGTTGACTCCAATCCGAGTACACGGATTGAATCCCCAGGTAGTGTCCGCTCATTGGCCCGGCAATGAACCTGCTCCCGGCCGTTCCGCTTTCCGGGCCTCAAAATCCCCTCACCGCCCAACCAGTTTACCCGTCCCATGATCACCACGGACTGGCAACCAGAGGCGCGGCTGTTGCGGCAGGTGGACCGGGCGGCGGAGGATTGCCGCGCGCGAGTCAGCCGGGAATTGGGCGCGCTGGTGCGGGAGCATTATCGCCAGATCGAGGAACAGCCCGGCAACGAATATCGCAAGATGCTCGAAACCAGCGCCAAGATGACGCTGGCGGGCCGTGCTTGCGCCGAAACCACCGGCTATCCCTTCGACGCGCGGCGGCAGCGCCTCTGCGCCCTCTATGGCGGGTGCTGTTTCCTGGCCGACAGCTTCCTGGATGATTTCGGAGAAAGCGCCACCCGCGAGTACCTCGACCGTTTCGAGCGGCTGCTGACCACTGGCTGGTTCGACATCCGCAACGAGCGCGAGCGGCTTTTCTACGTGATCGCCGCCCGGATATTCGCCGAGCGTGACCTCCTGGACCCTATGCTGCGGCAGGCAATCTTTTCCCTGTTCCTGGCCCAAAAGCGGGACACGGCGCTACGGCTCAACGCTCCAACCTTCCGCGCTCTGGGGCGGACACGCCAACTGGCGCTGCTTCGCCAATGCGCTCGAGAGCGGGGCGGCCACACCATTACGGTCCTCACGCGCTTGGTGGCGCCCGAGTTGCCGCTCCGTTGGCAGCATCTGCTCTATCACGCCGGCGCGTTGTTCCAGTACATTGATGATCATGGCGATTGTTACGCTGACCGCCGCAGCCGCCGCATCACCTACATGGAACAGGTCGCCGCGCCGCGCCAGGTCCTGAGCCGTTTATTCAGCGACACCTTGCGCCGGCTCCGCGAGGGGCTTCCGGACTCCGCGGGCAGGGACCTGCTCTGCGTTTTCCTGTTCAAATACTTTGTCACACGCATTCAGAAGCACGAAACAGAACGAAACCAAGGCGGGCTTTCCTGGGCGGTGTATGAATGAGCCTGGGCCAGACCCGAGAATCACGCAGGATGCCATTGCCATCGCCATACAACAATTGCACGCCCAAGGCAAAGCCGACGACGCTCAGCCGCTGCTCCGGCTGGACTACCGCGCTGAGGCCGCCCGCGCCCCGTTCCAACTCGACTCCGCCCAGGGCAAGCTGCATCGCACCGGTTGCCCGGCCATCCCGGCCAATTCCAAACCGGCGCTCTACGCGGTGTGGGAGGTCCAACCCGGAGACGTGCGCTTGGCCTGCAACCGCTGCAAGCCTATGATTAAGGACAGCCAGCCCTCAGCACCGCCAGACCTCATGGACCTGGCCTATGGTGTGCTGTCGGTCGTTGACCAATTCCGGTCGCTCCTCTTCGAGCGCGGCCGGGAATACCGGCAACGTCTCCGGCAACGGAACGCCGAAGGTCCGCTCTCGCGTGCCCTGGCCGGTTTGGGCCGACGCCAGGGAGCGGACGCCGTGGTGTCCATCATGGACAGCCTGCTGGAGGCGTTCAACGCCTGCAACCAGAGTCTCAACGGAAACGGAAAAGTCAACGACGCCAGCCGGCCGGCGCGCAAGCCGAAAAGCGCACCGAGCAACGGAAAGGGAAAGCGCCGAAAACCCAGGGCGCAGCCGAACAAAAGACGCAAACCATCAGCATGATCGGCGGCGGGCGACGCCGGAGGGGCGGATTGCCCGTTTGCCTGCCTATGAGTGGCCACGAACAAACGAATATGCCAGCCAATATCATTCTGAAAGTGCAGATTGGACCAATGGTACTGCTTCAAATCGAGGGCCACAACTGCCGCGAGATCGCCGCCGCCCTGGAGGGCTACGAGCGGCTGAACCACGAAGTCGAGGGTCTCTGCGGCAGCCTGGCCGAAAAGATCTATCCCGAGGAAGAGGAAGACAAAGACGAGCACGAACACGAAGGAAAGGAAGATAGCCCATGAAAATGAAAATCCGCGGCGGCATGCACGGCCATCCGTCCGTGACCCTCGCCAGCCGTTTCGAACCTATCCGCTTTTCAAGCCGCGTGGAGGGAGGAGCCGGCGGCGGAGTGGGTGAGATAACCGTCAGTCTCAACGAAATCCCGTTGCGACTCCGCATCCCGTTCCTCAAGCGCCGGCGGCGGCTGCTCACCATCGGCGCGCTCGGCCCGGTGCGGCTCAAACTCGACCCGTTTCACCTCTCCTTGCGCGAAGTCAGCTTCGGCGCCGAGGGTGTCCTGGGAGGCAAAGACGGCCTCTCGGTGGTCAGCGAGGGCAAGGTGGCTTGCCAGACCGATTTCCACGCCGAGGGTGTGGCCGGCGGAGGCTTCGGCCTGGGCCCCTTCCGCCTGGAGTCTGAGCCTGAACCCTCGACCACGTCATCTTAGGCCTCTGTCACCCGCCAAGGCATCCTATGCGCTTCACTCCCACACCCTGCTGCCCGGCTGAATTCAGCCGTTGGCTGATCTGCCAGCACCAAGTCGAAATCGAAATCTGGCCCGCCAGCGCCGAAGTCTATTTCCTCGACGAACGCTTCTGCGACCCGGCCAACACCCAGGTTCGATTCGAAGCCGCTGTCTGCAACGCTCCCGATGCCCAGGTGCTATGGGCGGTTCGCGCGGCCGACGGCGGCGCCGGGCGCGGCTCCATCGACTCTACCGGCCTCTACACCGCGCCTGTCAAAAACGGCTTGCCCAGCCCATGCATGGAGATTGTCACCGCCTCCGCCAAGGCCGATCCGTTGCGCCGCGCTTATGCCCAGGTGACCTTGATTGGAAAAGGCCCTCCCGACCCGCCACCCATAACACTGCTTCTCTTGCCGAAGCGCTCCTGTCTTTACTACCGCAACGGAGTCAACACCGGGTTCATCGACGCCAGCAACAAACAACAGGTCTTTCGCGCCCTGCTGACCAACGCCGCCCCGCCTTTGACTTGGGCCATCAACGGCCCCGGAACTTTGGTGGCCAGTAATACCGATTTGTGTCTTTACCAGGCCCCCGACTCGGGCAACGATGGCGAGGAGGTCATCATCACTGTCACTCTTCAAACAGATGTCACGGTTCACGACCAGGCGGAAATCGCCCTGGTAAACTACTCATGGTCTGGAATCGTTCCATAATTCGGCGGAGTTCTTCTCGAAGCCGGCGTCCGGCCCCCTACGGCGGGCTCGGGCCGGACCGTTGCCGAGTGTCGCCAGACGGGGCCGCTTTCAACCGCAACCACAACCTAACCCGGAGTTGTTCTTATGGGATGTAGTTTAGACTTGGGCGATATCAAGATTAAACAGGTCAAAGACGTCGAGGTCGAGCATGTCAAGGATGTCGAGGTCGAGCACGTAAGGGACGTTGAGATTGAGAGGGTTAAGGACGTAGAAGTCGAGCACGTCAAAAACATTGGGCCTGTCGCCGCCCATATCAAAGAGGTGAACAACATCGACCCGCTGTCGGTCGATGCCTTCAACGTTACGCAGGTCGCCAACATCGACCCGTTGCGCGTGCGCGAGTTTAACGTTACCAACCTGCCCCCCGTCAACGTCTGTCTGCGGCAGTTGCCGCGGCTCGAAATGAGCCTGCGCCGCCTGCCGCCTCTCTCGGTGGGCTTCCACCAGGATTTCCATGTCCCCTCCGATTACTCCGTCCGCTTGCACTTCCTCGGATTGGAGGTGGCGCGCGTGGCCGTCCAGGGCCAAACCCGGCTCATCCCCCGCGAGAAATATCGCCGCGAGCAAGCGCGAACGCATGAGCGAAGCTTCCCTCAGCCCGCGGCTGCCGGCAACCCCGCCATTCCCAGCCACTTGCACCCGGCGGCGGACCAGCCAACCCTTGGCTGCGGCTGGTCCTGTGGCTGGCCGGCGCCGGTTCCGACTGCCGGAACAACGCCCGGCCAACCCCTCGGCGGCTTGGTTTATGGCGGCCCGGCGGCCAGTTTCTCGTTACCGAAAGAACATCCTTAATCCGTTGCGTTTTATGCATCCTTACTACTGTGGTTACCCTGGTTACCGGACGGCTTACGGCCAACCCGGCCTGATGCCCTTGCTTGGCAGCACTATCGCCTTGGCTAACTCCACCCTTTGGGGCGGGGCGCGCCTGGCCAAACGGCTCGTCACCGAGGCGGTCTGGGGAAGCGAGCCTCCTTGCCATGTTCCCTGGCGCCACTGCTGTCCGTGCGCCTGTGCGTGTGTTCACTGGTGTTATATCGAATGCCGCCCGGCCTGTTACCCCTGCGGCGGTTGTTGCTGTTGTTGACGGGGGCCCTTCGGCAACTTAATGACTCAGCACCCGATTATGGCCTCAAAACGAAACAGACCCCGGCAGCCGGAAGCAGTTCCCAAGGCTCCGAAGGCAAAAGGGAGGCGCTCTTCACGAGATGCAACGCCGCCCAAAGCGGCGAAAGAACAGCCGCAGCTTGCCGCCATCATGACCAAGAGCTTGGACCTGGCTGAGGCCGGCCTGAGCCTCGGGCTCAACCTGGTCGAGCGCCTTGGGGCGACCCTGCAGGACCAGGTCTCTTCCCGGCTGGCCCAGGCGCGCGATGCCCTTGCGGGCGCCCCCGTCCACCCCCCAACGGGCGCCGCCGATACCGGCGCGGGACCACCCCCTTGGCCCAATTCCTCCGACAGGCAAGGGCCTTATGCCGCCCCGTTCTCCGGCGTCACCAACCGGCTCCCGCTTTTCCCCGGCAGCCCGGTGCGCGTTTCCTTCTCCATCAACAACGATTCCGCCGACCTGCCCCGCAGGGTCGAACTCCGACTCGAGGGCTTCGCCGGCGAACTGACGGGCGCGCCTCTGGAGGCAGGCCACTTGGCCATCGAGCCCGCCGTCCAGACCATCGCGCCCATGGACTTCGAGAAGTTCGTTGTCACCGGCCTTGTTCCCGCGGGCACTCGGAGCGACGCGTATCGGGGTTGGATTGTCGTTGGCGGCGAACAACAACTCCGCATCCCCGTCCGGCTGGTCGTTACCGCATCCTGAACCCGGCCATGAACTCACGCGCGCCAAGTCCTTCTCGCCAGCCCTGCCGCTCTCAGGTGGACTGCGACGTCCTGATCGTCGGCGCCGGGCCAGCCGGAAGCAGCGCCGCCACCTTCCTGGCGCGTGAGGGCCGGTCGTGCCTGCTCCTGGAGCGCGCCCGCTTTCCGAGAGACAAAGTCTGCGGCGACGGCTTGGCGCCCCAAGCCCTCTACTGGCTGGAGCAACTGGGTTGCGCGGATGAGGTCTTGCGGCATGCACACTGTTGCCTCACCGGTTGCGAGCTCTACATCGACGGACGCTTCCTTCTCTTTGGGCGATACCCGCCAGGCACCCGCTATCCAACCTTTTGGACCCTCGTGCCAAGGAAGGAGCTCGACTATGTGCTCGTCCAGCATGCCGTCAAACAAGGCGCCTCGCTCATTGAAAGCTGTGCCGTCAGGAAGATTTGCGTTGGGGACGGCCGCGTCGAGGTCCACGCCGAGCGGGATGGGGCGACGGAGCGGTTCACCGCCAAGCTGCTGATTGGCGCCGACGGCGCCGGTTCGGTGGTCTCGAGGTTCCTGGGCAACGCGCCTCAGCGCGCCATCCGCGCCGTGTCGATGCGAACCTATTATCAAGGCCTCCGGTACCGAGGCCGGGCCGCGCTCTATTTCAGCGAGCCGTTTTTCCCCGGCTACGGCTGGTGCTTTGCCGACGACCGCGGACTGGCCAACGTCGGCGTCGGTTATGCTTGGGACCCTGTTTTTCGCCACCGGCTGGACCTCCGCCAAGTGTTCGAGGGCTTCATCAACACCGAACTTAGAGATACCCTGAGGGGAGCGGTGGCGGCTGGACCGCCAGTCGGAGGCTGGGCCTCTTTCGGCCGGCCCGCCCGCCGGGTTGAGGACCGGGTAATTCTCATCGGTGACGCGGGCCAGTGCGGCGATCCCCTTAACGGCGGCGGCATTCATAAGGCCTTTGAGAGCGCCGCGTTGGCCGCGCGGGTGGCGGCTCCGGCGCTGGCTGCCGGCGACTGTTCGTGCGACGCGCTCAAGGGTTACGAGCGGTTGATCGAGGCCGGCGGCGGTGTTGACGCCCAAATGGGCGAGCTGGTTCTTGCCCTGGCCAAGAACCCCCACTTCCGCCTTCTCTATCTCCAGTTTTTGGAACAGATCGGCGTTTTGCTGAAAGAGGATCCCCGATTCACTGAGTTTTGCAGCGGCATCTTCTCCGGCATGCTCCCCCGGAGTCAGTGCTTCTCCCCCTGGACCCTGCTCGGCGTGCTTCCGCGCCGCCCCGAACGCTGGCTGAACCTGGTCTGTGGGAATCGTTTCCTCAACGGCGTTTCCCTTGCCGCGGGCCTTGCTCGTGGCCTCGCCGGCGCGACTCGCGGCCTCCTGACCCATCCGGCCGACCATGCCGCCTGGGTCCTGGAACTGGGCGTCAAGGCGGCGGGTCTCGGTGACCGCCTTGCCCGGACGCCTGCCTCTTTGCTCTTTCCCACCGCCCTGGAAGCCGAACACGGCCCCCGGGGCAAAACCCGCTCGTTAACATCAACAATGGAAGGAGGGCGCTATGGCTATCAGCCTGTTAGGCCCGTTCAACAAGGTTATTAACGAAACAACGACTCAGATCGTGGACAGCGAGATTCCCAAGAAGGTCTCGGATGTCCTGGCCACGTTCATTTCCTCGAGTTCGACGGTCGTCGAGGACCTGCTCAAAAAGGTCCGCGACCTCACGCGCGAGGAACCGCCACCGCAAGCACCAGGAACCAAACAACCCAACCCGTAAGCATAAAGAAAGGAATGCATCATGTGTTGCCAATGCTGTTGTGAGCCGGCCGCCTGGCAACCGGGGCCTTGGGGCGCATGCCCTCAGCCCTGGTATGGCTGCGTGCCGGTGCCAGTCTATTATCCACCCTGCTGCCCGGCCTGTGGCCGGCCGGCAGAAGCTTGTTGTTGCCACAAGGCCCGCGCTTTACTCTGGCCGCTGGAGCTTGCCGCGGACCCAACCCAAACGACCGGAACCCGGATTGTTGGCGGCGCGGACGAGGTCAACCTTGTTCTCGAATACCTGCCGGCCGATCAACCGGGGCCGCCGGATCCGGAGGTAACCGTCGAACTCACCGGTGACGCCGGAACCTCGACCACCGCTATCAAACCCGTCCCCGCGGGCTTCCATGTGAAGGATGACTTCGGCCAGGTCTCGCCAGGAACCAAACTCACTCTCACCGTTAAAAACTGTTACGCGCGTCTGCGCTGGTGCGAGCGCGTCGAATATTAACCCGAATAAAGGAGGAGCACGATGAATCCGTTTCCAATGTCACCCGCGTTTTTCCCGCCGCCCATGTGGGGCTGGGGCAAACCGCCTTTTCGCCACTTCGAGAATCCGCATTACCACGGCTTCTGCCATGAGTGCTGTCATCCCGTGGCCGCCTGCTGTTGCGGCCGGCCGCACTGTCGCAAGGAGGCTAAGGAATTAGTCGCTGTGCCCGGCCAACCGGAAGGGGACAAGACCGGGGTTCTGGCCCAGCATCCGAAGTTCATGGCCTTCATGACGAACTCGCCCGCGTTCGAGAACCTCGAAGAAACCAAGGACACAAACCAACCCGCCAGGGAACCAGTGCAGCCCGAAAGGCCCACCACCGGTTCAGCCTTCGCCTTCATCGGGGGCGGTTGCTGTGTCCATCTTTCGGTCGAGTACATGCTGCTCGATCCACTGGCTCAAACCTCGGGGAGCGTACGCGTTGGCGTGACCGACAGCCATCAAACCACCATGCTTTGGGCCAAGGCCGTTCTGTCTCAAACCCACTACGAGATTCACGAAGACATCCTCACCACCTATGCCGGCGCCGCGCTGGTGTTAGTCGTCAGGAACGCCGTCGCCCGGGTGCGCTGGTGCGAGGTCTTCAGCGGCTAATCCCGCCGTTCCGGAAAGGAGTACTCTTATGGCCAAAACCGAAAGAATCAAACCTGCCGCCGGGCCTGAGCTCAAACCTCAGAGCGGCGCCTCCGCCACCGAAAACGTGCGTGCTGCCTTCGACCGCTATCGCCAGCAGATGAAAGGGAAGGACCTGGGCTGCGAAAGCAAAATCGGCGCTTCATCCAACCCCGTCCCTATGTTCCCGCTTGCCGGGCCTGCCGGCCAACCGCCGGGCGTCATGCCGTGGATGCCCCTGCCGGCCCCGCCTCCAAGCCCGGGCGCCTCGGCGGCTCAGCAAGCGCCCTTCTTTGAGAGCGTCGGGCAGATGCTGCGCCTCGGCGTTTCATTGGCCAGCGCGGTGTTTGCCGGCGGCTTGCAGATTATGCAGGGCTTCAACGGCGCGGCAATGCTCCCGGGTCCGGGACATTGGGGCGGGTGCTGTGGCAGCGAATGCCCCCCGCATGGGATGTGCGGCTGCGGCGGCGCGCCCGAGTGCGCCTGCTGTCAGCATCCCTGCGGCTGCCACCCAGGAGTGCATAACTGCCACTGCTGAGACGAGTTCCGGGAGAGGAAATAGAGCATGTCAGGCGGGGCGCTCGAGCCTGCCGCGATAGGTCTCGAGGTCCACGTCCGTCACCTCTTTGCCCAATCCATCGTCCAAAACCCCTTGCCTCGGCTCCCGCCGCGCGGCGGGAGGGCTTGACGCCGTTGACGTTGTAAAGCCGTGTCTGCGTTTAGAGAGGCGATTTTCGCCGTTTGGAGCCAAGCCCGGCAGCAGTGCCGGGAAGCACCCTTGGACCACGGCGGCGTTTTTTCTGTTTGCTTCCCAGGTTCCGGAGGTCCATCTTGGTTTCCTAGCCGAGACCGGCGCTTCCGGCGGTGCTGGAGGCAAGGGTCTCGTTTCGAGTTGACATGTTCGAGCATAGAGTGATAATCGCCGCAGATACTTGAATTATGGCCAAACTTGTTCTCCTCAGCCCAGGTATGACCGGTCGAACGCATGAGTTGAAGGCGGACAAAACGACTATCGGCCGGCTCGAAGACAACGCTTTCCAGATTGCCGAACCGTCGGTGTCCAGCCACCACTGCGAGGTGCTCGTAAAGGGAAGTGACGTGCTGGTCCGCGACCTCGACTCGACCAACGGCACCTATATTGGCGGAGAGAAGGTCAGCGAGAAAAATCTCAAGCCGGGCCAAATCCTGCGCCTGGGGCAGGTGGAGATGCGTCTGGAAACGGACGGCCAGTCGGCGACCTCCAAGAAACCGCTGGACCAGACCCTGGCCATGCAACGCGGGGTCAGCCTTACCGAGCTGGAACAGGGTGGCAAAGGCGGTTTCGATACCGCCAGCAAAGGGTTTTCCAGGAAAGACAACCGGTTCAACCGCATCTTTTGGGTTGCCGTGGCGGTGTTTGGCTTTTTGCTCCTGGCGGCGATTGCCTACCTGGTATTGATGGTCAAGCAGTAAGCCGCGGCGCGGAGGTCAGTCCTCACTTTTTCCTGGGCCGGGATGGCAAGTGGCGGAAAAAGGCGCAGGACTGACCCCTGCGCCGCTCAAGCAGCAAGCCACTTGGCCGCCTCCACGGCGGCGTAGGTAATAATGACATCGGCTCCGGCGCGGCGCATGGCCAGAAGGCTTTCGAGGGTGATGGCGCGTTCGTCAATCCAGCCGTTGGCGGCCGCCGCCTTAATCATCGCGTGCTCCGCGCTGACCGCGTAGGCGGCGGTCGGGTAGCCAAACTCCTTCTTGACCCGGTGAAGGATGTCAAGATACGCCAGGGCCGGCTTCACCATCACGATGTCGGCGCCTTCCTCGATGTCCATCGCGACCTCGCGCAGGGCCTCCAAGGCATTGCCGGGGTCCATCTGGTAACTGCGCCGGTCGCCAAACTTCGGGGCGGACTCTGCCGCCTCCCGAAATGGCCCGTAGAACGCGGAAGCGAACTTTGCGGCGTAGGACATAATGGGCGTTTCGGCAAATCCGAGCTCGTCTAGTTTCTCGCGAATCGCCCGCACGCGTCCATCCATCATGTCGCTGGGCGCCACCATATCCGCTCCGGCCTCAACATGGCTGGCCGCAGTGCGCGCCAGGAGGTTCAGGGTGGGATCGTTCAGCACCCGGCCGTCGCTCTTGCCCTGACGGACAATCCCGCAATGCCCATGAACCATGTACTCACACAGGCAGACGTCTGTAATGACCAGGAGTTCGGGCAACTCCTTCTTGAGCAGCCGCACCGCCGTTTGCACGATGCCGCTGGTGGCGTAGGCCTCCGAAGCCTTGGCATCCTTTTTCTCCGGAATGCCGAACAGGAGAACCGCCGGAACACCGGCTTCATGCGCGGCGGCCGCCTCTCTCACCAACTCATCCGGCGAAAGCTGGCAAAGCCCCGGCATCGCCTCGATGGGGCGGCGCAGCTTTCGTCCGCTCCGCACGAATAGCGGCAGCACGAGGTGCGAGGCGCTGAGCTGGGTTTCGCTGACCAACCGCCGCATGACCGCCGTCTGGCGAAGGCGCCGCGGACGATATACGGGAAACTGTCCCACGGGATATGAACTCATGACGGAAGATTCTAACGCGCAGAACCGGCCCAATAAAGTCAATAAATCTTGAGGATCGAGCACGTATCAAGGATGAGCACACCTTGCAAGGTGTGCTCGAAACCATTCTTGGCTCCGGACGCCTCAGCGGCTATACCATTCTCTCTCTATTTCTTCTCTTTTTGAAAGATTTCTTTGCCAGGGACCTTTCCGGTGTTTGGTTGCGGCTTTGCCGCGCTGGGAAATATCCAGGCTGTAGCGCAGGTCGCACCGCGACACCCTATCTCCATTAGGTGCGGGATAGATAGTTACTGAAATTGCAGCCTCCTTTGGGCTTGCGCTCAGCACATAGATTGCTAATTCTTTCCCCCAATATGAATTACAGAATTTCCAGCCGTGCCGGGTCGTTAACCCCTTCGCTGACCTTGGCCATCGATTCCAAGGCCAAGCAGATGAAGGCCGAGGGCCTGGACGTCGTTGGGTTTGGCGTCGGCGAACCGGACTTTGACACGCCGCAACATATCAAGGATGCGGCCATTAAGGCCCTGAACGACGGTTTCACCAAGTACACGCCGGCCAGTGGCACGCCCGAGCTCCGCCAAGCCATTGCCGACAAATTCAAGAACGAGAACGGTCTGGACTATAAGCCGTCCCAGATCATTGTTTCCTGCGGGGGAAAGCATTCCTGCTACAATGTGATCGTCGCCACCTGCGAAGAGGGCGATGAAGTTATCATCCCCGCGCCTTACTGGCTGAGCTATCCGGAAATGGTGAAGCTCGCCAGTGCGCGGCCTGTTATCATCGAAACGACGGACAAGACCAGTTTCAAAGTCACACCCCGGGCCCTCCGCGATGCCGTCACTCCTCGCACCCGGTTGTTCATCCTCAATTCTCCCAGTAACCCTACCGGCACGGTCTATACGCCGGAGGAGGTTAAAGCCCTGGGCGATGTCTGTGTCGAAAAGGGGGTGCTCATCATGAGCGACGAGATTTACGAGCGCCTGCTCTATGATGGCGCCGTGCATAAGAGCGTCGCCAGCTTCTCACCGGCGCATCGCGAACACACCGTTATTGTGCATGGGTTCGCCAAGGCCTGGAGCATGACCGGTTGGCGGCTGGGCTTTTGCGCCGCGCCCGAACCCATCGCCAAGGCTATCAACGCCATTCAGAGCCACAGCACCAGCAACCCAACCTCTTTTGCCCAAAAGGGAGCGGTGGCGGCGTTGAAAGGACCGCAGACCCACCTCCAGCAGTGGCTCGGTGAATTCAACAAGCGCCGCACCTTCGCCCTCCAAAGGCTCAACAGCATTCCGAGCATCTCCTGCGTCAATCCGAAAGGCGCCTTTTACCTTTTCCCAAACATCGCGAAAACGGGACTCAAATCGACCGAATTTTGCGCCCGCTTGCTTGAGACGCAAAAGGTGGCGGCGGTGCCTGGCATCGCCTTCGGCGCGGACGACTACGTCCGCCTCAGCTACGCTACCAGCATGGCCAACCTCGAAAAGGGCCTCGAACGAATCGAACGATTCTGCAAGGCGCTTTGAGAGATGCCCCCTTTCCATGCCGCCACCGTCGTGATATAGAAACGCTGTGAATACGGTCGCGTTGGAAGATGTTCAAAGCTATGAGCAACAAAGGGGAAAACCCATGCCCAGCAAAAATCATGCAATCGTTCAGACGAACCTTGCCATCGAACTCGGCAAACACAAGAGCTACCGTGTGATGAGCGAGTTGTCGCTGGAATTGGGAGGCCGGCCTTTGACGCCTGATTTGTCGGTGTATGCTCGACAGCCCATGGACGTCCTGCACGACGAGGTGCAGCTCACGGAGCCGCCCCTCACCATCGTGGAAATCCTTTCCCCAACGCAGGGCTCGCTGCCAGTGATGGAGAAGGTGGAGTGCTATCTGCGGAATGGGGTCAAGAGTTGCTGGGTCGTCAACCCGCCCCAGCGCGCGATCGCCATTTATACGCCGGACGGCAAGTTCAAGACTTTCGTGGAAGGTCAGGTCAAAGACCCCGCCAGCGGGCTGACGGCGGATCTCGACTCCATTTTTTCTTGATCCGGCATGGTCACTCGAACGGCACACCGAACCTCGGCCCAACGTTTCCAACTGGCCCCAACTTCAATCACGAAGTCCCTTGAGTGTTCCGTCCCATCTTGACGCTTCTTCATTCTTGGCCAGCTTTCTGATGTTGCGGAACACGCGTTTCAGTTCCGCATCGTGTCTCTGCAATCATCACATAGGTTTGTAATCGACAAAAAGGCCGAAACATGATTCAAAGGTGGAAGCATGCCAGCTCAGTCTCAACAGGCGCCGCCCAACGCCATGACGCCCACTCGCAAAAACATCATGTTGGGCACCGCCGGCCACGTGGACCACGGCAAGACGGCCCTGGTCAAACTGTTGACCGGGTGCGAGACCGACACCCTGACGGAGGAGAAGCAACGCGGCCTGACCATCGACCTGGGATTCGCCCCCTGCCGGCTCTCTGATAACCGCGTGGTGGGGGTCGTCGATGTGCCGGGCCACGTTGATTTCATTCGCAACATGGTAGCGGGCGCGCACGGGGTGGATGTCGTCATCCTGGTCGTGGCCGCGGATGACGGCATCATGCCCCAGACCCACGAACACCTGGCCATCCTAAGCTTGATGGGCCTGCGCCATGGACTGGTGGCTCTCACCAAAATCGACCTGGTTGCCGCGGACCGCCGCGCCACGCGAATCGAGGAGATACGCCGGCTCCTGGCAAAGACCTTCCTGGCCGATGCCCCCATCTGCCCGATCTCGAACGCCACCGGTGAGGGCTTCGACGGGTTCTTCGATGCCCTCAATGATGTCGTCAGTGCCTGCGAGCCGCGGCCCTGCTCGGGCTTGTTCCGCGTTTGGGTTGAGGACGTGTTTACGCTCCGCGGTCAGGGCACCGTCGTTACCGGAATTCCGAGTAGCGGTGCGGTGCGGTGCGGAGAGCGGCTCGAATTGCAGCCGTCCGGGGTCGCCGGCCATGTGCGCCGCATGCAGGTCTATGGCGAGGACGCCGCCGAAGGACGCGCGGGCGAATGTGTAGCCCTGAACCTGCCCGAGGTGGACCACCTCTCCGTGAAGCGCGGCCTGTTGCTTTGCGCCCCTGAAACCATTGCGCCGGTGGGCATGGCGGAGGCCGAGTTGTGCATCCTGGAATCGGTCAGAAACCCGGTCGAGGATTTCTTCGAGGCTCACCTCCACGTCGGAACGGCAGCGGTGATGACGCATGTCGCCCTTCTCGAGGCGGCTGAACTGGCCGCCGGCCAAAAGCAGATGGTCCAGTTGCGGCTCTCGCAACCCTTGCCCCTGGCCCCAGGCGAGCGATTCGTGCTCCGGGCCAACCTTCCTTCCCACGGCCAGAGCGGCCTGACAACTATTGGCGGCGGGCGCATCCTGGGCGCCAGCAACGCCCGCCTGCGCCGGAAACGGCCCTGGACCCTGAGCGCACTGGCGGCGCGGCGGGATGCCCTGAATGCGCCGGCGGCTTGGTGCGAGCAGATGTTGCGCGAGAGCACCGTCCCGCTCTCGTTCGAGGAACTGCGGCGAAAATGCCTCCTGCGCCCCGACGAGTTGATGGTGCTGGTGGAATCGCTCGAAGGCCGGGGCCGCGTGATACGGCTGCCCGGCGGCGCATTCGTTCATTTCAGCCTTATCGAAACAGCCGGCCACAAAATGCTCGGCGCGCTGCAGGTCTTCCATACCGCTAATCCGCAGCGGGTGGGAATGGAGCGGGATGAGTTGTTTGCGACCATGAGTGCGCCGCCCGAGATCTGCGTCGCCGCCGCGGCATTCATGGTCAAGGCCGGCCGCCTCGAGCGGAAGGGAACCATTTTCACCCAGGCAGGCTGGAGCGTCCGCTTGCCCGACCCCGAGCAAGAGTTATGTGAACGGGTCGCGGCGACCTTCAAGAACGCCGGCTGGGCAGGCCCTTCCTCGGCGGAGTTGTCGGGCGCTCTCGCTTTTCCGGTCGAACGAATCGACAAGTCGATGCGCCTGTTGGCGGAACGCGGCGTTCTCATTCGATTGCCGCAGGGCGCTTTCATCCACTACGAGGCGCTCGAAGCCGCGAAACAGGTCGCCCTTGGACTCTTCAAAAAGAGAGCCTCCTTCTCTACGATGGACTTCCGGGATGCTTTAGGCGTAAGCCGCAAATACGCCGTGCCGCTCCTTGATTACCTGGATACTCTCCGCTTCACCGTCCGTTGCGCCAACCAGCGCACCCCGGGAGCGGAGGCACGAAAGCTCATGCCATGAAACGACGAATTGATTTCGCCAAGCGCCGCCGGGTCATGCAACGCTCCCAACGGCTGGGCCACTGTATCTGCGACCCACGCCGACCCTGTCCCTGTGATGTCTTCCGCGAGCAGGGTCTCTGCCCTTGCGCCGGAGAACGGCCCGAACCGATGGATTTGACCCTCGTGCAACTCACCCAATTGGTGAGAAACGCCGGCTGCGCCTCCAAGATAGCGCCGGCGGACTTGGATGCCGTGCTTACCCGGCTGCCGCGCGTCAATGACCCTGCGGTGATTTCCGGTCTGGCCGCCGCGGACGACGCCGCCATTTACCGGCTTGCCGAAAACCTGTGCCTGGTTCAGACCGTCGATGTCTTCACGCCTTGCGTCGATGACCCCCGCCTCTTTGGCCGTATCTGCGCCGCCAATTGCCTCTCCGATATCTATGCCATGGGTGGAACCCCGCGCACGGCGTTGAGCATCATGGCCTTCCCCGCCGATACGCTGGACGGAGAGATCATGTACCGCATGCTGGCCGGCGCGATGGAGACTCTGGCGGAGGCGCAAGTCGCCCTGGTCGGCGGCCACAGCATCAAAGACGAGGAGATCAAACTCGGCTTCGCCGTGACCGGCCTCATAGATCCGGGTCTGGCCGAGGCCCTCGACACGCCCTCCGCTGACGACCTGCTCGTGCTGACCAAACCGCTGGGGACGGGCGTGCTCTCGTTCTTGCGGCAGGTAGGGCGTGACCCCGGCCCCGGGCTGGCCGCCGCCGAGACCTCGATGGCCACACTCAATCGCGCCGCAGCCCAGGCCATGATTGAAGCCGGGGCCTCAGCCTGCACCGATGTCACCGGGTTTGGTCTGTTCGGCCATCTTATCCGGATGGCGCGGCAGGCCAACCTGGTTGCGCGCGTGTATGCGGATTCTTTGCCCGCGTTCGAGGGCGTGGTAGAGGCCCTTCGCGACGGCGTCGTTCCCGGCGCTGTTGAGCGGAATCGCGAGTATCTCGGCGAGGACCTTCAGGTGGACGCTTCGGTGGAAGAGGCCCTGGTCAATCTCGGTTTCGATGCTCAAACCTCCGGCGGCCTTCTCATCGCCATTCCACCCGAACGCCTCGAGGCCCTACAGAAGGCCTTTGCCACTCGCCAAACCAGCGGATATGTGATCGGAGAGTTCTTGGAACCGGGTCAAGGCCGCATCATGCTCTCGGCCTCGCGTTCTCTCATCACGGCCGGCCAAGCCATGGGCCCGGCAGGGTCCGCCACTCCGGGCGTGCCGCAACCGGCCGCAAACATTCCAGACGGCGCGCACGGAGTGACGCGCCCTGCCTCACAAGCCGGCGGTGTGCTGGCGCCTCCCTCCTGCTGCGCCGCTCCGGCTCAAAACCAGTCGCAGATTTCCAAACAAATAAACATGAACAACACGCCCCCAGATTCAGAGACGCACCCGCCCGGCTGCTGCGCGGAACCCTCCGACGCTAAACCCTCCGACACCCGCGCCGCCGAGGCCCAAAGAGCGTATGGCGCGATGATGCGCGCGGTCCAAACCCCCGGAGCGCTCGACGCCCAGACAAAGGAGCTCATTCTCTTCGGCCTTGTCGTGCAAAGCCGATGCGGCCCCTGCTTCCAGGCCCACTATCAAAAGGCGCGCGAGATGGGCCTCACCCAGGCGGAACTGGACGAAGCGGCTTGGTGCGCCATTGCTATGGCCGGCGCCCCCTCCCGCATGTTCTACGAGGAATCCCTGCGCACAGCCGCTCGGCCTCCGCCTCCTTAGTTGGATGCCCGCCCGTAGGCCACAACTCTTCGTGATGTGGGGATTACTCCGTCGTGCCGACGGGCGAGCCGGCGGGCGGACACGCCAGCGGGGCAGGTGCCCGAACGAGATGTTGGAAAGTGTCATGCCAGGCCTCCACCTGGGTCTCGATTCCAAACCGCTCGGCAAACCGGCGGCCGTTGGCGCCGAGTTCCCACGCCAGCTTCCGGTCAAAGAGAGCATCGGCACGTCCTCCGGCGCCAGGGCCGACTTGAGCCCATGCCCGGGCGTGTAGTAGAGGTCGCGGTCGCGATGGACACCGAACTGCGCCTCGATCCAGCACAGCGGCCAGGCCTCTTCCGGTTCCTCAGGTGTATGGCACCAGAGGAAGACGTCCTCCAATGGCCGGGCCTGCTCGACCTGGCTTGAGCCGCAGTGGCCGCAAGCCTCGTAGCGGTAGCCGGGCCGGGATTCCAAAACCAGCCCCTCCGCGCCCAGGTGCAACCCCGGCGGACTTTGCAACGTCCGCCCGTGGGAGGAGGACTCCGAGACCGCCCAGTCCGCCTTCAGGTGCAATTGCCGGGCCGGGTCCCAATCAAAGAGGCTGACCCGACCGCAGCCCCGGCACACCAGGTATTGTCCGGTGCGGAGATAGTGCAGCACTTTGTACAGCACCCAGTGCGAGCGCGACACATCCGCCGGCAGGCCGGCCAGGCGCGCGAAAAGCAGCGGCGTCCTTGAGGATGTCGAGGGCGCCGAACCTGGCGGAGCCCTTGGAGTGCGGCGCGGACCGCCGCTGTGCGGGGATTCGGAGCTCGGAGAGGGAAAGCGACGGATGACGTCGCACTCCAAACGCTAGCGCCACACATCCGCCGGCAGGCCGGCCAGGCGCCCG
>JAJYHY010000108.1 GCA_021784555.1 bacterium
GGAGCCCTTGGAGTGCGGCGCGGACCGCCGCTTTCGTTTCCCGGTCATCAAAATGAGAATTGCTGATTTTCAGCCCTTCCGGCTTGACCCGGCTCTGGGGACGGCTCAACCCGCCAGCCGAACATGGCTCGGAAACTCCGGATTCAGTATCCTGGCGCCGTTTACCACGCGATGAACCGAGGAGATCGCCGGGAAGCGATCTTTGTCGATGACAAGGACCGACTGGTGTTCCTTGAATTTCGCGAGGAGTTGCCGGCGGCCGTAAACCAAGGGGCAAGCCCGAGCCACACAGGAGAGGAAATTCGCCTGTCGGCCGAGGCAAAAGCCCGGGAGATTATCCAACGGGAATTGGGGGCATTGGGATGGCCCGCTGAAGAGCTAGAGCGGCGGCGCAAGGGCGACGCGGAGAAAGTTCGGATTGCAAAGCGTTTGCGGCAGGAGACAACGATGACCTTGGCCTGGATCGCGAGGAGCCTGCATACCGGCGCCGCAGGCCATGTTTCCTGCCTGCTCTATCGGAGAGAGGGAGACAAGCCGGATTGTGAAGACACCAATCCGGAGCAGACAATAGTGGATAAGTTGTTCTGACCCCGATTCGCTATTCGTATCCGAAGGCGCGGCAGAAGCGATCAAGAGCGGGGAGAATAGGCGAGAGGTGTTCTTCGTAGGCGCGCCACCTTCCCAAAGAGCGGGTATAGACCGGTGTTGTGACATCCTGGTAGGTCGGGGAGTAGAGTTGTTTTTGCCGGCTCTTCTCATGAAACTGTTTTTGGGCCGGGTGCCACGCCAGGCCGAGAAACGTCGTTACACGCCGCCCCTCTTCCTCCAGGTTGGCCACCAGGCTCTCGTAGCGGGTCTCGAGCCAGGCGAATCCTTCCCACTCGCGCACGGTTAGCCAGATGTCCATCAGGTCGGAGTAGTGCTTTGCGACCCGCTCCAGGCTCAGGAAGTTCACGTTGGTGGTATTGAGCGGGATGTTTTGAAAATAGCAGCTCAGCGCGACATCACGCGGGTCCCGCAACGCGACCAGAACGCGAAGTTCGGGAAAGACCTTCAGCCAAACCGGCAGCCGTGCCGTGGGAGAAGGATTCTTGTCCACGAGCAGCCTCCCGGCAGGGGCCCCTGCCTCCTGGCAGAGGGCGTCGATGTAGCACCGGCGGAGCCCATTGAGCACCGCGGTTGAGTGATTGTTCGACCTATAGAAAGCGGGTTGGAGCACTTGGAGAAATGCCGTCGGTTCGTCCAGCGCCGCCACGCCCGGGTGCGCATCCAGAACTTCCTCCAGCAGGGTTGTGCCGCTTCGAGGGTGCCCGCCCAACAGCGCCAGGCGAGGGATCGGTTCGCGGTTGCGTTCCGGGAAACTCTTTGCCCACGCGTGGAGCGTGTCCTTGGGCAGGGCCTTGGCAAATCGGCTGGCGGCCTGGGCGGACTGGTCGTAGCTCTTGAGAAAAGCCTCCGTATCGGTGAGGGCGCGCACCATGGCTTTGGCTTCGGCCAGCGAGTCCATCGCCTCGGAGTAGCGGCCCGTGCGATCGAGCACCTGGGCCAATTCATACCGGCAGGCATAGCGCACATAAGGGTGCTTCGGCTCCGAGCGAATCAGATCGCGAAGCCGCCGCTCGGCTTGTTCAAGCTTTTGCTCGCGCCGGTCCAGGACGGCGGCGAAATAGCGTGCCTGGTCGTCGCGCGGCTCCAGAGCGAGGCACTCTTCCACCAGGCACCGGGCCTTGTCGAGCTGGTGGGTTTGCTCCAGCAGCACCGCCAGGCTGATGCGGGGGTTGATGGAACGTGGATCGGCGGCCGCAGCCTGGGCAAAGCAGGCGCGCGCGGCTACCGGCTTCCTCAAGGCCTGGTATTGGTGACCAACCAGGCTGATGAGCTCCGTGTCGCGCGGGTTCAGCTCAATCGCCTTGCTCCAGGCACGCTCCGCCAACTCGGTTCGCCGGAGCCGCGCCGCCACGTTCCCGTATTCGAGCCAGACGGCGGGAACACCCGGGTTTTGCCGTATCAGCGACTCATACCGGGGGAGCGCCTCCGCGAACTCTTGCGACAACAGGTATCGCCGGGCTTCGTCGAGTTTGCGCTGGAAATGCGTTGACATGTTTCTTTGCCGAATGACACAAAGCCCGGCCACGCCGGACCGGGCGCACGCAAAGGATTTATCATCGGAAACGGAGGGCCGCCACATCTTTTTGCCGAACGATGCGGTGCGCATGGGGTCAGCAGTTCCATTTTCTGGCTTGACAAAGGCGCCTCTATAGCCTTCAATAGAACCATGTTCCCAGTGCCTTCCAAGGCAGCAGGGTGGACTTGCTCGTGCTGGGCGAAGGCGTTCTCGACTCTATGAAAAAACTACGTACGCATGATACACGCGCGCGGAAGGCGGTCTGCACCGTCTCAGCCGCCGCTCTGATGCTTGGCGTTGGCCAGGCGGTGACCATTGGTTTTAACTTTCAGTGCAACTACTGCGCCGCTCCATCCTACTCCGGCGCCGTGGTAACGGCGCCGGCGTTCGGAGTTCCGACCAACTCCTGGCAAAGTCTCCCGCAGATGGATACCGGTTATGGATGCACGCCAGACTATTATGTCCTCGACCAGGTGATCGACCCTTCGACACCCACGGGCACGGGTTTGAACCCGCTGCCGAAAGGCTCAATCCATGTGACCTGGTCGGCATACACGGCTAACGTCAGCGGGTTCGGAGGGTATGACCGTTCCGGGCCGCATTATACCTTCGGGGGCAACGGCTACAATCCAGGCAACGAACAGGTCTATTGGGGATTCCTGCGCGACGGCGTGAACTTCGGCCCGGGCTCGAGCGGGGGTGACAACGACCAACCTGGCTACAAGATTGATATCACGGGATTGAAGAGCATCTTTGCAGGCAATCCATTCGCAATCGAGCTGATTGCCTCGACAGACTCCATGCAAACGTTGACGAACGTCTCCATCATCGATGCGACGGCCAATACTACGCAGACCGTGTTTTATCCCAGCACGCCTCCGGTCGATGACCATGGAGACACGGCGTGGGTGCGCGGCATTGGAGGAGGGCTGAGCACGGCCAGTGACGCGCTGGATACCGACCACATTGAGATTATCGGCAATCGCGCCGCGCACGGCGGAGACAAGACCAACGGCTTCAATAACGCCAGCACCATCGCCGGTTTTATCGTTACTGACAAGCCGGTCATCAGCATGCCGCCCAACCAGGTCGTAGTGTGCCCCGGCGACACCGTTGTCTGGAGCGCGTATGCGGTGGGGGTGCCCCCGCTCGCCTATCAGTGGCGCAAAGACGGTGTGCCGATACCCGGCGCAACGAACACCAGCCTCGGCCTGACCAATGTTGCCATGGCGGATGCCGCCTCGTATGACGTGCAGGTCACAAACCTCTACGGCTCGGCCATCAGCACGCCGGTCACCCTGGACCAAATCGCCATCAACCCCGGCCAGAACTTCATCGTTGATTCCAGCACAAACGGCGCCCCGCACACCGGCTTCAATTTCGGCGCGACCTGGCTGGCCTCCAGTACGGACGGCGCGGGAACCACCCGCGCGGGTGTGATGCAGTTCAGCGCGGCGACGCCGGGTCAAATCGTTGTCCCCGGCGAGCCCGCTTTCGACACTGCGGCAGGCAGTATCAGTTTCTGGATGCGTTCGTCCGGCCCGACCAATGCTTCCGGAAACCCGGCCATCCTTTTTGACCGCAGACTTGGCTCGAAGGGGATGGTCCTCGCTCTCAACGGCGATGGCACGCTGGAGGCCCAGACGACCGGTTCCTCCGATACGCTTGTCTCGGCGGCCACCGTCGCCGATAACAATTGGCACAACATCGCGCTCACCTGGGACACGAACTTTGATGTCACGCTATATGTGGACGGTGCCCTGGACAATACTTTCTTCAGCACTGCTTGGTCCTGGCAGTCTGGACAGGAGATCGAACTGGGTCTCTCGCACGACTCCTTCTGGCAGCCGTTCGATGGCATGCTCGACGACTTCCGCTTCTACAATCAGACTCTGACCGACAGCCAGATCGCCTCCATTCATGCCAGCGACGCGTTGGCAGACCCGAGCGCCCTGGTTCTTTGGCTCAATTTTGACGCTGCTCCTTCCGCCGGGGCCACCCTTAGCTGGCAGTGTCCGGATGCTGTCCTCCAGTCGGCCGATTCTGTGAGCGGCCCCTATACAGACATCCCGGGAGCTACTTCGCCGTACCCGGTGCTCACACAGCAGAGCGCGAAGTTCTATCGCTACCACGGGCACACCCCCACAACCGTCGTGGCCAATCCCTACCTAATGTAGTGCCTGGGAGAGAATCCCAAGTCGCAAATGTCGGCCCCGGGATTGACGAGCCCATTCCGCCCGCACCCCGGGGTTTTGACAGTTTGTCTTCCACTCCGTCGGCCACTTTGCCCAAACCCATCCGTCTCGCAAAAAGTGGAAGATGGAGCGCTCCGAGCCGGGGTTGCTTCCGCGACGGCAGCAGTTCTCATTTTGCCAACTCATTGACGTCGGTAGGACGCGCTGGAAAAGGGGTCACCCATTAGGGGCTGATCAAGCAAAAAAAACGTTGTTAGTCCCGGTTTTTTTCTCTTCTTCGCCGGTTCTGCCTTCGGTCTGGAAACTCCGTTTGCGGGAACGACTCAATCCTGCGTTTTCGTTTCTCTGACTCGGACCGTCGTGGGGATTGCCCATCGAGGCGATCCGTTCAGTCACCCATCTGGTTCCAGCGCCTTGCTGAGACCAATTCCGATTGACTTTAATTTCGAACCGAAAGGGGGCCCGGAATCGCAACCCCGTTAGTGCCTCCTCCGGCTCGGTTTTCTTGGCCACCGGTTCTTACCACCGCCGCCCCATTGCTGGCAAGCCGCGGCGACGCTGGCCTCGCGCCCAATCTCCAATGCCGAGATCCAGAAAACGTTCAGTGCCGGGCCGCGTTCATTCAGCTCTGCTTTCTGCTTGCCGTTGCTCAGCCGGCGCGAGTCCACCGCCCGGCAGTAACTGGCAAAATCCCCGTCCGTCTGGAAACGCTGGATCTCGCCCACCTCCATCGTGATCGTCATCCCCAGCGGGTCATACACATACGCCTTGGGCAGGATGTTGAGCCGCTGCAACTCCGCCAGGTGATAGGCGTCGTTCTCGTCGTCGGCGCATTTGATGCCGCTGTATTGCTCGATCTTGGCCGGATTGGCCAGGTCGATCGGGTAGCCGTGGGCGCGCAGCCCGTCCACCAGCCAATACCCGTTGAAGGTCGATTCGACGGCCAGGGACTGGAGTTGCGACTTGAAGGGCTTGAGGTAGTCCACCACCTGCTTCAAGTTGCACCCCAGCTTCCGGTGCGAGACCCTCTGGCCATCCTGATTGATTACGCCGATCACAAGATTATTGCTGTGCAGGTCGATTCCTGCGATTAATTTGTCTTCAGGTCCTCTCATGGTCCTTTTCGTTGTTGTATGGCAACATAGAGACCCCTTTGTGGCGGTTGACAGATACGCTTTTTCCAGGCCCGGAGGCTGACGTTCCACATGTTTGAACCCTGGGCCGAGTGGAAAGACTTTGGCGAACCCAGACCTGAAATATATGTTATACGTAGTATGAGCAAGCCAGTAAGACTAAATGATGAGGCCTACGAAGCACTCAAGGCGCAGAAGCTAAACGCCAAAGAGAGCCTGAGCCAGGTAATCCCGAGATACGTGCCACGGCCCATTCGCACCTTTGGCGACCTGGAAAAGCATCTTGAGAACATCGATAGCCGGGTGATCCAGCGGGTGGATATGCGGGCGTTGGAGCGTCCGCGCGATAGAAAGTTGAAGGCGAATCGTGCTGACTGATACCGCACCACTGTAGAACCTCTGGCATATCCGATAACCTGCCCTCACTCATGAGCATTCGCCACCCCCTAATCTCCAAGCTTCGTCTGGCGTTGATCGCCGTCGCGCTCACCCTTTGCTGCCTGTCACCTGTTTCCAGGGCGGCTGCGAATCGTGACGCCCGACCGCCTGACTCGACCGCCGCCCACCACGGTCTCACGCTATACGTCTCCAAGCTGGGCGATAACTCCGATGGGAGCAGTTGGCGCAGGGCCTTCCATACGATTCAGGCCGCCCTCAATGCGATCCCCGATGACAAGGGAGGCTATCGAATCATCGTCCGCCCGGACACCTACGCCGAGGCCAACCTCTATCCGGCGCACAAGGGGGCAAAAGGCGCCTACAACCTCCTCGAAGGCGATTGGGACGGCACTCTCGGCTCCGGCGCGACCGGTTGGGTGGTCATTGACGCGGGCGCCCCGTTGAAAATCGTGCGGACAAATCCCAAGGCCCCCGGCGGCAACCCCACGTTCATGATTCTGAAAAAGGGCGACCCCTGGAAAGAAACCGGCCTGAAGAGCGTGGATTGGTGGGGGCCTTTTCGTTGCGACCCCAGCTTTTCGGGTGTCGCGTGGGACCGCTGGGAGTTCAAAAATCTTTACGCTGCCGGTTCGGAAGGGGGAATCGGCTGGGACATGACCTGTCAGGCGGGCTGCCCCTTCTCCGCCGTGGTGGAGCATTGCGTGGGCATCGGGCGCTTCGCCGGGGCGTGCGTGATGGGCCACGTAAATCGACCGAAGGAACCGGTGGTTTTCCGCGATTCGTTTTTCATGTGCCTCGACGTCTGGGGCGACGCCGGGGGCGTGTACGTTCGGGCGCATAATCACGTGATGCCCGCCACGCCGGACGCGATATTCGAGAACTGCACACTGGTCGGCGGGGACAATGCCATCCAGATCGGCTATCCCGGCTTTGAAGGCTATACCCGGGTGCGCCTGGACAAGTGCCGGCTCATCGTCCTGAACTTCTCCCAACCCCACGGCACGCCTTCCACCGGGGTCATTTACAGCGACTTGGCCGGGAAGTATTTTCACGTGGACCTCGATGACTGCACCATTGCCGGCTACAAAGTTTTTGGCGCGCGGAATAATGACATGTTCTCCTACACGACGACCGGCACAAACCGCGCATACGTCCAATACCGCCAATCCGTTCCCGTCGGCTTCCAGCGCCTGCGTTTCTGGCCGCTGGATGTGTTTAACGAATTGACGCCTGCCCGTTTCGTCGCCACCGGCCTCCATCCACCAGGACGGCCAAGGCTCGTCAAGCTACCTTTCGCCATCCACAACGCCATGGAGAACACGCCCGTCATTTTTGATTCCAGGCCGCTGCTCCTGCTCAATCACCGCGAGGACAAGTCCATGTACCTCTACATCCTGGACCTGCGCACCGGCGCCGAAATTGCCCGGTTCGGCGCGGGATTCTCGTTTGTCAGCGGATTCGTAAAAGGCCCGGTGCTCCACGTCTATGCCAGCCGGAGCGCGACCAACGATTGGTTCCATGACATCTATCACTTCTGGTCAACAGACCTCACCAATTGGAATTGCAAGCTGGCTATCCCGCGCGCCCGGGGCGAGCACCTCTTCAACTCCTCCGTTTGCGCTGGCCCCCACGGCTACCTGATGGCTTACGAGTCGGAAAAGCCGGTCCAGTTTTGTTTCAAGTTCGCGCGTTCGGAGGACCTCTCGCATTGGAAGAAGATTCCCGGCCTGGTTTTTACCGGTGTTAATCACGAATACAGCGCCTGCCCGGTCATCCGCTATTTCGCGCCTTACTACTACGTCATTTACCTCCACGCCGCTATTCCCGGCCACAACGGCTGGGTCCCCTTCATGGCGCGCTCCCGTGATCTCAAGACCTGGGAATTGAGCCCGTTTAATCCCATTTTAGAGGCGTCGGCGGGGGAGGGAATCAACAACTCCGACGTGGACCTTTTTGAATACCATGGCAGCACCTTTGTGTATTATGCCACCGGTGATCAACAGACCTGGGGTGATGTTCGCGTGGCTGAATTCCATGGCCCGATGAAGGCTTTCTTCAGCGGCTATTTCCCCGACGGAGTTCCGATGATACGCGCTACTGCGGCCGGGGAGCAGTGATAAGGGAGCCAAGACACTGTCGCCCACCGGCAGGTCTTCGAACCTCATGTGGCGCCGCCTCAAGCCGCGAAGGGCTGGCCAAGAGACATTGGGAACGCAGGCGGCTCAAAGCTCAAGGATGTAGTCCTGCCACGCCATTGCGCGGACCCCTGGGGCTACGACCTGGCTGGCGACGGAGGCCTTCGCCGCCTGATGCACGAGCAACATTCTCACGTTGGTGCGCTGCGGCCGCTTGGTTCGCAGCGATTCCGCCAGTCGCCGCATGGGCGCCGCCATCGCGGGTGTCACCGTCTGTCCGGCCTTGCACTCCACCAGCGAAATGGAGCCGTTATGGCCGGGAACCAGGAAGTCCACCTCCAACCCTTGCTCGTCGCGGAAGAAATAGACTTCCAGACGCCGCCCGCGGTTAGTCTGGGACTTGATCACCTCCGCGGCGATGAACCCCTCAAAGAGCGTGCCCAGGAACGGCGACTTCGCCAATTCGGAGGCGGTTTCGACCCCTAGCAAATGACAGGCCAAGCCGGTGTCGGCGATGTACACCTTGGGTGACTTGATGAGCCGTTTGCCCAGGTTTTCGTAAAACGGGGGGATGACCAGAATCTGCGCGGTCGTCTCCAGCACGCCGAGCCATTGGGTGATCGTGGGCACGCTGATCCCGAGCGGCGCGGCCAGGTCCGTCTTGTTGAGGATCTGGCCGTGCCGGCTGGCGAGCAACGCCAGAAAACGGCGAAAGGTGGCCAGATCTTTCACCGCCAGGACGGCGCGCACGTCCCGCTCCAGATAGGTTTGCACATACGAACTGAACCACAACTGAGCCACGTCGGGACGGGCCACCGCTTCGGGAAAACCGCCACGCAGCAAACTGACTTTCCGGCTTTCTCGCGCCGAAAACGGACGCAATTGCAGCACGGCGGCGCGTCCGGCCATCGACTCCGTTATGCCTTGCATGAGCGGCGCCTCCTGAGAGCCGGTCAGAAGCCATCTCCCAAGGGAGTTTGGCTGCCGATCGATTCGCGCGCGCACCAGGGCAAAAATCTCCGGCGCATTTTGCGCCTCGTCCAGGATCACGGGGGTTTTCACGGAGTCCAGGAATCCCTGCGGGTCGCTGCGCAACCGCGCCACGACGCTTGGATCCTCCAGCAGGAAATAGTCCGCCTTGGGAAACATATACCGCAGAAGCCAGGTCTTTCCCGCACGCCGCGGCCCCGTTAATACAACCGCGGGGAAGCCCCTGACGGCCTGGATCAGAGCCGCCTCCAGCTCTCGATGGACATAACGCATTTATGAGTTTTCTAAAGCACCACTTTAGGAAACTCAAGCTGATTCGCGAGGCCTGGTTCAGCGCCGCCGTCGGCTTTCCGCTTGTCACCGCGCCGGCAATCTGAGACTTAATCCTGGATGAACGCACGCATCCTTTTGTCGGCTCTGACCCTTCTCGGTTGCACCGCCATGGTGTCCGCCTCGCCAGACACGTTTGTGGCGGTTAACGATGTGACCTGGAATGCCCTTGGCACCAACGAAAACAATTCCATGCCGCTGGGCAACGGGGACATTGCCCTGAATGTCTGGACGGAGCAAAACGGCGATATTGTTTTCCTCATCGCCAAAGCCGATGCCTGGAGCGAGAACGGCCAGTTGCTCAAGCTGGGCCGAGTGCGGGTCCGCCTTACGCCCAATCCATTCGTCTCCACGTCCTCCTACCGGCAGAGGTTGCGGCTTGAAAGCGGCCAGGTCGAATTCCAAACGCCCAAGGCCGTCGCCCGCGTCTGGGTGGATGCCAACCACCCGGTCGTGCATGTAGAGGTGCGAGCGCCGCGCCCGCTTCGCATGGAAGCGAGGGTGGAACTGTGGCGCCTGAAGAAGTACCATCTCGACCAGAGGGAGGTGCAAAGGGCCGGCTTTTTCGAATGGGGCAGTGACCCCGAGGGGCTGACTTTCGAGCCGGACACAGTTTTGCCGGCGCGCGACGGACGCCTCGCATGGTGCCACTTCAATTCCAGCAGCGTTTATCCCCTGGTCTTCGAACGCGAGCATTTGGCGTCGCTTCTGCCCAAATACCCCGATCCTCTGCTCCACCGTTGTTTCGGGGTGATGATGGATGGTCCCGGCCTGGTGAGCCGCGATGACCGCACGCTGGAATCGAGCGAGCCCGCAAGCTCGCTACGGCTTGATCTGTATGCGCTCACCGAGCAGACCGGCTCGCCTGAGGCCTGGCGAGCGGGTTTAGACAAGCTGGTTTCGTCGATTGGGGCCGAAAGCATCGATGAGGCGCGGAAGGCGCATGGGCAATGGTGGGCGCAATTTTGGAACCGAAGCTGGATTCATGTCACCGGTGGTTCAGAAGCGAAGGAGGTCTCCCAAGGCTATGCCATGCAGCGTTTCATGACCGCTTGTGCCGGCCGCGGCGCCCAGCCCATCAAATTCAACGGCTCGCTTTTCACCGTCGGCCACGATTTGCCGCCGGGGGTCAGTTCCAGCGCCGGCAATCACGATCCGGACTTCCGGGCCTGGGGCGCGTGTTACTGGAACCAGAATACGCGGCTGATTTACTGGCCGCTGATTGCCAGCGGTGACGAGGACCTGCTCGCGCCGTGGTTCAACATGTATGTCAGGGCCCTGCCGCTGGCCCGGGACCGAACCCGGCTCTACTTTCAGCACAGGGGAGGGGCGTTCATCGAGACGATGTATTTTTGGGGGCTGCCCAACGTGAACGATTTCGGATGGAATAATCCTGGCGACGAGCTCCAAAGCCCCTGGATGCGCTACCATATTCAAGGCGCCTTGGAAGTTCTGGCTCAAATGTTGGGTTCTTATGACTGCACGGAGAATGCCGATTTCGCGCGGAATTCGATTCTTCCCGTGGCTCAAGCTGTCATTACCTACTACGACAAGCATTGGAAACGAGGGCCGGACGGCAAAATCCTGATGAAGCCGGCGCAGTCCCTGGAGACGTACCAGGTCAACGCCGTCAATCCAACGCCGGACATCGCCGGCTTGATGAATGTCCTGCCGCGCCTGCTTTCGCTTCCACCCGGATTGGCCGGTGCGGCTGAGCGGCGGGAGTGGAGAAAGGTCCTGAATGACCTGCCGCCTATCCCCATGGGCAAGACTGCCAACGGCAAACTGCCTCCACGTGGAAGGGGCGACCCCGACGGGCGGCCAACCATTCTTCCTGCCAAATCCTATGGCAGCGGGCGCAACGTCGAGAATCCCGAGCTCTATACCGTGTTTCCTTATCACCTCTATGGCGTCGGCAAACCGGGATTGACATTGGCCAGGGACACCTTCCGGGCGCGTCTTCATCCCTTCAGCAAATGCTGGGGCCAGGACGGCACTCAGGCCGCTACTCTCGGCTTGACCACCGAAGCCAGAAAGGTTGTCATCAATGAGTTCACCTCCTACGGAAACCAGCAGTTCCGCTGGTTCTGGTCAAAGAATAGTGACTGGATACCCGACATGGACAACGGCGGCTCTGGGATGATGACGCTGCAGCTCATGCTCATGCAGTGCGACGGCAAACGCATCCTGCTTTTGCCCGCTTGGCCTGCCGATTGGACAGCCGACTTCAAACTGCACGCGCCATACCGAACCACCGTCCAGGGCCGAGTGGAGCATGGCAAAATCATAGACCTGTCCGTCACCCCTCCCAGCCGGGCTAAGGATGTGGTCGTTATCTCTCGCCAAAGGGGACAGAGCCCCAGGCCTTAGCTAATGCCCAATGAGAAATGGCGCTGGCCGCGCCGCAGCCGCAGACCGCTTCACCGCCAAGAGCCTCGAAATCTCTCGCTTGCGAGGATCCATGGAATGCTGGTAGCCAGCCAGCACGCGGAAGAGGCCGTCGATGAGCTTGCGGGCGGTGTCAAAGTAGAGCCGGTTGGCGGCCGCTTCGGAGGCCGGGTTAGGGAGCGGCTGGAGTTTTCCTGCTGCCAGAAGCCGCAGACGGCGATGGGCGATGGCGACGCAGTTGATGGCCAGTCGCGCGTGTGCGGCTTCGTAGGTCTCGCCGAGCCCGTGCGCCGTAAGGGCGCGGTAGAATCGGCGCAGGCGCGTGGCGTCGGCTAGGAGTTTTTTCACCCCCGGCATGGCCGAGTTGGCTCGGTGAGCTACCTGCTTTCCGTCCATGTAAAGCGCAAGCTGGCCGTCCGGTTTGACGGTTGCCGCAACGTGAACCCATTGGCCTGGCTTAAGTTTGGCATCGTAAGTGAGCGTTCCGGCCTGGGTGATGAGCCGCAGCGAATTGCCGGGATAGGTGTCCAGGAGGTAACCATTGGAGGTGCCCGCCTCCGATTTATCGAGAATGCGTCCGCCTCCTGAGGGCAAGGATTCAGGCCGAACCCAGGCTGCCAGGGTGCAGGTGTCTGTGAAATCAAGAAGAGGGCTGGATGGAACTTCGAGGTAACCTGTCCCATCCAGGTGAATGGCGCTGCCCTCCGGAGCGGACGTGGTTTCAACGCGGCCCTCGGCGAAGGCCCGCAGGCCGGCGCCGCCTTCTGAGGCGAACGCGCCGTTTTGAGTCTGCCCGAAGGACCATGCCCCAACGAGCGCCGGGTCGTTCCGAAGCGGTCCCGGCTCGTTCCGAGCCAATGCCGCTATCTCCTCCGCGCCTAAGGCGCGGTTAAAGATATAGACCGAAGCGATGTCTCCATGAAAACGGTCTTGGCCGTTGCTGTCCGCCCCAATGCGGAGAGGCAAGGCGTTGCTGGACATGTTCACTCCCTTGAGCTGGCTCCAGACCGCATCCAGCGGCGGCACGGGCAGGACATGCGGCTCTGGCGAGGGAAGGGCGAAGCTGGCCGGCTCGGCCCCGCCCATCGCGATTTCGATGGCCGCCCTTTCGGGCAACGCAGCATAAGCGAGTACGACCGATCGCCGGTCGAATGAGCGCCACGATTTGCCGTTGACTGTCACGGAGGTTATTGGCCCTGTCCCGACGCTCGCGAGATAAAGACGCTTGGTCCCGAACCGGACAGGGAACCGCTGTTCCAGCCGCGTGATGCCTGGCGGAATGTGAGGATAGAGCGTAAGGGAGTTGGCCTTGTAGATGTATTCGAACAGGCCGCGGATAAAGCCGGCCGGAGGGCCGAAGGCATCGTAGGTGAGATTGATGGGCTGGTTGGGCTGATAGACCGCGCTGCCAAATTTGACGAGCGGGTTGTCCATGCGGAACCGGTCGGCGAAGGTGAGCAACTGCTCCATCGAGCGGCGGGCATCCTTAAATTTGCCCAGCCGGTAATAGGCCAGCATCATCCGCGCCTCGCAGGTGGACCAGGCCCCGCCGTTGACCCACGTGCCATAGGCCCAGAGGCCCGTGGGCTTTTCATACATGTCGTCGTAGGAAGGGTAATTCGGCAGAATGAACCCGTACGGTCTCAGCCCCGGGATGGAGGCGATTTTGTCATAAATGCGCTCGGCCTGGGCATGGTCCACTACGCGAAAGGCAATGGCATCGTGATTGGGCGAGGCCTCGAAGTAGCCGTGTCGTGTCGCGCCATAGACGCCGTGGCGCGTCCCATCCGGGTCCAGCGACCGGATGAAGTACCCCTCCTTGGTGGTGAGCAAGGCCAAACCTTTTTTGGCGGAGTCGCGCCGCACGACCAGGAGTCTGGCCTGCTCCGGGTGGCCGGCCAGTTTCTCCAGCTCGATGAGCCTGTCCAGGGCGGCGATATAGGTCACGGAAAGCCCCGTCAAATAAGCCTTGCCATAGGTGCCGTCCGGTTTCTTGCAGCCGGCGTAACTGGGGGCGAGCAGGTTGGCCGCCGGCCCGGCCAGGAAGAGGTTGTTGGTGGGATCGCGGCGCGTCTCGATGAAATTCGCGCAGCGTTCGAGCTTGGGGAGGTAATGCGCAATGGCCTGAGCGTCGTGGCTGATAAGCAGCAACTCGGACTGGAGCAAGATTCCCGCCGCCGTGAATTCCATGGCCCAATCGTGGATTTGCACCCGCCCGTCGCCCTGCCGATAGATGATCCAGCCCGGCCGGGCGCAATCGCAGAGACACCCGTCAGGCGCCACCCAGTTGTAGGGTGGCGCTGCTCCGACCCGCTTGCCGTCTCCCATTTGGTCGAACCAGAGGTCCTGGGCATGCTGGAGGAACGTCACGAACGGCTCCTGGAGGAAGGGCAGAAGAGCGTAGGTCGGGCCGTAGCTGTTCTGGATCCACCACGCGTCCCACGTCGGGCCCTCAACCAACCCATCCCAACTCGGCATGTAAAGCATCGCCAGATTTTCGTACTTTGGGTCGGGCGCAAACATCCGGCGGGCCGTCTCCAGCAACCGGAGATACTGAACATCGCCACTCCCGCGAAAGAACCTGCCGTTAAAGGTCGTTTCGGCAGTGGCGCTCGCAGGGCGGCAAACGCAAAGAACAGCCAAAATGAGCGCAAGAGCAACCGCTCGAATTGCGGGTGGCCCGGTCAGGGGTTTCAGATCGTGGTTTTCCTCAGCGTGTGTCCTGCGGCGGACGACGCCAAGGTGCTGAATTCGGAGTTTGCGTGCCATGGGCCCAAAACTAGTCCGCAAGGCCGGGGAACCGCAAGTTTCGGTTGAGACGGTTCGTTCAGCAAGGCCGCTTGCAGAGTTGGCGCTCGAGCTCGTCCGCGCCGGCTCCGGCATTCTGGCGACGGATGCCTTCCCGGGCGACCGCGCACGACGTTTCGTGCAGCTCCAGCGCCGGGCGCAGAGGGGGGCGCCCAAGTCCTTAATGGTGAGGTGCTCAAGAGAAGGCGTTCTGACGCCGCTGAGATCGCTTCGTGGTCGCCGCGATTCAGATCCCCCAATGGTTATGAGGCTTGTAGCACTGCGGCGGCTCGCAGGGGGTGCATATACTCCCCCGCAAACCCGGCCAGCCCGGCCTTGAACCCTTGGTCATCCTGCCCGCATATTGATAAGAATGCCGGTCGAACTTACAGAGGCCTTGCTGAGCAAAGCGGCGGGGTGGGAAGCCATGAAACGGGCGCGCGCTCATTTGGCCCAAGGAGAAGTGCTGAGCTCCTTTTGGGAGCCACCGCTGCTGCGCGGCGTCGTCCAATCAAACGGCCTTTCATTCCGTGCCTCGCTCGTGATAAAGGACGACATTGACCTGGAGAATCTCTGCACCTGCCGCGACGCGCGGCAATGGGGCAAGATCTGCGGCCACGTCGTCGCCGTGGGATTGCACTGGTTACGAGCGCAAAAGGCGGAAGCAAGCCCGCCTCCGCCAAGCGTGCCGGCAGGCGGGCTACAGCCGAAATCTGAACCGAAAAAGCCCTCCGCGCTCGAACGCGACCCCACTGGCGAACCGGCGGAACTGTTCATCATTCTCCCCCCGAATTTCGACCAGGCAATCGCCCGCGGCAAAGTGATGCTGGTGTTTGAAGCCAAGTGGCGGGGCGTTTTGGGGTCGGTTCTTAGTATTGATAAGTCGTTTGAAAATCAGGCGCAACACAAGAAAGTTGTCAATACTAAGAACCGACCCCTATTCTCGGAGCAGGACAACGCCATCCTTGACCGTCTTGAAGCCTTGGCGGGCGGCGAGGCGCCGACCCTGGTGCAGCTTGGCACGAGCGAGTTTGCCGCGCTGCTGCCAGTCCTGGCTGGGCATCCGAATATCACTCTGGGCAAGTCCAATGAGGTCATCGTTACCAGGAAACCTTGTCAACTCCCGTTACGCGCAACACTCGACACAAACGGTGAAATCGTCCTCTCGCTCAAGGACCGGACCACGCCACCCGTGCTCCTTGGCGACTGGGTGTGGCAAGCGAACACGCTCCAGCCGCTCGGTTTGCCTGCCGTGGCCAGGAACGTCCTGGGCGGGCCGGTGCGGGTGCCGCGCTCGCAGGTGCCTCAATTCCTGGGACAGGATTGGGCGCCGTTGCAGGCAATGGGCGGCTTTGAAGCGGACTTCAAGCCGGAAGATTTCACGCTCGAACCGCAGGCGCCGCGATTTCTGCTCGACCTCAAGGGAGGAATGGCCCGGCTCGAAGCCCTGCTCCAATGCGCCTACGGCCCGCGCATTATGACCATCGGGGTGACATCCCCAGAGGAGACCGTATGGCTGCCCGATCCGGACCTGCCAACCCGCTACTCGATTCGCGACCTCGCCGCCGAGCGCGCGGCGCTAGCCCGGCTGCAGCGTAGCGGCTTCTCCGGCCCGGATGCCCAGGGCAAGCTGCAATTGCTCGGCCAGAACGCCGTCCTGAACTTTTTCGCGCGGGAATTCCCACGCCTGCAACGTGAATGGAGCGTGAGCTTGGATGAGCACCTGGAGAACCGCACGATGCGGAATATCGAGCGGGTTCAGCCGCGGTTCGAGATCACATCGTCCGGCGTGCAATGGTTTGACTTGGGCGTGGTTTTTGCCTCCAGCGGCGGAGAGATATTCTCGCCAACCGACATCCAGCGCCTGATCTTGTCCGGGCAGAGCCACACCCGGCTCAAGAACGGCAAGATGGCCGTGATTGATACCGAAGCGGTCGAGGAACTGCAGGAGGTGCTGCTCGATTGCGCCCCGCGGCAGCAAGCCCAGGGCTACCGCATCTCCAGCCGACAGGCGGGTTTCCTCGAAGCGACCTTGCGCCAGCACAGTGATTGGAAAGTTCAGGCCCCGGCGGCCTGGCGCGAGCGGGCGGCCAGGCAGAGCGGCGAGGCCAAATTAGAATGCCCGCCGCTTGGCGACCTCGAAAACGTCCTGCGCCCCTACCAAAAGCAAGGCGTGGCGTGGCTGGGGTTTCTGCGCGAGAACGGGTTCGGCGGGATATTGGCCGATGAAATGGGGCTGGGCAAGACGCTGCAAACGCTGGCCTTCCTCCGGTTCGTTCGGCAAAAGCAGCCGGGCGTTGCGCCGATGCTCATCGTCTGCCCCACCAGCCTCGTCTTCAACTGGCTGGCGGAGGCAAAGAAATTCACGCCCCAACTCAAGGCCCTGGCCCTTCACGGTCCGAACCGCCACGCGCTTTTTGACCGGATTCCCGGGTCCGACCTCATCCTCACCAGTTATGCCCTGCTCCGGCGCGACGCCGAGCGGTATCGCGGGTTGGAGTTCGACACGGTCGTGCTCGACGAAGCCCAGCACATCAAGAACCGCCAGACTCAAAACGCCCAGGTGGTCAAATCCGTGAGAACGCGCAATCGCCTGGTTCTCACGGGAACCCCGCTGGAGAATTCTGTGCTCGATCTCTGGTCGATCTTCGACTTCCTCATGCCGGGCTACCTCGGGGCGGCCAAAGATTTCCGCGAGCGCTACGAGCTGCCCATCGTCAGAGACAAAAACCCCGAAGCTCAGGCCCGGCTGGCGCGACGCCTCCGCCCCTTCATCTTGCGCCGGCTCAAGAAGGAAGTCGCCCCCGATCTGCCCGCCAGGCTCGAACAGGTCTCCTTCTGCGAACTGACGCCGGAGCAACGCGCAGTCTATCAGCAACTGGTTGAAGCCAGCCGCAAAGAGGTCCTGGATGCGGTCGGCGCGCAGGGGCTTGCCAAGAGCCGGATGGTCGTCTTGACGGCCCTGTTGCGGCTGAGGCAGGTCTGCTGCGATTTGAGGCTATTGAAACTCGACGGTGTGAAGCCGGAGGGTTCCTCGGGCAAGCTGGACATGTTTGGTGAACTCCTGGAGGAAGTGTTGGATGGCGGGCACCGTCTGCTGGTCTTCAGCCAGTTTGTCGAGATGCTGGCGCTCCTGAAGGAGAAACTGACGGCGGAAAGTGTCGAGTTCTGCTATCTGGATGGTTCGACAAGGGACCGGGCTGGCGTCGTGGAGCGGTTTCAGTCCAATGGCGCCATCCCGGTGTTTCTGATCAGTCTCAAGGCGGGCGGCGTCGGCCTGAACCTGACCGGCGCCGACACCGTCATCCATTTTGACCCCTGGTGGAATCCCGCCGTCGAAGACCAGGCAACGGACCGCGCGCACCGGATAGGCCAAACCCGCGTCGTGACCAGCTACAAACTCATCACCCGCGACACGGTCGAAGAAAAGATCCTCGCCCTCCAGAATCGCAAGCGCGAGACCCTGCGCGCGACCATTGGGGGCGAGGAGGAGTTTGCGGCCGCCTTGAACTGGGAGGAAATCCAGGAACTGCTCCAGCCCTGACGCCGCATCAGGACGTAACCGCTCGGGTCAAGAGTGCCAGACGCACACGATAGGAGCGCGGACACCCTCGTCCGCGCTCCTATCGCCACCTGACTGGTCAGGGCGAGGCGGAGTTAAGGGAGATCAGGCTGAGGCCGAACGTGGAAGTCGTCGCATCTGGAAAGGCAGATTGGCCGGGATTCCAACCGGCTATAGCGGTCCAGGGACGCGTGCTCAGACGGCCAACGCCTTTTACCCGAACTGCCTGGCGGCGCTCACGCGGACGGAAAGGATTGAGCAGACTGAAGAGCCTTTTGGGAAAGGCCCAGAATCCTTTTCCCCTGAGCACGTGGACGACGGGCCCCTGGATTTGCAGTCGATGCGTGATGGCCAAGTGCTCCTGATGGGGCGCCGGCACATTCACGAGGTCATAACTGAGGAGCGATGGAGCGCTAAAACCGGGCCGGGACAGCCCCAAACCGTGCGCTGGCAAAGCGGCATCAAATTTTCGGGCCTGGGCAAACGTCAACTGAGCGCCCAAGGTCAGCATCGCTACAGCAACCATGCCTCGCCTCATAGCCCTGAATTTGAACCCAATTTGACGGAGATGTCAAGCGCGGCGAGCGAGCAGGCTGCGATTAAAAGTGTCGGTCAGGCGTGGGGTCAGTCCTCACTTTTTCCGCGGCGAAGGAACGGAAGTGGCGGAAAAAGATGCAGAACTGACCCCGGCGCCTTCCGTGCCCGACACATTTAATCGCACCCGAGCGAGCAGCGAGCTCATACTTCCATCAACATCCGGGCCGGATTTTCGATGACCTCCTTGATGCGGCGCAGGGCGGAGACGGCCTCACGGCCATCGACGATACGGTGGTCATAGGTGAGGGCGACGTACATCATGGGGCGGATGACGATGTTACCCTCGCGAGCCACCGGCCGTTCCTGGATGGCATGCATGCCGAACACGCCGCTCTGCGGCGGATTGACGATGGGGGTCGAGAGCAGTGAACCATAGACGCCCCCGTTGCTGATGGTGAAAGTCCCGCCTTGCAGTTCCTCGATGGTCAGCTTGTTTTCTCTGGCGCGCCGGGCGAAATCAGCAACGGTTTTTTCGACCTCGGCAAAGCTCATGCGCTCGGCGTTGCGCAAGACGGGGACAACCAGTCCTTTGCCGCTGCCCACAGCGACGCCGACGTCGTAGTAATTATGATAGACGATGTTGGTTTGGCGCACTTCGGCGTTGAGGACGGGAAACTGTTTGAGGGCATCGACACAGGCCTTTACGAAGAAGGACATGAACCCAAGCTTGATCGCATACCGCTTCAGAAAGGCCTCCCCATATTCCTTACGAAGGGCCTGGACACTGCTCATGTCGATTTCGTTGAAGGTGGTGAGCAGGGCGGCTGTGTGTTGGGCCTGGACGAGGCGCTCGGCGACCGTCCGGCGCAGGCGGCTCATCGGCACGGCGTCTTCCTCCCGGCTCGTAATCGCTGGAGGCTCCGGCGGCGCAGGGTGAATCTCAACAGCCTGGCTAATGGGAGGCGCTGGGAGTTCAGGGCCGGGAGCAGGTTCCGCCTGAGGGCCCTGTTCGGGGGCTGATGGAGAGATGGCCTGACCTCCGACCTCCGACCTCTGACCTCCGGCCTCCGACCTCTGACCTCCGACCCCTGGTCTCTGCTCAGGCGCCGCGGGGGAGGGCGCCTGTACCGCCTGCTCCAGGTGCCGGAGGACATCCTCCTTAAGCAAGCGGCCTCCGGGGCCGGTGGCGCGGACCTCTTCGGGGTGAAGACCTCGCTCCTGGAGGGCGCGTTCGGCGGCGGGCATGATCCGCTGTTTTGTGGGGGGCGTCGCGACGCGTCGGGATTCAGCGGGTTCGGGTGCTTGCTCGGGCTGTGCTTGCGCCCCCTCCTGGGGTGGTTCGGCCTTCGTGGCGGCGGGTCTTGGGGGCGCGGAGGCGTTAGCCTCGATCTGGCCAATCACCTCCCCGATTTTGGCGACCTGCCCCTTTTGCTTGAGTACTTTAGCCAGGACGCCGGTTTCGGGTGACGGCAGCTCGACGGTGGCCTTTTCGCTTTCCAGCGTGACAATCGGCTCATCCTTCTTGACGGTGTCGCCGCTGATTTTGAGCCAGTCGCCAATCTCGACTTCGGTGATGGATTCGCCCACGGAGGGGACTTTAAGTTCGATAATCATGGTGTTTCGCCGAAAGCCCGAGCGATGAGTTCCGCCTGTTCCAGTTTGTGCCGCCGATGAGAGCCGGTGGCGGGAGAGGCCGAGATGGGGCGCGAGATGCCCCGGAAAGGGAGCCGCCCGAAAAGATAATCTCCAAGCTGCACGCGCAGATAGACCCACGCGCCCATGTTGGCCGGTTCCTCCTGAACCCAGAAGGCGGGGGTGCCGTCGCGATATTGGGCAAGGGCCTCCTCAATGAGCTCGGGATGGAGCGGATAGAGCTGTTCCAGCCGGATGATAGCGACATCGCGGCGGGCTGATTCCTGGCGGTGGGCTTCCAGCTCATAATAGATCTTTCCCGAACAGAGCAAAAGGCGGTGGGCTTGGCCGGGAGGCCGGGTTTCGGTGTCCGCCAGGATTCTCTGGAAGGCGCCCTGGGCGCAATCGTCCAGGCTCGAAACGGCTTTGGGATGCCGCAAGAGGCTCTTGGGCGAAATGACGATCAGGGGCTTGCGCCAGGGGCGGACGACTTGCCGGCGCAGGCAATGGAAATACTGGGCGGGCGTGGTCGGAACGACGACTTGGATGTTGTCCGCGGCGCCGAGCGCCAGGAACCGTTCCAGGCGGGCGCTGGAATGCTCCGGGCCCTGGCCCTCGAAGCCGTGCGGCAGCAACAACACCAGCCCGCTGAGGCGTTGCCATTTCTCTTCCGCGCTGGCGATGAATTGATCGACAATAGGCTGGGCCGCATTCCAAAAGTCGCCGAACTGCGCCTCCCACACCACCAACCCATCGGGATAATCGAGGCTGTAACCGTACTCGAATCCGAGCACGCCGTTCTCGGACAAAGGGCTGTTGAAGATCTCGACAGGGGCCTGGCGCCGGTCGATGTGCTGGAGCGGCAGGTACGTCCGGCCATCTTGATAGTCATGGAGGACAGCATGGCGCTGACTGAACGTGCCGCGCTCGGTGTCTTGGCCGGTCATGCGGACGCGAAACCCCGCGCACGCCAGGCTGGCCAAGGCCAGCGATTCGGCCGCCGCCCAATCCAGAGGCTGGGCGCCCGCAGCCATTTGCCGCCGGGCCTCAAGCAGCTTCTTGATTTTCGGGTGGGGGTGGAAATCTGGCGGGAGGTTTGCCTGATGTTCCATCCAGGCCGACAACTGCTCGCGAGGAACACCCGTCTGCGGCTCCTCAACGCCCCATTCCGGTCCGCCTATATAAGCCGCCCAAGCGCCGCGCAACTGTTCCGGGGCTGGGGAAGGCTTGGCCGATTCGGAGAGCTCCCGTTCCAACAGGTTGCGGCGGGAGGCGGCCAGGGCATCGGCGTCCGCGCGCGTAACCTCGCCTAGTTCCAGCAGATGCTCGAGGTAGCCTTCGCGGACCGGCTTCCGATTGGCGATGGCCCGATAGAGCACCGGCTGGGTGAATGAGGGTTCGTCGCCCTCGTTGTGGCCGAGGCGGCGATAGCCGTACATGTTGATAACAACGTCTCGCTTAAATTCGAGGCGGAAATCCATCGCCAGGCGCACCACCTGGGCCACGGCCTCCGGGTCTTCGCCGTTGACGTGAAAGATGGGAATCTGGAGGGTTTTTGCGACATCAGTGGCGTAGGTGCTGGAGCGGCCTTCGGCCGGGCTGGTGGTAAAGCCGATTTGGTTGTTGACGACGACGTGGAGCGCCCCACCCACCCCGTAAGCGCCCAGTTGGCTCAAGTTCAACGTCTCCTGGACCATTCCCTCCCCGGCGAAGGCCGCGTCTCCATGAATGAGCAGCGCCAGGCCGCGCGTATGCTGCGTGTCCCCGGCCCGGTCCTGTTTGGCGCGGGTGCGGCCCAGGACCACCGGGTTGACGAATTCCAGATGGCTGGGGTTGAAACAGAGCGAGAGATGCACCTGAATGCCGCGCGCGGTCGTCCATTCCGTGCTGTGGCCCAGATGATACTTGACGTCGCCCCGGCCCGGATACGATCTCCAATCGGTATCGGCGAATTCGCGGAAGATCTGCTGCGCACTCTTGCCCATGATATTCGCCAGGACATTCAGGCGCCCGCGATGGGCCATGCCCAGGACGATCTCGCGGATGCCCTGCTCGCCGGCCTTTTCAATCGCCAAATCCAGCAGCGGGATCAGGCTCTCAGAGCCTTCGAGAGAGAACGACTTGGCGCCCACGAATTTCTTGCGAATGAACTCCTCAAAAGTGACGGCGTCGGTCAGGCGAGTCAGGATTCGCAACTGTTCCTCGCGCCGGAGTTGAATATGGTTTTGGGTGCCCTCCATGCGGCGCTGGAGCCAGCGCCGGACGATCAGGTCGTCGATGTGCATGTACTGGACGCCAATGGAGCGGCAATAAGTATTGCGCAGCCGGTCCAGCAGCTTGCGCAGTGTCAATGGGCCGTCATATTGAAACGTCTCGCTGTGGACGGGCAGGTCCATGTCCGCCTCGACAAAGCCGAAGAACTCCGGTTTGAGCTCCGGTGGCACCGGGCGAGGCAAGCCCAGAGGATCGAACTGGGCAATCCGGTGACCGCGAACGCGATAGATGCGCGTGAGGAGATAGACGCGGTCCTGCATGGCGGCCAACTCCGGATCGGTCACCAACCGCCCGCCGGTTCGCGCCCGCGGCCTCACCGGCGCGCTGAAAATGCTCGACGGGCCAAAAGAGGGACCGAAGCGCGGTTTAGGAAATCGGAATTCCCGGTCCGCAAAGGTGTTGAAATAACGCTGCCAATCCGGCGGCACCGACGACGGATCGCGGAGAAAGGCCTCGTAGAGGCCCTCGACGTATGGCAGATTCGAAAGGCCGAGGTCCGGCTCGCCGTTGCGTTTCTCTGTTGTCGTGACCAATTGGACTAATCGTTTCCCTCTGTAGTTTGACGCGCAAGATGCCAATGAATTCCGCGGAAACCCTACGCGCCTCGCACGATTAACTTAGGCCCAAGCCCGCAAGTATCAAGTGGAAGCCAGCTATGGAGCAACCCTGGGACATTGATCCCGTTGCAACCAGCCCTCTTCGGCCGTTTCACCGGGCGGGCAAGCAAACGCTCCACTCCCCGGGCCGGCTGTGACGACAATAGGTGTTAAGCGAACGATGTCTGAGTTGTAGTGTTGCGACCGGATTCATTAGATGGTCGGATGGGGCGGCGTGGGTGTTCAGGCGCCAGGAGTTTTTAGCCAGTGTTCATCCAATAGCTCCCAGGTGGTTTTGCGGGTGCGCTGCCGTCCTTTGGCGGTGGTGTGGAGCAGTTGTCGCCAGAGGCGGCAGAATTCCTCGTACAGACGTTGGCCGGCGAGGCCGCGCCCCCGCAGCCCGGAAAGATGTTGGCCAGGCTCTCCGGGCAATCGAAGCTGGTCGAATCGATGATGTGACTCGCCGGGAAGTGTTCGGCCAGGGCCTGGGTGAGGGCCGGCTCGCAACCCTCGGCCAGGCTGTGGTGGAGCACCTCCTGGAAAGTCGCCCGAAAGAACTTCACCGTCCGCTGGTGAAAGCGCTGGTGGACCGCCTCCCGTTTGACCGGCTCGGTGAAGCAGTTGGCGTGGGCGCTCAAGCTCAGTCCCAGCGAACTCATCTGCCCGAAGACCAAGCCTGCCAGGAACTCATTCCAGTTGGAGTTGATGCACGTCCAAGCGCGCGGTGGGCTCTTGGCCCGCGGCGGGCCACCAGGCGAATCGCCCCTGCGAGAGGCGCTTTTGGCACAACCAATAGCCCTGCCCATCATAGGCCAGGACACGAATGGATTTGCGGCTGCGGCTGGCGAAGATGAACAGCGCGCCCAGGATCGGGTCAGCCTGGAGCCGCTGGCGGCAGACCGCCACCAGGCTGTCTATGCCCTTGCGGAAATCGACCGGCTCGACCGCCAGGAGCAGCCGCATCTGCGGAGTGATCTGGATCATGCCCGCCGCCTCCACAGCCCTTGGGCCAGGGCCAGCGCCGCGGCCTTGTCCTCCGGCGCCAGCCGCAAGGTGAGCTTGAAACC
>JAJYHY010000492.1 GCA_021784555.1 bacterium
CTGCCGCCTGGCCGGCGGTCGTGCCCAGGTCATTGACGGACCAGGATTGTCCGCCGGATTGCCCCCATCCGCCCATGCCGCCCATGCCCATCACCGTCATGTTCCATTCCCCCGACGGCCCTTCTTCACCCATGACCGGCTCTTCATTCCCGTCGAACATCATGGCGCCGCCGACGACCACCCCGTTGCTGTTGATGCAATCGGCCTCCGAGTCCGTTCCGCCGTCCGCGCCCAAGTCCATCATGTCCCCGAAGAACCCGTTGGTGAGAAGGAAGCCGTGAGTGCTGCCGTCGGCCGTCTCCGACCAGCCCACCATCTCGCCCTCCATGTTGATGTTCCAGGCCACGCTATTGCTGCCGCCCAGCGTTTCCAGGTCCATCATGTCGGCGCCCTCCAGCGCGTTGGTGCAGAGAAACGCGTTTACGTTGGTCCCCGCCCCCGGCACTTCGGAGGCCCCGACCATCCAACCATTGTCATTGATGCCGTAGGCCCAACTGTTGCTCCCGCCCGCGGTTCCTACGTCGATCATTTGGCCTTGGTCGAACATGAACGCATGGTAGGCGCCCACGGCGGTTTGCGCGGCGCCGACAATCTGCTCGTGGTTGTTAATGCCGTAAGCCATGCCGTTGGTTCCGCCCAGCGTGCCCAAGTCCGTCACGGCATAGAATTGGGCGTGGGAAACGTTAGCCAGCACGAGGATGGCCAGCCCGGCCCACCAGGGCCAAGACAACGAGTGCTTGCTGACATTGGTTTCAGTTTTCATGCTATGTCTGTTCCGTCGTATATTTGGAAATCTCCGAGCCCACTCGTGGACCCGCTTATTGGGCGCATTAAGCCCAGTTTTTCAGGTGCGGACTACCCATCCTTTGGCATATCACATACAAGAATTGGCAAGCCGCGTGCGCCGATTAGGACGCCCTCTGTCATTCTCATTCGCCGGGCGCGGTGTTTCCAGGTTGCTGGCGATGGCGTAAAGCCAGGTGGTGAACTTTTGTTTCGGGTCAAACCTGGCGCGGCTTTGGTACACTTTCGCAAACATTTCCTGCGCCAGGTCCGTCGCATCGGATTGGTCTTGGAGCGAGCGAACCAGATAATGAAACAGCTTCTGAGCGTGGCGCTCCATCAGGGCATTGAGGGCGGCGTCATGGCCGCCTGCCAGCTCTGTCATGTCTCGGGCATCCTGTTCATCGGAATGGGGTTCGATCATGGGCGCGGGGGCGCTGTCAGTGAGCATGCTGGCCCATGGACTGCTGGCGCATGTTGGGGCGCTGCTCCATGGGCTGGGCATTGAAGAAGGTCTGCTTTTCCACCCACGCCAGGTATCGACGGCCTTCGTCCGGGGGCATCGTACGGCTGATGGCCAGGAAGTGTTTGAGCATCTCGGCCTCGCATTGCGCTCGCGTCTTTGCCCGTTCGAGCAGGAGTTCTTGGATTTGCGGGGTCATGTTGGTAACGCTGCCCAGCAGCTTCTCCAGTTTCTGGTTCTGCTCCTGGATGAGGCGGCAACGTGCCTCGCATTGGGGCAGGTATGCCTCGTGCAACTTGGAGATGCGGGCAAACTCCGCGTCGCTCAAGTGAAACTCCGTTTTCAGCCAGGCCAGCTCCGGCCGCGGGTCGCTCAACATGCGCCGGCACGAGGCGGTGGTCGCGTAGTAGATGCTGGCGAACGCCGCGGCGCCGATCGCCAGGCCCAGCAGGAGAATGAACCCACCCCTTCTCATGGCTGCGTGGCGGCGTAGTACGGATCGACCGCCTGGAGGTATCGCGCGCCCAAGCTGGCTTCCACGCGGCTGGTTCGAATCTGCGCCGTCACCGATCCCGCCGCCATTCCAAAGACCATCAGCGTGGTCACGTAGGTTAACGCCATCTTGGGTCGAGGCAGGACCGATTCGAGCCATCGCTGTATCGGACCCCACAGCGCCGACGCGCGCCGTGTTTCCGCCCCCTGGATTCGTCGCCAGACCTGTTCCTGGAAGCGGGGAGGCAGCGGAGTGTTGACAGTCCATCGGCGCAAGACCTTGTCCAAGGGTTCCTCTGGCCCAGGTTTGGAATTCAGTTTCATACCTAACAATTTGGAACAATACCACTTTGATCCGGCGCTAACAATGAGGGCATCAGGGTCAGTCCCGCGCTGGTTCGGCCGCTTCGGCTTCCATCTTCGCGGAGAAAGTGTGGGACTAACCCAGGACTGACCCTGACGCTGGATTCCGACTCACTTGAGGGGAGCGACCATGAATGGGGTGCCCCGCTCGGTGAGCTGTTGACGCAGACGCGGCGAGGCGGTGATCCCTTCGGGACCGGTGGGGTAGTAGCCCGCCGAGGTCACTTCCGCCGCGGGACCGGTGGCGGTGGCGGTCTTCGGCTTGGCCAGCATCTGACGCACTCGTGGAGAGGCGGCTAATCCTTCGGGGGCGCCGCTTGGCTCCACGGCCACCACCGCAGAGGGGATCATGCCGGAGACCCGCGCGGATGCCTCCCTCTCGTTAAGCATTTGGCAGACTCGCGGCGAGGCGGTAATACCATCGTCTCCGGTGGGTTTGTATTGGGCGCTGGCGTTGCCCGCCAGGCCGAGGGTTGCGGCGAGAGCCGCGGCAAACAGGATCTTATTTGAGTTTTTCATATTGACCGTCTCGTCTTTGGTGGCGGGCACCGCCCGCCGGTTTCTACTCTATGTTACGACTCCGAACTGCGAATCCCTCGCGGTTTTTCAACCGCGTGAGTTCGGGGCACGTCTGGCCTGGCATCTCCCGTGACCACGGTAAATCCTGCCCGGAAGGAGGCTCGCAATTCTGCTGGGAGCCTCAAGGCTGACGGGCGCGAGCCGGACGCAATTGGACGGGGAGCTCATGCCCAATTCTCGACGATTAGGCCGGGAACATCGCCCAGGTCGGTGTCCTTGGAAACCACCGTGCAATCGCCCAGGCACCGAGCAATTGCCGCGATTTGAACGTCGATTTGCTGCATCGCTCGCCCGCGCCGGCGCAATTCGGCCGCGAGCCGCCCGTATTCTACGGCCGCCACCTGGTCGAACGGCCAGATCGCGAAATGGCCGATGTGTCTTCTGAGCAGCGCCTCATTGAACTTACGGGTCGCACTGTAAAAGACGCCGTCCCACAACTCGCCCAGAACAGGCGCGCCCAGCCCAAGACGGCCGCCCTGCTCGCGAACTTGCCTGGCCCGGGAATAAACGCCTCCGCGCCGGTTCAGGTAGTCAGCCGCGCTGCCTGTATCGAGCAAGTACCGTTTCAAGTGAACAGCTTGCGAATTCTTTCGCTACGGCGTTGCGCCAGCGCCTCCTGGCGCTTCCTCTGTGCCGCCAGCCAGGTGTCAAATCGCTTGGCTCCCTCGGGTGAGAGCAACGGTGGTAGGGCATCAACCTCAGCAAGCTCGTCCGCGATTTCCTTCGGCGTCTTGGGCCACGTCCGGCCGTCGAAGCGCACGTCGGCCTGGCATCCACCTTGTAGGCGCTGCAAGACCAACCCGACTCGCGCAAGTTCCTCGGCTGAGAGCTTCGGCAGGGCCGCTTCAATTTCAGGGAGTGTGCTCATACAAGAAAAGAATACTATCCGATTCCACGACGGACAAGGAAACAACCGGCCCCCTACCGGGTAATGAGCGCAGCTTGACTGTACCACCACGAGGGGCCTGGCTGGGTACCGGCTCTCGGCCCAATGGCACCTACGGCACAAGGACTTACAGCGTCAACTCGGGATCCAGCGGTCAGGGTGCTACAGCCAAGATGCGCCCACCGGCCAAGCCGGAACCGAGTAGCGTTGAACCCGGATTCAAACGCCGAAATCGCCGCGGAGTCAAAGCGAGCTTGATGCGACGGACTAAAGGTGGTTCTTCTATAACCTCTGCCCGCCGTAGGTCTGCTTCAAGGCTTGTGCGGCCTCGGCCTCGGTACGGCCGTCCTTCAATTGCCTTTGCAGGAAGGCGCGTTCGGCCTGGGCGGTCTCGCAGGTGCAAACGTCCACCGTCTTGCCACAGCGGTCCGCGCAGGTGCAAGTGAATCGGGCGGCCACGCGGGTGACGACCGGGTTCGGCGCCGGCGCCGGCGAATCCAGGAGTGGAAGGCCAGTCGAGCTCGGCGTGGCGGAGACGACCGGCGGCGCAGCGGGTTGGGCGGGGGAAGCCAGCGTGTATTGAGTCGGCTGGCGATCGTGATTCCGCGCCAGGACGAAGGCGCCGAGTGTAATAATACCGATAGCAAAGCCGATGGCCATGGGGACCCAAGGGCTGTTGTTGGATGGTTTAGACATGATTCACAGATTTCTGGTGCTCACATTTTGGCGATGAACTTGGGTCGGGCGCCCGCATGGACGCGACAATAAAATACGCGATCGCGTATTTTATTGTCGCGGGGCGAGGGATTGGGGTGTTTGTGGCTTTTCAAGAGCAAGGGTATCGCCAAAATGTGAGCTGGTGTTATTGGTGATGTTCGTAGAACCACACACTACGGCACTATGTTGATGGAGAAACTGACCGAGTTTTTGCTCTGGCGGTTCTGGTAGCCGACATTGGCCGTCCATTCGCCCTGGTCGCCGGGGGTGATGAAGCCGCTGAAGACGCCGGGTTGTTGGCCCTTTTCCAACTGGGCGGCCGCCTGCATGTTCATGCCCGGCATCTGCATCGACAGCGTGAACCAAACCGCTCCCACGTCCACCGGTTTGCCGGTCGCCGCGTCGGTGACCTCGATGCGGATGGTATCCTTGGTCTTATGCAATTGGCTGGAGCCGCTCAGAACCTGGATGCGGTAGGGGCCAACCGTCTGCTGGGTGACGACGGCCTTGGGGGCGGCGGGGCCGCTCAGCTTGCGCCAGGTCCACCAACCGCCCACGCCCATCATCAAGAGAGCTG
>JAJYHY010000493.1 GCA_021784555.1 bacterium
TCGTTCCATCGCTCTTATCATTTTCAACGGCGCGTCAAAAAATCAGTGTTTTAGGAGCTTATGAGCTTAATTCAATGGCAGTGGCGTCCGGGACCCACCCTCGAAGGATTAGAGTATTGGGCAGGTAGATGCCGTATGCGGCAAGAAGCTTGAGCATCACTGCCCCCGGATTATCCGGTGTGGTTTCAGCTAGACGCAAGGCGGCAAGGCCCGCTTGAACGTCTCCTCTCGCCGAGCCATTTGTAATAGTTCGAGCGGCAAGAATATCTCCGTCGGACTTCCACAGTTCCTTTCGGAACTCCCAACCCGACGGCCTGTCCAGCGGAGGTGCGGAAAGGGTCACCGCGTAACTGGCGCCGTCTCCTTCGGCGCTGATTACCGTCTCGACATCGGGTGAAATGCTCCAAAACAGAGGACGGTAGTACCCGCCGGGCCTGCATCCGCGGCGCAGCAGCGATTCCTGATCGACACGCCCAAATGCGGCGGCGGCCAGTACGGAAATAGCTTCAAGCAAATTACTCTTGCCGCTGCCGTTTGCACCGACGAACAAGTTGACGCGGCCGAGCTCGATTTCAGCCGACTCCACGGACTTGAACGACTGTACTTTGATCTTTGTGATCATCGGCCAAAGCGTGCGCGATCGTCTTCGAATGCGCGAACATTTCCCCAGCGCGTAAAATGAGTGCGGGCGCTCAGCGAGAGCTGAGGCGTGCCGTGCCGTCGAGGCAGCGGTCGGCCCATTTCAAGAACGCCGGCCAGTTCGGGCCGTCGGCGTGCCCGCCGTTGTGCTGGCGCCAGGCCAGGGCACCGCGAGTGAGGGCAACGTTGATCGGCGGCATCTTGGCCGTCAGGTAACTATCGTGAATGCCCAGGGCGTTTTTCCCCAGCAACCGATAGACCGGCTGGGCGGCGACAGCGGCCATGAAACTGCCGTGCTGGTCCACCCACGTCCCTTCGGCCCTGGGAGAGCCGGAAGTGGCGCCGTAGCTAATGAACACGGGCCGCGGCGCGCAAAGGGCGATCAGTTCGTGCGAGTCCACAGGCAGGTCGCCGGGTGTCAGCGGCCCGCCGTATTTGAGAAAATTGCCCGCCATCCAGTGGTATTCGCCCGTACCGGTCAGGTTCTCGACCTCTTCACCAAAGTGGCGCCGGAACAGCGCGGCGCCGCCCTTGCCCGAAGAACCAATCAAGCCGATGGCGAAACGCTGGTCAAAGGCCATGGTGACCAGTGCCGCCTTGCCGAAGCGCGACAGGCCCTCGATGCCGATCCGCTTGCCGTCCACGGCCGGATCGGTTTGAAGATAATCCAGGGCACGGCTCGCGCCCCAAGCCCAGGCCCGCAAGGCGCCCCAGTCGTCCGGTTTGCGCGGCTGGCCTTTGTTGCATAGCCCGATAATGCCGCGCGTCAGGCCCGCGCCGTTGTCGGCCTGATAGTCGGTCGGGATGATGACGGCGTAACCCCAGCCGTTAGACAGGACCAGTTGCTCCCAATTGGGGCCGGCGAATCCGGCAAATCTCCGAAAGCCATTGCCCGCGCCGGGACGATTCCTCCGAGCGGCGCGATTCGTTCTCCGGAAGCGGTTCATCGCGCGGAAAAAGCGGCTCCAGTCGAACCCAAAGTGCAGCATCACCGGCACCGGGCCGGAGGCGTTGGCGGGCGTGGTCAAGGTCAAGGGGATAGTCACGCTAATGAGCGGATACGAAGAATTGTCCACGTGGCCGGCGAGTTTCTTGGTGACGACCGCAATGCCGCCGTTGTTGGTATGGCTCGTGCTGATAAGCTCCCAGGTGACTTTTGGCGCATCCCGCGGAACCCGGCCATAAACCTCCCGCTCGAAACCCTCGACGATTTCCGGGCGGCGTTGTGTCCACCACATTTGCGGCGTGGTGACTTTCCCGCCATCGTTCAATGTGAGCGGGTCCGGCAGGTCGGGATAAGGATTTGCCTTGGCCTCGTCGGTGTTCTGATAGTTGGCAGCCCGACGATTCATGCCCTCCGCGCCGGGCCGCAGCGTTTTAATGCCCAACTGCTCCATCATGTTTTGATGGTCTTGTCGAGCGGTCCAGGTCTTCGGTGGTGGCAGATTGGCGGTGCCGGAAGAGGCATTTGCTGGACGGGCATGGCTCAAACTTGCCGCCGTCAAGATGGCTACCGCGAGAGGGGGATAATTTCTTGATTTCATACGTTGGTAGGGCGCGCAGTCCTCTGCACGCCGCTGGTGAATCAGACGCCGCATAGGTTGGCTGGGTTTCAATTCTCGAACAGTTTCAAGCCTATCGCGTCGGCCATCTTATGATACCCGCGTTCATTCGGGTGCAGATGGTCCCCACTGTCGGCTGCGCGCAAGAGACGCCGGGGATGTCTCGGATCCCGCAGCACGGCGTCGAAGTCAATCACGGCATCGAATCCTCCGCCAGTCCGAATCCACTCATTGACGGTCTGGCGCACCGCTTCGTGGGCGGGGGTGTCATAAAAGGACCCTCCGAAGGGCGTGATGGTGGCCCCATAGACCCGAATGCGATGGGCGTGGGCCTGGTAAATGAATTGTTTATAGGCTGCGACCAGATTGCGGCCAACCGCCGCCACGTTGGCATCGCGGCTTGTGCCAATATCATTGACCCCCTCAAAGACGATCAGCCAGCGCACGCCGCTTTGGGAAAGCACGTCGCGGCCGAACCGTGAGAGCGCGGTGGGGCCCAGACCTCCATGCAACACACAGTTGCCGCCGATGCCCGCGTTCAGCACGGCGACCTGCCTGGCGTCTTTGCTCGCTTGCAGGCGGCGCGCCAGGTCATCCGGCCAGCGGTCGTTCTTGTCTGTCCCTGAACCCCTTCCGTCCGTAATGGAATCGCCGAGAGTCACCAGCGCCGCGGTCGAATGGTTGGCCTGCACATCGACTCCGTCCAGAATATACCAATGGGCGGTCTTGACTGCTGCCGGCAACACCCCCGCCGAAACCTGGTTGCCTGCTTGCAGGTAGGAGGTCGTCCGGGAGCCGGGATGCCCAGTGACATCGACCGAGCAGGCGCCGAAACAGGTCGTCACCGCAAGATCCGACAAGGCAGCCAGGTTAAATTCGAAGGGGTCCGAGTGGGCGGAGGCACCCGGCGGAATCGTCACCCACGGTTTGCCGTGAAACTTCAGAGTTCTATCGGTACCCGCTTTGATAGCGCTGCGCCCCGTTGAGAGGGCGATATGGCCCGAGGTTATGGTGACTGGGCTCGAACCGAATCGGTTGGAGAACCTCACCCGAAGCCGGCTCCCACCAATAGACGCTTGAATGACTTCTCGCAAGGTGTTGCCGGCCAGGCCAGGTGGCGGCGGCAGGTTCCTGGTTTCCACCAACTGCGGCGATGCGCTCCAGGTGCCTACCCAACGGCTGCCTTGCCCATGGCTGAGGGTCGTGGCGCAGACGGCTGCAAGGAGTACTATGAAATAGGCCATGCGATGGTTGTATGCTATTCCTTTCCGGAAGGCAATCCGCCAGTGTTCCTCGTGTTCCTCGCGTGCGCATCTCAGCAAAACAGTCGCCGCTGGCAACGGAAGAACGAAGCACATTACGCCGTCCGTTGGGCCGCAACGACTTACGTCGTGTGTGCTTGGAAGAATCTTGTGTGGTATCTCCTCTCTGATTAACACCCCGCTTCAGCGGGGTGTAACCCGGACCTGCCGCGCTGGAGAATATGCGGGCTAAGAGTGATGCGGGCGGCCGGGAAACGGAGGCGCTGCCTTTAGGGTGGTTCGTGAAGGCCGCGACAATAGAATACGCGGCCGCGTATTCTATTGTCGCGGCAAGAAGGACTGCCGGGCGGCAGGCACTTGCAAGTTCACTGCGCGCATGACCATCCAACGCCTCTAAACCCAGCAAACGCGCGGGAGTCGGCAACAACCTCCGCCTGAGGTGACAAGCCTGTCTCAATCCCGCCCCAAAACTACCATCAAAATGTCAGTTAACGAGAATCCCCCCGCAGATTTTGAGATGCGCACGTAGCGCAGGATTGCATCCTGCTGGATCGCGGATTTGCAATCCGCAGGCCCTCGCGCAACGCAACCGGTCTCGAAGAACCCACCCCCCTGCCGAATGCAATTCGGCGATAGTGCGCTTGGGAAGCGGGCGCGCACCGGAGGGTGAAAGTCCCTCCCTGGCGGAGCTTCCCGCCAGACAACTGAAAGTAACTGCGTCCCGGCAACGCGACGTGGAGAGCAACTGGAAGTGAACAGATAGTCCGTAGAAGTGCGGGCGAAGTGACGCCTGCGATACGAACTCGATACGGCCTTATGCGACTGACGAGACTGCTATCAATGAACGAAGTCCGAAGAACCGCCGATAGCCCGAAAGGCGAATCGGGGGCCAAGTCCGCCCGGAGCAAGGAGCATTGCCGGAGCGGAGGCGCATGGGGTGGTTGGAGACGGAATGTCTGGAAGCGCGCGCACGCAAACCAAGGAGACCTGACCCGGCGCTGGAAGGAGCGGGTCAGGAGTCAGAGTCCCCATAGTAGCTGTGAAACGGCTAATTCCCGTGGAGCCAAGGGGGGCAGGAAGGTGGAGACGTGACGGACACAAGCGGGCAATTGACCCTGCCGGGAGTGCCACCGGCTAAACAAGGCAGAGAGGTAGCGCCGGAATGGGCGTGGACCGAAGCCAGCGTGTGGACGGAACGGATGTTGGCCACCCTCGAAAGAGGAGTGAAAGGAGGCAAATGGTATAGCCTGATAGACAAAGTCTGGAAGATGGAAAACCTGCAAAGCGCAGTGGAAAAGTGGCTCGCAACAAAAGTCCGCACAAGCCCGACGGCCAACGCTGCCGGCGCTACGCGGAACAGAAGGAGCAACGGCTCCCGGCGCTGCAGGAAGAACTC